>CACYCL010000063.1 GCA_902772905.1 uncultured bacterium | reverse complement strand
GAAACGCGAAAGTGCAGCCTTGCACTCGCGAAAGTGCAAGGTTGCACTCGGCAACTTGCATCGGATGCACTCGCGAAAGTGCAAGGTTGCACTTCGCGCCGTCAATGGTTCAGCTTTCGCACATCCATCCATTGACTCGAAAACCCCCTCCTAGGCCCTAGAATCACCCCTTCACAAAGGCACTCTTTTACTGTCTGCGCGCGCCGAACAGGCGGTCGGCCAGCATCGCTATTGCACCGTCGCCAGTGACATTCGCAGCCGGGCCATAGCCATCAAGCGCCATGTAAAACGTCATCATGACGGCAATCTGATCAGCCGTGAATCCGAATATCGACTCTACGAAGCCAAGCGAGGCCATCAGCACCCCGCTCATAACGCCAGGCGCGGCAACGGCGGCTATGGCGAACATAAGCGTGAAATGCACGACCTGCGATGCCGACAGGTCGATTCCGTATATGATCGTCACGGCATATGACGACGCCATCAGCTTAATCGCGCTGCCAACCATGTGCACGTTGGCGCACAGCGGCACTACGAAGTTGCGGATGTCGCGCGAGATTCCGTTACGCTCGCAGCAGTCTAGCGTAACGGGGATGACCGCCGCAGACGATGCAATGGACAGAGCCGTCAGATACGCGGGAAGCATGTTGTAGAGCGCCTTGACGGGATTCTTGCCCGACACCAATCCTGCCAGGGAATAAAGCAACACGAGGAACACTAACGTAAGCGCCCAGCCAGTGCCGATCACCTTGAACATCGTGCCAGCCATCGCGCCGATCTTGCCGGAAGCTGTGAGTTCGGCAATCATGGTCATGATGTACACGGGAAGCCCGGGTATGATCGCCTTCTCAATCGCAAGCTTGACTATGCCGGCGAACTCGTCCACACCGCGCTTCACCGCCGTGGCGTTCGTAAGGACAATGCCAACGCCTACCATGAAGGCGAGCGCAAGCGCCGTAAGCACATCGCAGACGGGCGCTATCTTCAGGTCCACGAACGGCACAAAAGCCTTGCCGTTGCCCACTGCGGCAAAAGCGCCTTTCGCTATGTAGTGCGGCAGAAGAGTGCCTGACATAACATAGCCGAACGCCGCCGCGACGCACGTAGAAACATAGGAAAACACCATCACAGAGACGAGCAACCGCCCAGCACCCCTTCCGGCATCGGCAATCGCAGGAGTGACAAGCCCGAGAATCAGCACCGGCACTATGAAGCGAAGCACCTGCGCAAAGAACACGTTGAACGTCTTCAGAATGCGCATCAGCACGTCGCCAGAATAGCCGCACTTCGCACTGGCGAACCCGATGAGCACACCTGCCAGTATCGCAATTACAATCTTGCCCGCGAGCCCGAGGCTACGGCTGCCATGTTTCCCGCCCGCGCTCACTTCGCACCCACATTCGCCGCTGGCACGTTCCTGTAGGCAGCAAGCGCCTTCTCATATGCGGGAGTGCCGAAGAATCCGCACGGCTTGAACTCTGGACAGAACCCTCGATAGACGCACTCCGGCACACAGCAGGACGCAACCTCAGGCTCCTTCTCGGCAATTGCATCAACAACCTGGCGCCATGCGGCGCGCGTCTCGGGGCTGGCCTGACCGCAAAGCCTCCGCCTTGAAATGAACATCACCGCCTGGGCATTGGCGAAACATTCGTGCATCACGGGCGCATCCTGACGGGCGGCAGTGCGATCCTGCCCTGTGCGGTCGGTGCGCTGCGTCGATACAAAGTGCTCGATGCCATACTTGTGGCGAACTATGTGAACGGACACCCAATATGGAAGATCTAGCCACTTCCAGTTGAAGCACAGCTTTCTGATGGGCGAGTGCTCGGCCAGAAGAATACGCTTCTTCCACCTTGCGCTTGGCTCGCCAGAGCCTTCTTCCTGTCGGATCGTCGTGCGCGCCGCGTCTGCGACTTCGCGCCACGACCCCTTCACCTTGAGAAACTTCACGCTAGACATACCAGCCCTTCAATGAAAACGAAAGAGAACACCGGCGCCCACCAGTGCTCTCCTGTCGTCTATCGCATACGCGAATTACTGCGCAGGCGCAGAGCCATCGTCGCCGTAGCCCTTCGCCTTGAGGCATTCGACAACCTTGCCGACTGTCGTGAGCTTCTCGGCGTCCTCCTCCGGGATCGCCGCGCCAAACTCCTCCTCAAACGCCATAATCAACTCGACTGAATCGAGAGAATCCGCGCCAAGGTCATCGATGAACGACGCATCCGTCGTCACTTGCTCGGGATTGACGCCGAGCTGCTCCACGATGATTTCTTTGACACGTTCTTCAAGCTTTCCTGCCATAGTTTGTTCAACTCCTTTTTTGCTGATGTCTGTATTGTACCAAATCTAATCCCGTTGCGCAAGGGGGGGGTGTCAATATTATCGTGCGCCACGCATTAGAAGCACAGCAAGCACCGTGCGCACGAGTATCCACAAATCAAGCCACGGAGACCAGTTCAGGACATAGTAAGTATCAAGCGCCACGCGGCGCACGTAGCCTGTGTCACTGCGGCCGGAAACCTGCCAAAGTCCGGTGATGCCAGGGCGAACCGACGAGAACACCCTATACACGTCACCATAGTACCGAACTTCTTCGTCGATAATCGGGCGAGGTCCTATGAGTGCCATGTCGCCAGCAAAGATGTTAAACAACTGAGGCAGCTCATCTAGCGACGTCTTGCGGAGCAACTTGCCAAACGGCGTTACGCGAGGATCGCCCGTGAGCTTGAAGTTCGCCTCCCACTCCACCTTGCGGCGATGGTCGCTGGCAAGAATGCGCCCAAGCCGAGCGTCTGCATCAACATACATCGACCGGAACTTCCAGATATGGAACACTCGACCGCCAATGCCAAGGCGCCTTTGCCTGTAGAACACCGGACCACGACTCGTCAATTTTATCAGCAAAGGTATAATGGCAAACGCCGGAAGAAACACGACAAACGCAATGACAGCAAGCACGCCATCCACAACGCGCTTCTGGAAACGCTTGACTTTCATACGCCCCTGATTGATCATCTCCAACCCGCCGAGACCGCCAAAGCTCACTGCACGAGCACCAAATATAGGAAACGCCCTGTCTGCCGGAATGTAGTCGATATAGGTGAACCAAGCCGAAAATTCGTCGAGTTGAGCGCGGAACAACCGATTGTCATGACAGGCAAACAGCATCTTGACGTCCATTTTCCTGGACAACGGGACTATGTCGCGCAAAGTACCGAGATAGGGGATTCCGCGCTCCTGAAAGTCGCGCTCGTCCCATATCTGACGCCTCCGCCTGCGCCCCATTCGATCTGTCCCTGCGAAATAGCCAACTATGCGAATTCCGGTATAGGGGTCGCCATCCAGTTCAGCGACGACACTATGCGCCGCTGCACCCGCCCCCACGAGAACTGCGGGGATCTGTCCGACCTTGCGCCAGCGCAGGGCAAGCCGCATCCAATTTCGAAAAGACTGAGCAAACGCCGCTACCACAAGGCATGAACTGATGCACACCGTACGCGAGATGTGGCTCTCCGTTGTCTGATAGGCCACAGCAAGATAGACAATGACACCAGAATGGGTAAGAAGCGACGAAATGCACAGGCGGCGAAACTCCTCGACAGGGCTAAGCGGCGCGGACGGATACATCCAACTTCCGTGGTAGAGGCCGAACGCGGCGTTTACGCAGACGAAAAAGACGGCAACAGGCAAGAACCGCACATATTCAACAAGGTCGTATCCTCCCCAGGGACATTCCGGCCACCCGTGAGCGCGCATGAAAGCGCCAAGCACCCAATATCCGCATACTACAACACCCCACACTGCGGCGACGCACACGACGTCGGCGAGCGCAAGGGCTATGACTCTGATGCGGCCTTGCGTAAACATTTCAAAGGGCCTCCGGCGGTTCGTACTCCTCTGCAATCCAACGTGCCGCCGCAGCCGCGTCCGTCCACTCGTCTCCTGTCACGAACTCGTATGCCTCCTTTGCCTTCTCCACGCCATTTGGCGAGCCATCAGCGGATATTATGCGCATGATAGATTCGACGGCAAGCTTCTCATCAATGCCTATATATTCGCCAGACACCTCTTCGAGAAAATCCTCGTCATCAAGAACCTTCATGACGCTCTCAACGACACCTATGCGATCGGCATCGTTTTCCATGTCTGAAAGCGACATTGTCATGTAGCCACGGGCGCTTTCGCGCACGTCGTCGTCTGGATCGGCCAGAAACGGAACAAGTTCCGGCAATGCGTTCCCGCCAAACCATCCAAGCGTGTCAATCATTGCCTGCCGGATATCCGCAACTCCACATCTCTGCGCCTCGTCGGCACAGGCGAGCGCCGCCTTTAGATCCTCTTCGTCAAGCGCCTTCTCGATTCTCTCCGCCAAAGACCGTTCCGCCGGCGTTCGAGAATCATCATCGGCGTCATCGTCGCCATCTCCGAAGTCCAAGACGGGCTTTGCACGACGCGCCACCCCACCACGAGCTGCAGGTTGGCGTCTAATAGCCGGCTCCGAAATGTAGCTGCGGCTGCGGGCTGCTTCGCTGGAATCAGGAGACTGCGCCTCGCCATCAGGAGAGTCGGCGACTTTCAACGCAACCAACAGTGCCACCAATGCGCAGGACGCACCTGCAAGGCATAATATGGCAACTCGCTTCATTGGCCGGGCAAGCTCTTCGATTCATCCGCCTCGCTTTCGGCAGGCGGCTCATAGTTGTCTGGATCGTCCAAATACCTTTCGGCCTCGGCAATGTTAAGCCATTCATGGCCGGTTATCTCCTCATATAGTTCACGCCCCACATCGGACAGCGCCAAGTTCGACGAGTCAATCATATCCACAACCGATTGAACCACTTCAACGCGCTTGTCAAAAGCGTCATTCGCGTCGCCACCAGCGTCAATAAGCTCTGTCGCCGCGCTTGAGAACTGTGCACCTATGGATTGCAATGCGTCCCTGGAGAAAATCGCCTTCATTGCCATGCCGGAAATCTTAAGGCGCACTGCCGCATCGTCAATTTCGGAAACGCCAGATTCCCATGCGTTGATCGCGCTTTGCGCCACGGATTCATCAGTGTCGCCCATAAGCACTGTGAGCTCCGGCAACGCCTCGGCGCCAAACCACCCCAACGCATCGACGGCATGCGACCGAACTTCCGGGTTGTTGGACGCCATCAGCTTTGCGGAGATGCTGATTGCCTTTTCGGCATCGTCAGCATCCAATGCCTCTTGCAGCGCCTCACACAGCTTTCGGTCAGCCGCCGGCAGATTGCCGAACATGGATGAATCCAATCCGGCAAATCGCGTGAACTGCCGCTGCGCCCTGCCGCTTCTTTGCGCATGCGACCGGACTAGTTCGCGGATCTCGGAAATGCCCCTTGACTCCGACACCTGAGGCGTGCGCTGCGGAGACTCATTGCTTGGCCTGACGTCTGGCTTATCGCCGCCCGCCAAAAGGCAACATACAGCCACAGCGCCCGCAACCAGCGCAAGCCCCGCAGCAGCCCACAGCAACACACCTTTTTTCATGTGCGGCAAACCGACTTAATTGCCCGCCCTAGTGTCGTGTATCTTATCCAGGACGCGCGACTTAACATTCGCCGGCATCTTCACTGCATCCACAATCGAAGACTTCTCCTTCAGTTTCCTTGAAGACGACGCGTTGTACTTGATAGACCATGTGCCCGACACTGCAGTGAACTCAATGTCGGCATACTCCTCACATGGGCAGAAATCCCACGCCGTGGCCATGTCCTCCGTGGGCTCTTCGCCAGGAACATATTCGCCGCAAAACGTGCAGGAGCCCTCCTTGCCTCCTGTCGTGTAGCTCGGCGCCGGCATCCAGCCCGCAACATTGCCAGACATCGACTTGAGATAACTCGTGCAGTTAAGCTCGGGGTCCTCACACGGCTGAGCAGTGTAGACGATCTGCAGAGTGCCAAAGCCGGCGAACGAAAGAAATGCGTCTGAATCGCTGCTCATATCGCCAATCGTCCAGCTTCCCTCGCACTTGTCGCCCTTCTTGTCAATGGCATTCAACAGCCTCCAGTTTATGTCGTCAATAAAGAGCACGTTGTTCGGCTTTGCGTTGCTCCAGATTACACATCCCGCCACTGTGCCAGCTTCGTCATCAACAACCACCCACTTTCCCGCAAGTGCCTCGCAGTCGCATCCCCAGATTAGGCCTGACCACTTCTGAGTGCCCTGTTTGCGGTAAGTCACAGCATCTGTAGACGAATCGAAAGGATGCCCCTTCTTCAGCTTGCCGCGCTGAGCCACTGTGGTCTTAACCGTTATCGTCAGATCGTAAACCTGTGCCGCAGATGTATAATCATCGCCAGACGACTTCGCCTCAACGACAGTGGCGAACGCTGCGGAAACCGCTGCAATAGACACTTTAATGCACTTGTTCATCGTTATTAGTTCTCCTTTATGTTTATACAGATGAAATCAGTCCTCACAGGCATCGCAAGCCGATGCCCTCACAGCCAACGAACCATCTTTGCTGCGCACAGCAGAACAGTACGCTGTGCCATCAATCAGCACTCCAGACACCTTGAAGGATTTCGTCCGCACAGCGCCATTGCGAACTTCCACATAGAATTTCATGGAACCAGAAAGCATCCCGGTTTTCGCATTCATCGCAACTTTAAACTTTGAGTCTGCCGTTCCAGTCCATTTATTGTTCACGACGGTGATGGAATCTCCGCTTGGATCCACCGCGAGTGGATATCCAGCAATCTTTTCCGGCACCTCCGGCAGAACCAGCTCAAATTCATCACTGATCGCGCCAAAGCCCGGAACGGACGAATAGATTGCCCGCCAGCCAGCCACAAAACCTTGCTTGCCGACAACATTCCAGGAACGAATGTCCGTGACATTGAACAGCCAACCATCCTTGAACCAAAGGCAGCAGCCGAAACCGCCCTTCTTTCCATCGACAGAAATCGGAAGACAATAAACATCGCTGTCGCCGACAATCACCTTTCCAGATGCAGAGGCAGACGTGCCGTTCGGCAGGATGCCGCGAAGAGATGCTGCGCCAGATTTCGCGATCTGCACCGAGAACGCCCCATATCCCTTTGCCTGACTCGACGGAGCATTGGTAACTGCCATGGCAAACGTCCACGTGCCGGGAACCAGCAGTTTCCTGCGCGCCTTGGCTACGGCATCCCTAGCCTTGAAAACATCGCGCGCACCAGTTACGGTGAACGTCTTGTCGCCGACAACGTAGTCGCCACGCACTCCGTTCTCATCAAACATAAGTTCCATTGCGGCTCCATCCTGACCAGCACCGGTCAGAACAACAGTGTCAATGCAGCAATCCTGTCCGATTCCATTGAACTTGCGTTTGTTGCCGGCAATGGCAACCGTCGTGGAAATCTTTATCTCGCGGCGCGCATTCTTCCTTCCAACTTTCGTCTCGAAAGTGCCCACTACGCCAGTCGCGTCATGAATCCAGCCACGGTATGTTTCCGATCTTTTGCCTGAGAGTCCCCAAGCCTCCGGATCGGAGCAAAGACCACACTCCTCCTCAAGCGCTTCACTGACTATCGAGTCCAGCTTCTCTACGACGTAATTGTATGCGTCGTCTGGTTCGCGGTTGGTTGAACCAGGGGAGAAACGGCCCGCCTCGGAACCATCGGGAAGATACACGATCAGCGTCGGGTACCCAACCTTGCCGTACGTAAACTCCTCGGAACCATCCCATGTCTTTATGGACACCGGGGATGCCGAATCAAGGGCAAGGGACTTCTGGAGTCGATACAAGTCCATGATGGCATTCAAACCGTCTTCCTTGGTCAGGCCGTTCTCTTCGAGATAATCTTCGTCGTAGAGCCAGCACTGGAATCCCCAGCCATCGCCATATTCGGGATATGCACTCTTCCAAAGCTGGGCGTCGTCAACATGGCCACGATATGGGAAGTCAAGCATTACAAGATAGTAGCCCTTTTCCTGCACGTAATTGCGCCACTGCGCCGCATGACCAAGCAGGACCTTCTCCTCAAACGCTTCGCAGTGCGGACACCACCACGACCCCGTAGTGAAAACGATGAGACCTCTTCCTTCGGCAATGGCCTGCGAGCGCGCCGCCTCGTAATCCATCGTCCACTCTCCGACCTTCGCGCCTTTCCAACGTGGGCATGCAGCCGTCGAAGGCATACGGACATTGTATTCATACGCAAGACACGGCAGGGAGCCGAGAATCAGTGCGGCTATCAACAACTTATTCATGATATTTGCTTTCCTTTTCTGTGAATTATAGTTTCTCGATTACGATTGGACAGGATATAGCCAGTTTCTTGCACGTTGCGACCCCCACCGCCTTGCCGCCAATAACCATTCCCGTTACCGTAAACGATATCTTGTTGATCTTGTGTTTTGCGGGATTGTCAGTATATACACTGAACGACCCCTTGATCGAAGCTGTTTTAGCTGCATAAGTCAGTTTCAAGCCAGAAAGATTGGTTTTGCCTTTGGACGTATCGCTGACAAGCTCGTAGACTGCCGGCTTTGACCCTTTGACCTTGGTGTATTTGAGTTTTGCCGCCTTCGCAAGGGAAATCTTTCCCTTCGTGTTGACGGTGAACTCCACATCAACCGGCAACATTTCAGACACAACTGGGAGGCCGTTGATCTCCGCAGGCAAACCATTGACAGAGAACTTGTAGTCACCCTGTGCTAGCCCCTCGGAAAGATTGGTTGTAACAGCAGTCATCCTCGTTCCATCTGCTGCGGTTATTTCCGCAGTGAATCCCTCTTCCCCAACTTCAAGCACATCAAAAACACCAAGCTTCTTTATTGTCGCGCCAACAATGCGGGCAGGTCCCGTTTCGTCAACAGCCGCAGGTGTGGCCTTCAACGAATATGTCTTTCCATCCAGAAGTCTCAGCGAAGCGGAAATCTTCGAAACGCCTTTTGAGGGCTTGGTGAACTTTACAGTCATCGTTCCGCAGGGATTGCCCAGCTCATCATACACTGCGCCACTGTGCGGGAACGCGCCCTTGCCGGCCTTGGAAGGATTGAACGCTCCCAGTGCGCTCACTTCGCCAGAAAGCTCAATATCGTTACCGGAACTGCCGCCAAGCGTTCCCTCGACATTGAAGGATGGCTTGAACGGGTCTGCCCATATCTTGCCGTCCGCCTTCGCCGAGATTCGGAGCTTGGCACTGGCAGAAGAGGGAAGGAATACAGAGAGCGCATGACCTTCGCAAACAACCTTGTATGTCGCACCACCATCCAGCACGAAAGCATATATGCCTTTTCCATCGGTCTGCGCAGTATCCACAACCTCACCATTTCGCAATGCCTGCACAGTTGCATTCGCCACAGGGTTGCCGTATTCGTCAAGCACACGCCCAGAAAGAACGTCCCCTGAGAAATCAGGGAAGATGTTGTAGATCAACCCTTCTATCAAATTGTAGTAGCTGCCTGACGCCTGATCCGTGGTTTTGTCCAGCTCATACCACGCATCGTCGCCACGGACATTGCACCATCCAAGGTTAAAGTGGAAATACAACTTTCCTTCATGATATCCGTAGCCGTCAATCAGCGCCTGGTGCGCCTTTTCATTTGCTTCGACCCTCAACGATATCATCACAGGGCATTTTGCGTCAAGATTGGCGACTATCGTGTTCTCCAACGCGGCAGACGGACCGCGTGATTCAATAGGGACATAACCAACCGAACTGGAATAGCCGAATGTCTCGCGCAGCTGCACGAACGCAAACATTCCATACGCAAGAGTGCTACCGCTGTAAAACATCGAATGAAGAGCCGCTGCGCAGTCAGCTGTCAGCCGGCCAATGGCTGCTCGCGATGACTCGCTAGCCCCTGCGGCAACATAAGGCATGGCATCGTAATCATACTCGACACCTCCATAGGGCAGCAGAGTCTCCAAGCCATCCACCAAGCAACGTGATGTGCCCGCCTGGACTGATGCAGGGTATCTCCAGTACCTGAAAAGCTGCGCCATCGGCGTTGCCACGCAACCGCATGGATAGTTGTTCGGCGTGGAATAATTGAAACAGGGACGCCCGGAATTAGAGTAGCCAGTATCCAATCCCTGCCCCCAATGCGAGGAAACAAGCGCATCGACACGCACATCGTCAATCGACTGCAAGCCTGCTGCCGATGACGACAACGCAAGAGACGCGACCGCAGAGAAAATCACAGCCGTCAATCTCACTTTGCTCCCTCCCTTCATTCATCGCCCTGCCGACTTTGACGCACTGGCGTTTCAGTCGGCAGGGCTTCGCCTTTCTGATTGCTGGCTAAAACCTCAATCGAGCGAACAAACACCGGTGTAGGTCTTCCGCCCGACCTTGACGGATACCGTGCCGACGCCAACGCCATCGACTACATAGCCGCTGAACTTAGCCGTATATGTCTTGAGCGTAGGCTTCTTGCCTTCGTCAACGGACATCTCATTAGAGGCGTATATCTTAAACGACCCCGAAAAGGCACCCGTAGCGGGCTTGTATGTCAACTTGACGGCATTGGCGTTCGGATAGCGCTCTTCATCGTATTCCGCAAGCTCGTACCAGCGATAGCCATCTTCCTTGTACTGGACGTACTTAATCTTTGGCGACGAACCAAAGCTAAGCGATTTGCCATTCTTCACCGTGGCAACGGCTCCCATTGGCACATCGACAACAAAATAGTAGTCGTCATTCTCCGGCTCAAGGTCATCGAAGCTGGCCGAGAAAAACATCTCGTCGTTTTCAAGCGCACCGCCAATGACGACAGTGCCAGTCTCGACGGAATATTCGTCGCCCTCGCCGATGATGTCATATTCTCCGTTGTTGTTGACCAGATCGAATGTCATCGTCTTAATCGGCGACTTGAATGTAACATCGACATCAAGGATGTCGCCAAACTCGTTAGGCACCACTTTTATCGATTTGGAATACAGCTTGCCGCCAAAAGAAGTTATCTTGAACGACGCCTTGAGGTATCCCTTCTTCGCGTTGTACTTGCCAAGTGTAATCGCCGCCTTGCCAAACAAATCGCCACCATCATATGCAACGGCCTCAAGCTTCTTGGCCTTCTTGAAGAATTTAGCTGGATCAACCTCGTCTCGCTCAACTGGCTCGACAAACTTCGCAGTAACAGTCATATCCGCCGTCACCTTGCTGAACGACTTGTCCCAGCCGTCGAATTCCCACCCCTCTTTGGCCTGAACAGTAGGCGCAGTTGCACTCTTGCCGCTCTCGACGCTCTGCGAAAGGCTGCCCGTAGCCGTTCCCTTCTCCTCGTCAACAACGAAAGTGACAGTGTAATATACCGGATCCGGCTCTGGCTGGACCGTCGTCGACGAGAACTTCGCAGTGACAGTAAGATTTGCAGAAACCTTGCTGAACGACGTATCCCAACCATCAAACTTCCAGCCGTCCTTGGCAACAACTGTCGGCGCGGTTGCGCCCTTGCCGCTCTCGACGCTCTGCGAAAGGCTGCCCGTAGCCGTTCCCTTGTTTGCATCGACAACGAACGTTACCGTGTAGTACACGGGGTCGGTCGGCGTAACACTTCCAGAAGGATCCCAGTCAGGGAGCAGGAAGGCGACCGTATCCATTATCTGCTTGATATTGGAATCCCTTGAGCTTGCGCCATACAGCGACATATTGCCCTTGTAGGCGCTAAAGCCCTCAAGGACCGTCACCCCCAGCGTATTCTCAGGCCAGTATATGGCCATATACGGGAAATCCTTGATTTTGGTTTTGGCGTACTGCTTGATCCACTTCTTGACTTTTGAGTCGCTCTCGCTGAAGACCATCACGAGCTTGTTCTCGGCCATCCATGTGAGGAATGGCTCCTTGTTCATTTCCCTCTCAATGCCCTCGCAGTGCGAACACCCAGCATTCGCCCAGAACACGAGCATAGGTATGTTGTTCTTCTCCGTATACTCGAGCGCACCGTCGTAGTCAGACGTCCACACGCCGGGGACAACAGCCTTCTGAGTTGAAATATATCCGGCTACTGCTTCGCCGCAGCCAAACAATATGCACGCGCCAAGCGCAAGCACATGTGCCAATTTACCGTTTCTCATGTCATTACTCCTATTTGTATTTGTTGGTTTTCTGACGGTGTGTATTATACCATATTTTCGTGCTGCGCTCCGCATCAATCGGGCAGCTCTATTGCGAAATAAGTCTTGTCCATTCAGGGATGTACCGTTCACAGCCTGGAACAATCTTTACCCATGGCCGTCTCGCCGCATACGCAGGCTCGCGAACTGCCAGCAACGATCCGGCAAGCCACAGCAAGTTCGATTCGTCGACCAGCCGCTCTGGAACCGCGTCAGGTCCAATGGATGGCGAAAGCAACAGTAGCCGAGAGGCATTGCACGCTCGCCCTTCAGCATAAGCCTCAAGATAGTCAGGCACGTTCCTTCCCGCGACAATGACCGTATCCGCCTTTGATGGCAGATCGTCAACATCGTATACATACGCCACGGCTCCGACATTGGGATTCCGAGTGCAGTGCGCAAGTATTTCCCGTCCAGGAAAGCCGTTGCCTGCCATCACCAACGGGTCTCCGACGATCCAAACTCGCGGATTTGCACCATTTACGAATGTCGCCTTTCCACATGACCGCACAGGAATCTTTGTCGGACGCTCCAGCGACTTGCCCACAAACACCAGCCCTGCGACAGCCATCGAAGACAACATTGCCGCTGCAAGAGCAGAAACGAGCCACTGCTTCAACGTCAAGCGTCCACAAGGCAAGAGCAACACACACAGCGACGCCAGCGGCAATATCCAGATTTCCCACTCCCTGTAAACAGGATTGAAGCATCCTGCCACACCAAACGCCATCCAAAGCGCAGACAGCAGAGGCTTCCCGCCTACAGCCAGAATTCCTCCGGCTACCAGCACCAATGCCCATGCCATAACGTATGCAAAGCCCTTAAACCAGCCACACTCAGCAAGACTCATGATATGCGTCCTGAGACTATGCGCTTCGTCAAATACATACCAATTGAGACAGGCATTCCTGCCCGGGACCTCTCCGCCTTGCCACCCCGCCGGCGCATCAGCGAACATGCATACTGCTGCTTTTGCAATTTTCAGTCGCGTCATGTTGCCGCCATCAATGGTGCAAAACGTATCGGCAAGGCGGCTAGCCTTGCCGCTAACTCCAATGCCAGCTCCAAAAACAAGCAGCCCGGACAATAGAATCAGCAAGCCTCGCCGCGTGAACAGTTTCCTGGCATGCGGCACAGCAATGGCAACCAACCCGACGAAAACGCTCACAAGGGCGCCACGGGAGCCTGTAGCCAACACCCCGTAAGACGAACATGCCGCCAGAATCCCAAGCACGACACGCACAAAACCCCTAGTCTTCGTCAACAGCCAAACAAGCACAAGGAGAATCTCGGCAAATAACATACCAGCGCTGTTTGGGCTTGCAAACCAAAGCCGGAATCTCGTTCCGTCACTTTGCCAGATGTCGGCAGCGGAGTTCTTTTCGTACGACCGCTTCCTGCGTTCTGGGAAGAGCGAAGCAAGATCACCCCTCTGCGGTCTACCCTTTGCAAACGTATACTTAGTTCCATCAAGAACCATCAGTCTCAACCTGCCGGCTATGAATGTAAATGCCGTCCGCAGCTTCCCTCCCGTATACTTTGGATCTGCCCAGATGTCAATCCGACGGTCTTTGACGACGCCAAGCCACGGCTTCGGACCCGACAAAACGCCCTGTTCCGCATCTGTTAATTCAAACAGCCTCGCCGTTCCGTCTGGCTGAACCATGCGGTAGGTCACAGGGTTTATCGGATATATCCGCGACTCCGTGGCGACATTCGTCTCCGCCGGATTGAAATTCAGGCCAAAATACGCTGCGGCAAGGATTAGCGCTGAAACCATCACTTAAGATCCTGAGCAGTTAGCTTCCAGACAATGTTGGTGCCATTCGGATATTCGATTTTAAGCTTGTCTATATTGTCTTTGATAGTCGCCTTAATCAATTCTGCACATTTCTGCTCATGCAAAACGGCCCTAGCCTGCACTGGCGTCTCTTCGTCGTAAAAATACGGCAGGCGGAAAAACACGCGCGAGAATGAATACGTCTTGCTGTTGTCATCCTCGTCCTTGCGTAGAATGGCAAGCCCTCCATCAGATTCAATGGGCGGCGTTATGTCTCCTGTCTTGATTGTTGGCAACAAGGCCAGAAGCGCATCCTCGTCTTCCAGTTGATCAAGCGTAAAGCACCCCCACTCACATCCCATCTGAGCATATTCATCTTCGCTGAACTTGGAAGCGGCAGCTTCAAAAGTCATTTCCTTTGAGACAATCTTCTTCCAGACATTCGTCGCAGTTGCGAAAATCTGCTCGTTTGTAGCCGCAGCACGCCCGTTGGCTTTTTTGATGAGATTCAAGCGATCTGCTACCATTTTATCCGAGATGACAATGTTGGCGGCATTGGCTACGTCGTTGGTCATGACTTCAAAAAGAGCCATTTCCATGATCATCTCATCTATGCGAAAAGCGTTCTTGCCCAACATATACTTGAGATCTTTTATGTTGTGCCGACGCCTGAGTTTCAGCGACATGGCACCATATTGAGATTCGAATCTACGAGTAACACGCTTGATCAGATTCGTTGGAACCGGCAAGTTTCTGTCGCGAACATATTTGGCAACCGCAGCCCTTGCTATCTCACGGTTGGCCGCAGCCCTGCAATTCCTTTCCAGTATTTGCATCTCGCGCCTGCGAATCTTCGTCTTTCTGGCCTTGTTCATGTTCAATTGAAGCGCGACCTTTGCATTCCTAATAATTTCACCTCTTGTCAAATCCTTTCCATCGATGCGAACGACAACAGCGTCGTTAGCATGCAGAATGACATTCGTACTAGCGGTTGCAGTCTGCACCGACACCTGAGGCGCACCCTTCCCAACAGCAGACGACGCGGATTCCGGCTCCTTTTCACATCCTGAGAAAAGGAGGCTAACCGCAAGAAACATACAGATGCGCTTCACAAGTTTATCCTCCTCAATACTGGCGTTCGTTCGCAAAAAAACGAAGGGGGGATGGTTGACCATCCCCCCTTCGCATTTTCATGCGTTGCGCACCAAAAGATTACTCCTCGATGACAACTTCGTTGACCACGATGTCGCTAGCAGCGGCGGCCGGGATCTTGTAGAACGAGGTAGGATCGTCAGCATCCACAGCGAGGGCAACCTTCTTGGCGGTAGCCGCATCGTAGGTGATCTTGATCGTACCATAAGCGGCCGTGTTCTCGAGCTGCATGTCATCGCAGCAACCCTCGTACTCGATCGGGTCGCAATCGGAGCAGGTGGAATCCCATTCCGGAGCGATGAGCTGACCAGCGATACCGCCAGAGATGCTCTTGACGTACAGGACGCAGTCATCATCCGCGCACTGGTTCTTCTTGATGGCACCAGCCAGAGAGCCGAAGCCAGCCCACGCGAGTTCACCGAACTCATCGCCGGCGAGCGTACCGTAAGCCTCGATCGACTTGCTGTTGACCTTGTTGCCAATCAGACCGACGCCAATCGCGAACTCAACGTCGAGGGCACCGTCATTAGTCCAGAAAGCGCTGTTGGCACCAAACGGAACGCAACCCGTGCAGTCGTCAAGCTGCTCCCAAATAAGACCGTTGACCTTCTTGGAGGCCTGCTGACGCCAGTAAGTGCACTCACCATCGGAGCACTGAACCTTCTTGGTCTTTCCCTTGATGGCAGTTGTCTTGAGCGTAATAGCGACCTTGTGGGCAGTGCCGGCGCCTTCGATAAGTTCCTTACCGCCGCACTCATCCTTCACATAGCCGGAAACGCAAGTAACCGCCTGCGCACCACCGATCATCGCCGCAGCAGCGGCAGCAATCATGAGCTTCTTCATTGTTTGTCTTTTTCCTTTGGCTTATTCCTTCCGAGACCCGAACTTTCGTTTCCCCTCCGACAGGAGCTACCCTGCTGATCCATTTATTCCGGCGGTATCTTGCCGACTCACTTTGTTGCACCCGCGTGAGCACGGTCGACACACATGTCATGCCATTCAGCTCGCATCGATGGTTTGAATTTCACACCTCCGCTCACCGGTCTCCAAACACCCCTGCAGGTCAACTTTCATTGAGCCCGGTTTTACCTAGGCCCGGACACAATGCCCGAAACCCACCTGGGTATCCGAAAACGTGGGAATTATAGCAAATCTCATGTGACTGCGTCAAGGGGGTTTGTAAAAAAAAAATCGCTCCCGCGCCAGATGCTCATGCAGAACGAAGTTCAGCGTCGCTCCTAAGGTAAGTTCGCGCCGACTCCGTTGCGCCGTCAGCCATGTCAGGCGTTGCCTCCACGCCGGCAAACTTAACGAGATCAGCAGACTCCAGGAACTTCGCGAGATCGTCGCACTTGCCTCGCCCTGCGTCACGAAACTCGGAGAGGAACTCGTCGGTGGTAAGGTGCGGAGCGCGAATGCCGTACTTGCGCTGCACATAGCGCCGAACAACCATCGTGAGTTCTACATAGAAGTCCTTGTATCGACCGCGCCCGGGAAGGCCTTTCTTGAGCAGTCTGTCAAGCTCAACCCATGCGCGTTCAATAGGGCTCATGCGATGCTCCTTCACGCGGCGGGTGACATAGCGGACAAGCGTCCATGCGCCAGCCAGCAGGCCACCGGCGCAAAGAACCGCAAGAGCGACCCAGCCGACAAGCTTCCAGCTGAGCGGGGGAAGATCCTTCTTTGGATCAGTCTCCATTCCGCCGGTCACTGGTTCCCGAGGATCGGGCACGTCGAAACGAATAGGCCCTGCGGCGAACGAGTATTTGCCTTCGTCTGACTGGTACGACATCATCTTGGGGGATGACTTCACGACGAACGGACGAATTTTGTACGATGCGGCGCACGGCTCCGGAACGAGACGCCAGTTCGCGGCAAGAACAGCGGAGCCGTCCTTCATCACCTTTGGCTCATCCACGAAGTCCTCCGCGAGCGAAAAGCCCTTTACCCGATCGCGCAGATCCGGCAAAGCGGCTGTCCTGTCCGCAGGGACCTTCAGCTCCACGCGCAGGAACACGCTCCTTGCAGGGTCGATTTTCGTCCTGTCGGAATCTACCTTCAAGTCTATTCCATTGCGGCTCATCTCAAGAACCGCCACCGCCAGCATTATCGAAGTACAGACCATCTTCCTACCTTTTCCTTGCGCGCCGCTTGAAAAGCGCCCGCACGGCGTCGATGTACGGACGATCCGTCGATATGGGCATTGTGTCGATGCCTGTCTTGAGCAGGAAGCGCCGCAGCTCATCCTCCTCGGCCTCGGCGGCTGCGGCGAACGCTGCGCGAACCTTCGCGCTAGAAGTGTCCACAAGCGCCAGTTCGCCCGTTTCTGGATCCTCCAGCTCCACAAGCCCGACATCCGGCAAGACGCGCTCCGCCGGGTCGCCGACTGGCACGCAGACCATGTCGTGATGACGCGCCGTTGCGCGCAGAAGGCTTTCGTACGCACGGTGCGCCCCATTGCCGGCGACTCCGCTCTCAAGGAAGTCGCTGACGAGAAACACCACTGCGCGGCGCTTCTGCACACCGTTCAGGAACTTGAGAGCCTCGCCTATGTCCGTTCCGCCAGACGCCTCGTCCTCCGCCGCCAGCACCTCGCGCACCAGACGCATGACGGAGTCGCGGCCTTTGCGCGGCGGAATGTACTTAACGATCTTGTCGGAGAACAGGATAAGGCCTATCTTGTCCTGGTTGCGAATAGCAGTAAGCGCAAGAAGCGCGGTCACCTCGGCCGCCAGCTCCATCTTCGAGCGCTTCACCGAACCATATCCCTGCGAGCCAGAGACATCTACCATGAACAGGATCGTGAGCTCGCGCTCCTCGCTGAACCGCTTGATGTACGGAACACCGGTCTTCGCGGTAACGTTCCAGTCGATGGTACGCACATCATCGCCGACGAGGTACGGGCGCACCTCGTCGAATTCAACTCCCTGGCCCTTGAATGTAGAGTGGTAGTCGCCCGACAGCTGGTCGTCGATCAGCCTTGTGGTGAGGATGCGTATCTTCCCCACCTTGGCCATCAGCTCTTTTACGTCAGCCATGCTTCATCAGGGAACAGGGACCTCGCCAAGAATCTTGTCGATGATCTTGTCGCTCGTTACGCCCTCTGCCTCTGCCTCGTAGGTGAGGAGAATGCGATGCCGCAGCACATCGTGCACGACCTCCTTGACATCCTGCGGCGTCGCGTAGGCGCGGCCATGCAGCAGCGCGTTGCCGCGCGAGGCCATGTTGAGAGCAAGCGTAGCGCGCGGCGAGGCGCCGTTCTGGATCATCGCGCTCTTCTCGCGCGTCTTGAACACGATGTCGAGAATGTAGTCGCCAACCTTCTCGTCGCAATACACTTCCTTGAGCGTCGTTCTCAGGGCCTCGATGTCCTGCACGGAGCACACAGACTTCGGCTCAGGGGCTGAAGCGCTCTCGGCAAAGCGCTGCATGATGCGGCGCTCATCGGCCTTCGACGGCGTCTCTACGAGGCACTTGAACATGAAGCGGTCCACCTGGGCCTCTGGAAGCGGATACGTGCCCTCCTGCTCTATCGGGTTCTGCGTGGCAAGCACGAGGAACGGCTCCGGCAGGCGGTACGTGTCGTCGCCGATTGTCACCTGACGCTCCTGCATCGACTCCAGCAGGGCAGACTGCACCTTAGCCGGCGCACGGTTGATTTCGTCCGCGAGCAGCATGTTCGTGAAGACTGGGCCTTTCTTCGGCGTGAACTCACCGGTCTTCGGCGAATAGACGAGCGTACCGACGACATCGGCAGGCAGGAGGTCAGGCGTAAAAGAGATGCGCTTGAAGCCAAGCCCCGTGGCCTTCGCGAGCGTGTTTACCGAGAGCGTCTTGGCAAGGCCGGGCACGCCCTCAAGGAGTATGTGCCCGCCTGTCGCAAGCGCGAGGATCAGCCGATCCACAAGCTTCTCCTGCCCGACTATCACCTTGCCGACCTCGTCGCGTATGCGCGCAACGAGCTCACCCTGCGCGGCGATTCTGTTAGTTGCCTCTTTCAGGTCCATGTTCAGTTTTCTCCTTTCATGTACTCTCTTATGATGTCTTTTGCCGTATGCCAGCGCGCCCTTTCGAGGCGCTTCAAATCCATTGTCAGCCGCATGCGCTTCATGTCCGCCTCGGCATCGCCTATTGCCGGCAGCGCACCGCGCGCGCGCTTCAGCGCATCGATCCACACGCCCCGCACGAAGTCCTGCAGGATATCCGTCGCGTCCAGCTGACTGGACGCGGACTTGCCAGTCTCCTGCAGTATCTCATTGAACCATGTGCGCTCGCGCGGCGAAACACTATCGGCGAATGAAACGAAAAGATCGTCGCCGCTTGCCACCTCCGCGCGCCAGGTCTCGACGAAACGCGCCGTAAAGTCGTTGGCGAAGGCCTGCCTAGGCAGGTATTCACCAGCCATGCCGTCAAGCGTCTTGTCGTATTCGTTTGCCATCAGGAACGCGCAGAGCGCAAGTTCCTTCGGCGGCGGCGGAATGGCCTTGCCGGCATCCTCGCCGAGAACCTCCGTCGCCTCCAGCCGATCTGTGGGTTCATGGCCGTCTCGTTCGTCAGCGGGTTCCCATCCATTCTGGCTCGCCGCCGATGCTCTCTGCTGCCTGGCGGCTGCGACCTCGAACTTGGCAAGCTCCTCGGCAAGCGCGGCAGTTGGTAAGCTCAGCAGCCTTGCGGCCTCACCTGCCATGGCTGCCTTGACGACCGCGTTCGGGCACTGCGCAACGGTCTTGATGACCTCGCGCGTTATGCGCGCAAGTGCATCCACCGAGCCTGGGTTCGCCTCGACCGCACGCGCGGCGCGAACCTGAAACGACATGATTGACTCCGCACCGTCAAGGAGGCTCCTAAAGTCGCCCGCAGGATGCGACCGAAGGAAGGAATCTGGGTCGTCGCCCCCTGGCAGAGAAACAACGCGCACCGGCAACCCTGCCGCAAGACAGAGGCGCGCGGACTTGATCGTGGCCTTGTGCCCGGCCGCGTCGTCGTCGTAGACGAGCGCCACCTGGTCAGCCGACCTTGCAAGCATTTTCACATGCTCTTCCGTGAACGCAGTGCCTTGCCCGGCGACAGAGTTAGGAAAGCCGCACGTCTGCAGGCGTATGCAGTCGATCTGCCCTTCGCACACTATGACCTCGTGGTTGTCCGCCCTTGATATGGCCATGGCCGCCTTGTCGAAGCCATAGAGTATCTTGGACTTCTTGAACACTTCCGTCTCTGGTGAATTCACGTACTTCCCGGAGTTCTTCGACGCCACCAACTGACGCCCGGAAAAGCCAACCACCCGCCCCTGCTTGTCGCGGACGGAGAACATAAGCCGCCCGGAAAAGCGGTGGTAGCCAAGATCGCCGGGACGAGTTCCCTGAAGTATTACGCCAGCCGCCTCAAGCTCTGCCGGAGAATAGCCGTATTTCTCCCCCCACTTCAGTATGTTCGCAACGCCGTTCAGCGCATATCCTATCTGATAGTCTTCGCAGACCTTCCCATCAAGAGCGCGTTCCGCGAGGTACTTGCGAGCAAGCTCACCCTCCTTGGTCTTCAGCAGGCACCGATGGTAGAACTGCGTCAACTCGGCGAGCAGCGCGTACAGTCGGCGGCGGCGTCCGGCGGCGGGATCCTCGCGGCTCTCCTCTATCTTCACGCCACATGCGTCGGCAAGCTTTTTCACTGCCTCCACGAACGTGAGCCCCTCCATCTTCTGAACGAACTTGATGGCGTCTCCTGACTCCCCGCATCCAAAGCAGTGGTAGAAGCCCTTAGTAACGTTTATGTGGAACGACGGGGTCTTCTCGTTGTGAAATGGGCAGCACGCTGTTCTCGACGCCCCGACGGACTTGACAGAGATCCCGTACGAGGCAACCAAGTCGGCGAGGTCAGTCCTCGCCTTGATCTCCTCAATGGTAGACTCTGTTATCCCTGCCATCCGAAACGGCGCAGGCGCCCCTACGCCTGCGGCCCCTGAACCGCAAACCGATATGCGTTCTGGAACATGCGCATCCAAGGGCCATTTTCCGCGAACGTACCGTCGTTGTACGACAGCTGGCACGCGCGGAAGGCGCGCTCGGGATGCGGCATCATGATCGTGGCGCGGCCGTCGGTTGTCGTGAACGCCGTCTGCCCGCCGATCGAGCCGTTCGGGTTGAACGGATAGCGCGTCGTGGCGTTGCCGTAGTTGTCGACGAAGTGCGCGGCGCATATAGACGGCGCGAAGCCGTCCGTCCATACGCGGCCCTCGCCGTGCGCAACAGGAATCGGCAGGCGAGAGCCGGCCATGCCCCTGAAGAATATGGACGGCGAGTCCTCTATCTCGACAGTCGCGACTCGGGCCTCGAACTGCTCGGACATGTTCTTAACGAACTTCGGCCAGCTCTCGGCGCCCGGAATTATGTCCTTCAGCTGCGAGAGCATCTGGCAGCCGTTGCACACGCCGAGCGAGAACGTGTCGGGCCTGTGGAAGAACTTCTTGAACATCTCCCCAAGACGGTCGTTGTAGAGTATCGACCGCGCCCAGCCCGAGCCAGCGCCCAGTACGTCGCCGTAGCTGAAGCCGCCGCACGCGACGAGTCCCTTGAAGTCCGCAAGGTCGACGCGCCCGGCGATGAGATCCGACATATGCACGTCGACGCTCTCGAAACCGGCCAACGCGAACGCCGCGGCCATCTCGATGTGGCCGTTCACGCCCTGCTCGCGCAGAATAGCCATCTTAGGACGGTCCTTGACGTGCTCCGCTCCCTTCTCGTCCGGATCGTACGTCAACTTGAAGTTCAGGCCAGGGTCGCGCGCGTCGAGGCCGTTGTCGTACTCCTCTCGGGCGCAGACAGGGTTGTCGCGCAGCGCCTGCATGCGGTACGTCGTCTCGCTCCAGCAGCGCCTGAGGTACGTGATGTCGGTCCTGACCGCAAGTCTCTCGCCGACATACACCGAGAACTCCCGCGAGTTGTGCGTTACCGTGCCGATGACGCACGCCGGCACGCGGGCGGACTTGAAGATCGCAGACACCTTCGCGAGGTTTGTCTTCTCGTAGGGCGTCTTGAGGCTGTCGGTTACCTGGAGCACGGCGCCAGGCTGCTCGTTGAACAGCTGTTCAAGTGCGTCGCCGCCGGGCAGCTTCGCGACGATGCCGCGCCCGCCGGTTATCGCCATCTCCGCGAGGGTAACGACGATGCCGCCGTCGGAGCGGTCGTGGTAGGCTCGGGCGAGGCGACCCCTGACAATCTCCTGCATGGCGTTGAAAAAGCGCCTGAGAAGAGCTACGTCCACATCGGCATGCGTGTCGCCCAGCTGGCCGTAGACCTGCGCAAGCGCGGTAGCGCCGAGAGGAGCCTCGCCTGTGGAGAGGTCTACGTAGACGAGACACGAGACATCGTCGCTGCCGTCGGGCTTGAGGTCGGGCGTGAGAGTGAGGCGCACGTCCTTAACAGGCGCGAACGAGCTCACCACGAGCGAAAGCGGCGCGACCTGCTTCTTCTGCTCGCCGTGCGAGTCGGTCCAGGTCGTGTGCATCGAGCAGCTGTCCTTGCCGACGGGAATCGAGACCCCGAGCTTCGGGCAGAACTTTAGGCCAAGCTCCTTCACGGTGTCGTAGAGAATCGCGTCCTCGCCTGGTTCGCCGCACGGCGCCATCCAGTTGGCGGAGAGCCTGATCTGCGAAATGTCGCCTACGTCGGCCGCCGCGATGTTCGTTATGGCCTCGGCGACGGCGAGGCGCCCCGACGCGGGGCCGTCCAGAAGCGCCACGGGCGAACGCTCGCCGGTCGCCATCGCCTGGCCCTCGTACGTCTTGTAGCCCATCGTCGTCACGGCACAGTCGGCCGCTGGCAGCTGATAGCGGCCTACCATCTGGTCGCGCGCGACGCGGCCCGTGACCGAGCGGTCGGTGATGGTTATGAGGAATGTCTTGTCCGCTACGGCAGGCAGGTGCAGTACGCGCGTCAACGCGTCTATGGGCTTCACGCCCTCGAAATACGTCGGGACGTGGCGCTTCTTCGTGTGCTTTACCCTGCGCACCATGCGCGGCGGCTTGCCGAGCAGAACCTTGATGTCCATGTCAATCGGCCTGTCGGCGAAGTGGTCGTCGGCGAGAACCAGCCGACCGTCGCCTGTCGCCTCGCCGATGAACGCCACCGGGCAGCGTTCGCGGCGGCAGAGCTCCTCGAAGAACTCCTTCGCCTCGGGCCTCAGCGCGAGCACATAGCGCTCCTGCGCCTCGCAGCACCAGATTTCCATCGGATTCATCGACAGCTCTTCGTTGTGCACCTTGCGCAGCTCGAACCTGCCGCCTGTCGCCTCCACCAGCTCGGGGCACCCGTTCGAGAGACCGCCTGCGCCTATGTCGTGTATCGACATTATCGGATTCGCCCTGCCGAGGTACGTGCATGCGTCTATGACGCCCTGGCAGCGGCGCTGCATCTCCGCATTGCCGCGCTGCACGCTGTTGAAGTCAAGCTCCTCGGAGTTCGTTCCGGTCATCATCGAAGACGCCGCACCGCCGCCAAGCCCGATGCGCATCGCCGGCCCGCCTATCTGAACTATAAGCGCACCCGGCTTGACCGGCCTCTTCTGCACCTGGCCATGGCGTATCACGCCCATGCCGCCGGCGAGCATTATAGGCTTGTGGTAGCCTCGAAGCTCGCCCGCGATCTCGCCTTCGTACGTGCGGAAGAAGCCGCAGAGCTGCGGCCGCCCGAATTCGTTGCCGAACGCCGCGCCGCCAATCGGGCCATCCACCATTATTTGAAGGGGCGTCGCCAGACGAGTCGGGAAGTCGGCAAACGTACGTTCCCACGGCTGTGGGTAGCCGGGAATGCGCAGGTTGGACACCATGAAGCCGCTGAGGCCAGCAACCGAGCGCGAGCCCTGGCCCGTCGCCGCTTCGTCGCGAATCTCACCGCCCACACCCGTCGCCGCGCCGGGGAACGGCGAGATGGCCGTCGGATGGTTGTGCGTCTCGACCTTCATCAGCTGGTCAAGCGTGTCGGACTTGAATGAATAGACGTTCGTCTTCGGGTCGATGGCAAACACCGCCGTTTTGAAGCCCTCGACCACGGCCGAGTTGTCCTTGTACGCCGACAGCGTGCCCTGCGGCCGCTTCTTGTGCGTGTTCTTGATCATCTCAAACAGCGACTTCGGCTGCTTCTTGCCGTCAATTATGAACTCCGCGCCGAATATCTTGTGGCGGCAGTGCTCAGAATTGACCTGCCCAAACATCACGAGCTCGGTGTCGGTCGGGTTGCGCCCAGCTTTGCGGAATGAATCGGCGAGGTACTTCATCTCCGGCTCGGAGATTGCAAGCCCAAGCGTCTCGTTCGCCTCGCGCACCGCCTCCACGCCCTTGGCAAGCACATCGTATGTGCGGCCGGCCTTGGGTGCGCTGGCATCGAACATGTCGCGTATGTCGGCGTACACGCCTTCGGTCATCCTGTCGTACAGTGCCGAATAGCACTTCTCTGGAAGCGACGGCGAGACGAGAAAGCGAATGCCGCGCTCAACGCGCAGGAACGACTTGAGCCCGCAGTTGCGAAAGATGTCCGTCGCTTTCGAACTCCACGGCGAAATGGTGCCCTTCCGAGGCATGACGTAGAACGCCGCCTCGCAGCAGTCGCCCTCGGCGTTCAGAAGCGATTCGGCGCGCTTCAGCTCTTCCGAATCGAACGACTCGCCGTTGGTCTGCAGCGCGTAGACCCACTTCGCGTCTATATCAACCGGGCCCAGCGATGGAGCGAGCTTCGCAATCGCCGCACGCAGCGCGTCAAGGCGAAAAGGTGAATATGCGTCAGAGCCAAGCAGAAGTATCATTTTGTGTCACTCCCAAAGTTTCTCAAGTTGATAATAAGCGCGCGCCTCGGCAGAGAACACGTGCACCACGACATCGACGTAGTCACCCACGATCCAACCGGACTCGGGATCGCCGGACACGCGGTACGCCTTCGGCAGAGCCTTGAGAAGCGCCTTCAGATGCGGCGCTGCGGCTCCCGTCGCCACGACGAAGAAGTCGGTGAAGCCGGACTTGCCACGCACGTCATACGTCTTAACGTCCACCGCCTTCGCGTCTTCGAGGGATTTCACAAGGTCGGCTGCAAGCATTTCAGATGTCATCATATCTCCCGTTTCACAAGCGGACGGTCAAGCATCTGCTCGTAGAGCTTAATGTATTCACGCGCACAGGTCTCGTGGTTGAAGCGCGCAAGCGATTCAACCATTATGCGCGATATCTCCCTGTCTCGAACGTCGGACGGCGAATGGAAGAAGTCCATGGCGCGGTCCATCGCCCAGAAGAGACCGCCAGAATCGTACGTGTCGAAGACAAAACCGTTGCCACGCGAAGCGCCCCAGTCCAGCATTTCAACGGTGTCGTGAAGCCCGCCAGTGTTGTGCGCAACCGCGAGAGACCCGTATATAGGCGCCTGCATCTGCGGCAGGCCGCATGGCTCGAAGAGCGACGGCATGAGCGTGAAGTCACTCGCCGCGAAGCCAAGCTGCGAAAGGCGTCCGTCGAAATCGTGCACACCGAGCCTGCGCTGAAGCCCGTGAAAGCCCTGTATGTCCCAAAACGGCTGCTGGAACGGCCCGTTGGCTATTATCGCTATCTGCGCATCGGGATGCTTTTCAAGAAAACGGTACGTAATGTCCGTCAGGAGCTGCGGCCCCTTCTGTATCGGGTCGAGACGGCTCGGCCAGAAGAAGAGCGCTCTGTCGGGGTTTTCCTCAAGCCCAAGCGCGTGCTGCAAAGCAAGCTTGTTCTTGCGCTTGGCCTCGGCATGTCCGTCTGGACCGTACTTGAACGGAATCTTGTCGTCCGTTGCCGGATTGTCCGCCGAGTCGGGCGCGTTCAGGATGCCAGCCGCGCAGCCGGCGTTGAACTTGTTGCGTATCTCGTTGCGAATCGAATCAGGTATGAACGAATGCCAGCCGTTTACGATTTCCCGCAGAAACGTCGGCGAGACGGTATTGATGAAGTGCGCCGCAAAGCAGCCGGACGCCTGCAGGTCGATCTGGTTGTTGTTGCGAGACTCCTCGTAGTTGTACGGCGGATAGGCGTAGTAGAGGTTTGTCCAGAACTCGGCAGCATCGATGCCAGCATCCTCTATGGCCGCAAGATTCAGCTTCTGCGTGTGGATGTTGTGCACTGTGAAAAGGCTCGGTATGCCCATGCGTCGCGAAGCGGCGGGGATAAGCCCCGTCATCCAGTCGTTGCAGTGCACAAGGTCGGGCTGCACGTGCGGGATTATGTTGTTGATGACCTCGCGCTGAAACGCCAGCGCAAGCTTCACGTTGCCGTCGCCACGGTCGTAAACCGTGTCGCGATAGTAGAAGCAGCGGTCCTCGGCGAGATGAATGCGCTCGTCGGAGAGGTGGGTCTTGTACTTTCTGAGTTCCTCCGCAACAAGCTGGCCTGTTTCGACATGAAACATGCGCCTGTAGTGCGGCAGCGCCACGTGGACATCAGCACCTAGCCGGAAGAGAGCCTGCACAAGCGAAGCTGACACGTCTGCCATGCCGCCCGCCTTGGCGGACATTTTGCCCGCAAGGTTGCCCATGCCCTCTGGGAGATATGTAATCTCCGGGGTTACGATCAGGATGCGTGGATTTCTCTTCTGCCGCTTGTCAAGTTTATCACTCATACATGCGAATTATACCAAAAATTGAGCCGTCTGTGTGACTCGTCACGCGCACGGCAGAGCCCTACGGAGCGTCACCGGAGCCGGGAAAGAGCCTGTCGAGTATCTGCTCGGCCGGAGTGTAGGCCTTCTTTCTGCTGTTGCAGTCTTTGCAGCACGGAACGCAGTTGCCGCGTGTCGACCGGCCTCCGCGCGCGACCGGAACGACGTGGTCGAGCGTAAGGTTCTCCGCCCCGACGACGCGATGGCAGTAGTGGCACACGCCTTTAGCGACGAGCGCGCGCCACCAGTCTGTCCTGCGCAGTTCGCGCGCCTTCTCGCGCTCACGCCTTACGTGCGCGGGATCTGGGTTGAGATCTAGCCAGTCGCCCATATGTAACCTGTCATGTATGATATAAAGAAGCGGTCTCTAGGTTTGTATTATACCACACTTCGCCAAAGGCCATATCGGACATGGCATTCCTGAATTGCAGGCTTTCGCACTACCCCTGAGTGTGTCGTTTCATTCCGCCAGGCTGTAGGTTTGCCTCATGCGTTCGAGTTTCCAGCGAATCTGATCGGGGCCGCCAACATACTCCATCGACGGTTCCCAGCCAAGACGCGAGTCCGCCTCGACAAGCTCCAGCGCGGCCTTGGCGTTAGCATACTCCCTCTTCGCCCATTCAAGCACTCCGGCCTTGTCCCCGGCGCGGTGCGCAATGGCTCCGTGCTTCACGTTGATCGCCGTAACGACCGTGCGCTGCATGTACCGTCCCAGCCCCGCCATGCGCCGCGCCTTTTCAGACCGCTCCGGCGGCAATGTCGCCACAATCGCGTCGAAGATATCAGAGCCCTTGCCAAGTGCCGCGCTCATTCCATCCAAAAGCTCCAGCTCCTTGTTCATCTTGGCAACATCCAGTTCGCCCACTTCGCCAGTGTCAGGTCCGTAGCAGCTTTTGTCAAGGTAGTTCAACCGCGCAATCCGCGCTCCGAAGGAAGCATGTGACGGACACGGGAACTCCTCTGTCGCAATGTGCTGGCCGCCGAAATTGTATGGATAGGCCGGACCGATGCGGAACGGACCGTACTGGTTGTCGTCGCTTGCGACGTAGTCGCGCGCCGAGTCGCTCCAGAGCCTCCACGCTTCGATGGCGCGTTCAACGTTGGACGCGCCGAAGTCGCGCGCCGCGATCATGCGCACGTGCTTCTCGAACGGCATGCCGCCCTCGATAAACGCCTCTTTCTCCAGCTCGCCCACAAACGATGGCCACCAGCCGTAGTGGTGACACTCCATAAGCCCCGAAAGCCCCCATTCGCGATGCGCCATCACTATGCCGTCGTATCGGCGCTTCCACTGAAACGGGCACGGCTGATATGGTATAACTCCATAGTCCCACGTAAGCCCGCCCGTGTTCGACATTGAATAAAGGCGCATCCCCCTTTTGTGCGCCCGCTCGGCCTCGCTCGCGAAATAACGCCCCGGTCCTTCGAACGACAGAGAGTAGTCCGCGCTCGGCGCGCTGAGTCCGTTGCGCTTCACCTGCGGCTCAAACATCTCGAACGTGGCCATCAGCGTGATATCCTGCGGAAGACGATCTATCAGCTCCATGCGCGGCTGCACCGGCTGCTTTCCCCAGTTGTAAGTCCAAAACACGATCTCCATCCCCTTGCTGTGCGCGTCAATGGACGCCCGGACCGCCTTCACCCAGTCTGGATAGTCGCGACACGGCCACCAGCCGGCCGTCGGACGCGTGTCGCCAGGAATCGCATTGTTCCACGTGCGCGGCTGGGCGCGTTCGTCTCTCGTGGGAAACTGGCAGCTCTCGCCCACGAACACTATGCCCTTTGCATCTGGATAAGCGGCGGCTATGCGCCCGTAGGTTTTGTCGAACTTTGCCTTGGCGTCAGGGTCGTCGGGATGAACGAACGCCACGACGTAGCTGTAGAGGTAGGTGTCCAGTCCATGCCGCTTGGCGCGCCTGATGATGTCACGCACGTCTTGGTAGTCAGCGCCTTTCGTCTTGTCCACGTCCTTCACAAACACGACGATCGCATCCATGCCGGCGTGGGCGATCTGCGCGAGGTGCGCATTAGGGAACACGTCCAGGCCCCATCCGGAATGGGTCATGCGCGGCGAGAACATCGAGCGGCGGGTCTCCGCGCCCTTCTCCAGAAACGGTGCGCGGCGGAGGTTCATAAGATCCTCCAGATGATATAGCGCCTGCGCCGCCGCGCGAGAATCAGACGCCACAACCTTCACATCGCCGCCCGTCTCGACGCGGTACGACCGCGCAGGAAGAGAGTCGTCGATTGCGACCGTCACCGTTCCTTGTCCGCCACGCGCAAACCGCACACTCACGCCCATCGACACGTCAAGGTAGTCGCAGAAGTCCTTCGCCGCCAACGCCAGAACCTCGTCTGCCTCCGACGGGACTGCCACCACCGCACCGTCGGCGAACACGAACTCGTCCGCCGCCGGCATCGCCGCCGGATCGCGCCTTCCCGCCTCGTGCACGATTTCCAGGCGTTTGCGGAAATCATATGGGCGCTCCGCCGCTCCACACACAGTTGCAGACGCAAGCAGCGTCACTGCCGCCAGAAAAATGCATATCTCGTTATTCACCGTCATTGCTCCTTTTTAAGCTCTTCCAGTTCCGTAGCCGCCTCTTCCCATTCGGCTGTGTATCGGTCTATTTCGAACTGCAGCGTTCGCACCTTGCGGTTGGCCTCGGCGAAATCTGTCGTCGGCGTCGGGTTGAACAGCTCCGCCGACGCCTCGTCCAGTGCCTTCTGGAGCTCGTCAAGCTTCGCCTCCGCCATCTCTACGCGATTCTTCAGTTCCTTGACACGCGGCGCGATCTTCGCGCGTTCCGCCGCCCGCTGCTGACGCAGCTCCTTCTTGGAAAGCTGAGCCTGCGGCCTTTCACCGTCCAGACGCCTTTCGGGCTTGCCGTCACCAGCCTTTTCGGTCTTGCCTCCCCTCTGCACTTCGACCTTCTCACGGTAGTAGTCGTATCCGCCCGGGAACTGGCGTATTCCTTCGCGCGTGATTTCGAGAACGCTCGTTGCCACGGCCCGAACGAAGTCTATGTCGTGCGAGACAAGGAGAATGGTGCCACCGTATTTCTGGAGCGCATCCTGCAGAAGGCGACGTCCGTCAAGATCGAGGTGCGTAGTAGGCTCGTCGAGGAGCAGAAAATTCGGCGCCGAGAGGAAGAGCCTCAGGAACGCAAGGCGAATCTTCTCGCCGCCGGAAAGAACGCCCGCCGGCTTCTCAACGTCGTTCTCGTCAAAGCCGAAGGCCCCAAGCTGGTTGCGGAAAACCTTCTCGGGGCCGCCGCCTTGCGCGTCCCATGCGTTCTTCGCGTTGCGGTATACGGTGAGGTCTGGCGGAATTGTCTCCGCGAACTCCTGACTCAGATAGCCCGGCACAACGTTGTGTCCAAGGACGGCCCTTCCCTCCGTCGGCTGGCGCGTCCCTGCGATTATGCGCATGAGCGTTGTCTTGCCCAGGCCGTTGTAGCCGATAAGCGCAACCTTGTCGCCGCGGGAGATGTTGAATTCAAGCCCGGAAAACACCTTTTTCACGCCGTCGTAGCTGAAACCGAGATTTTCGCACCTGAACATCTCGATGCCAGAAGGCGGCGGCTCCGCAAGCCTGAGACGGCCAGAGTTGGTGTAGCGCTTGGGCAGCACGATGCGCTCGGCGTCAATCTTGTCTATCAGTTTCTGCCGAGACTGCGCCTGCGCGGCCTTTGTGGCCTGCGCACGAAAGCGGTCAACGAACCTCTGAAGCTGCTCACGGTGATGATCCTGATTCTCCTTCGCCGCCTTCAGATGCTCGTAGCGAACTTCGCGCTCGCGCAGGTACCAATCGAGATTGCCTTCGTAACGCGTGGCAGTGCCGGCGTCGACTTCAACGATTATGTCGGTGAGCGTCCTCAGAAGATAACGGTCGTGCGATATGAGCATGAGTGTGCCATCATACGCCTTTAGGAACTTCTGCAGCCAGTCCACGGCAGGGAGGTCGAGGTAGTTGGACGGTTCGTCGAGCAGCAGAAGGTCAGGTTTCGAGGCCAGAACGCGGGACAGCTCGGCACGCATGCGCCATCCGCCGGAGAACGACGCGAACGGATGCTGAAACTCCTCTGTGGTGAAGCCAAGTCCACCAAGCGCAACCTTGACCCGCGTCTCTATGTCATATCCGCCGAGATGCTCGAAGCTGGTCTGCAGCTCTCCGTAGCGCTTCATCTTCTGCGGATCGGCAAGGTCCGATTCAAGCTCCGACATCTCGGCCTCCATATCAGAGAGACCTGGTATGCCACGCTGTGCGTATTCAAGGAGCGTCTCGCCGTCATGGTCGGGCGCTGGGTTCTGGCGCGTGAAGCCTATTCGCGGCGAGGACTCTATCACAAGTTCGCCCTTGTCGGTGGACATCTCGCCAAGCACAATCTTGAAAAGCGTAGACTTGCCGGAGCCGTTCGGCCCGACAACACCTACGCGGTCGCCCTTGTTGACGCGAAACGTAACATCTGTCAATACGTCCTGGTGCCCGTAGTGTACCGATATTCCCTTGAAATCAAGCATGCGGACATTTTACCATTTTACAGCGCGAAGGTAAAGGACGCGCTCAAAACGAAACGGCGCAGACCATAAGCCCACGCCGCCATGCATCAATGGATACCCAGCTGGTTAGCCAAGGATCGCATCCTTGAACGCCTTGCACGCAACAATCTTGACGACTGTCTTCGCCTTGATCTTGATCGTCTCGCCAGTGGCGGGATTGCGACCAGTGCGCGCCGGACGCTTGATGAGCTTCACCTTGCCGATTGCCGGGAGGGTGATGCCCTTCTTGCCTTCCTGCTTGGCACCCTTGATCGCGATCTCGACGAGCTTATCGTAGATAGCGACAGCCTGCTTCTTGCTGATTTCGCCCGCCTCGGCGAGAGCCGCCATGATGCCGCTCTTCGTGGTCGGGATGACTTCCTTCTTG
>CACYCL010000062.1 GCA_902772905.1 uncultured bacterium | reverse complement strand
CTTGACGTTCAAGGCCGTATCCGCATAAGCGACAAGCTCCTTCAGTTTGCGAACTTGACGACGACTGTCGCTATGCTGGGTGCGGTTCGCACCATTCAGCTGTGGGATCCGGCGGCGCTTCCGCCGGCTGACGAGGTCGACCAGGCGGGTCTGCGCGAGGCGCTGGCCGTCGCAGGGTTCTAAAGGGAGATGCGGGATATGGAGTGTCACGTTCCGGTTCTTCTGGAGGAGTCGATGGAGGCTCTCGGCGTGATGCCTGACAGGCGGTATGTTGACGGCACCTTTGGTCGTGGCGGCCACACGCGAGAGATCGTCCGGCGAGGTGGCCGAGTGCTTGGCATCGACCGAGACGATGCCGCAATAGATGCTGCTCGAAGCATGTCTGCCGATGGATTCCGTGTGATCAAGGGAAGACATGGGGATATCAGGAGAATTGCAAATGAAGAAGGATGGAACGAGGTCGACGGGATACTGCTGGACTTGGGTGTGTCGAGTCCTCAGCTGGATGACGCCGGACGTGGCTTCAGCTTTCAGCGCGAGGGACCCCTTGACATGCGCATGGACCGGTCTTGCGGCGTAACGGCCGCTGACCTTGTGAATGGCGAGAGCTCGCAGCGTCTTGAGTGGGTGTTCAGGACGTTTGGAGAAGAGCCGCTGGCGCGTCGGATCGCTCAGGCGATTGCCGTTGCACGCGCTGACGGTCGGCGATTCGAGACGACGGTTGACCTAGCGGCCTTCGTCGAGAGGCTGATCGGAAGGCGTGGCGCGCACCATCCAGCCACTCGTGTGTTCCAGGCGCTGAGAATGGCAGTGAACGACGAGCTTGGCGAACTTGAGCGTGCTCTTGAAGGTGGGATGGAGCTGCTTGCGCATGGTGGGCGTTTTGCAGTCATCACGTTCGAGAGCCTTAGTGACCGCATAGTGAAGCGGTTCTTCGCTTCGCACGTTGGCAGGATGCGTTCGCTTCAGCAGGGTGGAGAAATGTGGGAGGGTGTTGAGCCACGCGCCCGCGCCGTGAAAAAACGCGCCGTTGTCGCAGGTGTGCGTGAGGTGGAGTTTAACCCAAGGGCGCGGAGCGCAAAGCTTCGCGTAATCGAAAAGGAGTAAGCGCAAGATGAGAAAGAACCGCAAGGTCCCGAAGAAGATGTCCGTCGTTGCCGCGAATACGATGCGCTTTGGAGCGATAATCGTGTTCTTCTTTGTCATGGTCATTCTCAATCTGCTTTCTTCATCGAGTTGCACAATGCTACTCAAGGAGAAAGGCGCGAAGGAGCGCGAGCTTGCGAAGCTTGAGGAATCCCGCACGCAGGAGGCGACGCGCTGGGAAGAGATGAAGACCACCGAGAAGATAGAAGTTGCGCTTCTGCGTCATGGCCTTTCGATGAAGCTGCCTCGTCCAGACCAGTGCGTGCGAATGCGTGCCGATGGAACGCCGTACCCTAATCAGCTTTCCCTTAAGCGCGCTCGCCAGACGGCGTTTGGCGCTCCACAACCGGCGTCATATCGTCCGCATCGTTCGACCGTTTCCGTGTCTTCGATAAAGACGGCGCGTCATCGCCGTCGCAAGGCTAATTGACGGATGCCGATGCGCGGCGAGAACTGGCGGTTCTGGCTGCCGGTCATGTGCTTGGCTGGGCTTGCTGTCTATTCGGGGCAGAAGCTGATAAGAGCCCACGTTGACCCAGAGGTGGATGCCCCCAACTATGGATTCACTCGTCAGATTCTGGCTAGGCGAGGTTCGATATATTCAGCCTACGGAAAGAACTATCCATTCGTCAAGTCCGTTCCGTACTGGGAGTACAGCCTTGACCCTGTTGCGCTGACGAATGCAATTGTCCGTCCAAGGGGGGAGAAGCGTCCGCGTGTTCGAGAGGCGATTGTAAAGACTATAGCCGATGCGCTTGGCCTTGAATACCGTCGTGTGCTGACTATGGCGAATACGCCGCCGCGCCGTGGATACCGCAGCCAGTTCCTTGCGCTTTCCTCCGATCCAGACGCATACCGAACGCTTGCCGACTCTCGCCTTGTTGCCGGCGTTGCCATAAGCGACAAGCAGGTGCGCCAGTATTTACACGGTCGCCACCTGTCGCATGTCCTTGGAAGCGTAAATGCAGAAGGCGTTGGCTCTGCGGGAATAGAGCAGCGCTATGACCGCGACCTCACCGGCACGCCTGGCACGGTGCAGGGTATGCGAGACGCGCATGGCCGCGAGCTGTACGACAAGAGGAAAGTTTCCATAGACCCCATACCAGGTGCGGACATCTATCTCACGATTGACCACAATATCCAGTTTGAGGTGGAGGAGCAGCTCAAGTGGGGCATTGGCGAATATGGAGCAGGCTCTGGATGGTGCATAGTCATGGATGCTCGCACGGGCGCAGTTCTCGCGATGGCATCGATGCCGGATTTTGAGCCGCTCAACTACGGCCATACTCCCGACGATGCGAAGATCAATCGAGCTGTGGCGTTCAACTATGAACCAGGCTCGGTCATGAAAGTTGTCACGGCGGCTGCGGCGATTGACGCTGGCTTTGTCTCGCCGCAAAGCGTCTACCGCACAAACCGCGACGATCCCAACTACTACAGACTGCCTGGCGATGGCTCGCACAAATGGGAGCCTACGATGACGCTGAAGGATGCAATTGTGCATTCGTCGAACATCGTCATCGGGAAGCTTGCATACGATTTTGGACCGAAACGTCTCTTTGAATACATGAAAAAGTTCGGATTTGGAGCAAAGACGGGCATCGAGCTTCCTGGGGAGCAGTTCGGCATACTTCCAAATCCAAACAAACGCATGTGGGACAAGGCTTCGCAGTCCCGTGCCGGGATTGGACAGTTCGTGGCGGTCACGGCGATACAGCTATGCGGAGCTTACCAGGCGATTGCGAACGATGGCGTCAGGATGCGCCCGCATATCGTCGACAAGATAGTGGCTTCCAATGGCGCGGAGGTCTACCGACATGTGTCGCAGCCGCTGGGGCGCGCAATATCGGCGAAGGCGGCGCACGACGTGCGCAACATGATGCTGGACGTTGCATCGCCGAAGGGCACGGCGCGAAGGGCGGCGATACGCGGCTACTCCGTCGCTGGCAAGACTGGCACGGCTCAGAAGCAGATTCCTGGTGGGCGAGGCTATTATGCAGGCCTCTACCGTGCGTCTTTCTGCGGGATTGTGCCGGCGAGCGATCCAAGACTTGTCGTGCTGGTCACTCTCGATTTCGACAAGAAGACACTCTATCACCAGGGCGGCAACTCGGCAGGTCCTGTCTTCCGTCGCATCGCGACTGCTGCGTTGCGCTATCTCATGATCCCTCCGGACCGTCCTGACGAGCTGGAGGAATTCAACGATGACGACGAGTACGACAGGATCATGGATGAACGGGCGAAGAAGTACGACATGAAGTTGCTCGACGCATAATCTCTCTCGTTGTGGTATAATACACAGCGACATGCCAATATACGTATACGAGGTGGATGAAACCGAGAAGGGCTGTCGCAAGTGCTGCGGCGGCTTTGAAGTGATGCAGTCGCTAAAAGACGCGAGACTGGAGCGATGCCCTGAATGCGGAGCGCGCGTGAGCCGTGTCATACAGGCGCCAGGCTTGACCCATTCAAAAACCGATCTGCACTACCGGGCGAAGCGTGCGGGCTTCCACACGCTCAAGCGTGTGCAGAAGGGCGAGTACGAGAAGATGTATTAGACGAAAGGATACTAACATGGCAGAACTGATTGTTGCGTTGGATGTGAACAGCAGGCAGGAGGCCGTTGACAAGGTGAAGTCGATTGGTGGCTCCGTTGGATTCTACAAGATAGGTCTTGAGCTTTTCACATCGGAAGGTCCGGACGTAGTCAAGGCGATCAAGGACCTCGGCAAGAAGATATTCCTTGACCTCAAGTTCCACGATATTCCGCGCACTGTCGAACGCGCTGTTCGCTCTGGTGGAAAGCTCGGCGTGGACCTCATGACGATTCATTCGACAGGCGGCAAGGCGATGATTCGTGCGGCAGCTGATGCGGCGGCCGAATTCGGCGTGAATGGACCGAAGATCTTGGCCGTTACGGTGCTCACTTCCCTCGATCAGTCCGATCTGGCAGATGTGGGGATCGCCGGGCGTACACCGGCAGAACAGGTCGCGGCGATGGCTCGCTTTGCCACGGAGAATGGTGCGCACGGGTTGGTTTGCTCCCCAATGGAAGTTGGCTCGCTGTCGAAGTCCCTGAAGGTGGGTACGCTCTTCGTCACTCCAGGCGTTAGACCTGCAGGCGCGGCGATTGGCGATCAGAAGCGTGTTGCGACACCTGCTGAAGCGGTTCGTGACGGAGCGACGCATCTTGTTGTCGGTCGCCCAATTCTGGCTGCTGAGGATCCTGTCGCCGCTGCAATCGCGATTCGAGCGGAGATGGGCTGATGTACGTTCTAAACAAGGTCGTCTGGTTTTTCTTGAATCCGGTGTTTGTTCCGCTTGTCGGTGCGATTGTCGGGGCTGTTCTTCTTGAGCGGCGCAAGAGGTTCGGAGGTGCAGTGCTTGCGGTGTCGCTTGCGCTGCTTTGGTTTGAGTCCACCATGCCTTGTGTCTGTTTGCTTGGCCTACCGCTGGAGCGACAGTATCTTGCGACGCAGTCGGCTGATTCGCAGCCAAAGGCGGACGCCATAGTGCTGCTTGGCGGAGGCATAGGCAAGAATGTGTCGATGGAGTACCCCGACATGTACGAGGGTGCTGATCGCGTGTGGCATGCGGCAAGGCTGTGGAAGGCGGGGAAGGCGCCTATTGTGGTAGTGTCGGGAAGGAACGACCTTAACACGGCAGTTCCGCTTCTCGTGGATCTCGGGGTGTCGCGCGATGCGATTGCGGTTGACAATGATTCACGCAATACCTACGAGAACTCCCGGTTTACAGAAAGGCTTTTGCGGGAGCGCGGCGCGGGTCGCAAGATACTCCTCGTTACGAGCGCATGGCACATGCCTAGGGCGTGTGGAAACTTTGCGAAGACGTCGTTGGAGGTTGTGCCTGCGGCATGTGATTTCAGCGCGTACAATGCGTATCTTGGTGTTGCGCATTGGTGGGACTGGATAGCGCCGAGCGCTGATTCCATGATGCGCACCAGTTATCTGTTCAAGGAATGGCTTGGACGGTTCGCGAGACGATGAGCAATGAGATTCGCGCTCTCTACGAACTGGTGCAACAGAAGGCTTGAGGCAGGCGAGGCCATTGCCGACGCCGCAGGCGAACTGGGTTTCGATGAACTGGAGCTTGGCTTTCATACGACGTTGGAGCAGGTAAGGGGTTTCAAGGCGAGGCTTGATAGAATGCCCGTCGGATCCATACACGCGTTCTGCCCGGTGCCGATATCTGCGCCACAAGGCTACCCTGAACTGTACCAGCTTGCAAGTTTGGACGAGTCGGCGCGAGCCATTGCGCGTGTGCATGTAAAGAGGAATATCGCTTTTGCAGCGGATATGGGCGCAAATGCCGTGGTGCTGCATTCGGGGCGCGTCATGTGCCGTGGCTTTCTGAAACGCCGTGACATGACGCGCCGTGTGCAGCGAGGACGGAAGCTTTTGGATGTTTTCAAGAATGAATTAGAGGGGCTTATCCCTGAACTGGAAGGGGAAAAGGTAGTTCTTGGACTTGAGAACTTACCATATCTGGAGGGCTTTCCCGCAGAGTGGGAAATTGCCGAGGTCTGTGGGGAATGGGTAAGGCCGTGGCTCGATACCGGACATGATTTTGTTCGGCAGACAAACGGGTGGAAGGATGGGATTGTCAGTGGCAGTCAGCCGCAAACCGGCGCTCCACAACCTGTCGGATTGCATATAAACGACTCCGTCGGCGGCGACGATCATTTGCCGCCTGGCGAGGGCAAGGTTGATTTCGCTGCGCTGAAGCCAATTGCCGAGAGAGCCAGTCATCTCGTGTTTGAGCCGCATTCCGAAGTGACTGCGGAGCAGTTGCGTTCAGGACTTGAATATATAAAACGGATTTGGCGTTGATCTCAGACGTACACGTAGTCGTTTAGTACCGGCTGCAGACCTTCGCCGGCGAGATCGGAGTACATCTTTGCAAGGCTTCGCGCATCGCTTATCTCGAACTGTTCGTCGCCTTCCTTGCCTGATGAGGTTTCTTCACCGTATTTCGATGCGTGGTCACCAATGCCAGTTGAGACTCCGGCAGAGACCTTTGTAGCGGCGATTTTCGTTATGCCGTTTCTGAACGATGCGCTTTCGCGTGAAGACACGGTTATGCCCGCGAATGGAAGAAAGAGTCGATATGCGCATAGCACTTGGCACAGTTCCCGTTCGCCAATCTCTCCGGGTCTAACGTTGGCATGGTTCGTTATTGGACGCAGGCGCGGGCACGAAAGGCTGATCTCGGCTTCAGGGTGTTTGCGCTGGAGCCAGCAGGCGTGAAGCGCCGTCGCTAGAGCGTCTTTGCGGAAGTCAGAGAGTCCGAGAAGTGCGGAGAACGCCACGCCGCGCATTCCCCCGCGCAGTGCTCGCTCTTGAGCGTCGAAGCGATAGGGCCACACGCGCTTGTGTCCCATCAGGTGTAGCTTTTCATACTCCGAAACGTCGTATGTCTCCTGGAAAACCGTTACATAGTCTGCGCCGCGCTCCCGCAAGTAGCGATATTCGTCGGTGTTCACTGGGTAGACTTCAAGCCCAACGAGACGGAAGTATTTGCGGGCAAGTTCGCATGCGTCGCCAATGTACTCAACGCCACTCGCGCTGCGGCTTTCGCCAGTGAGGATTAGGATCTCCTCCATTCCTGACTTCGCGATCACTTCCATCTCGCGCTCGATCTGGGATTTGTCGAGCTTCATGCGGCGAATGGGGTTGTAGCAGTTGAATCCGCAGTATACGCAATAGTTCTCGCAGTGGTTTGCGATGTACAGCGGAGTGAATATGTAGACGGTGTTGCCGAAGTGCTTCACCGTTTCGGCTTGCGCACGTTCGGCCATGTTTTCAAGGAATGGCGCGGCGGCAGGCGATAGCAGCGCGCGCAGTTCGTCTTCGCCGCAGCGGTCGTGCTCAAGCGCGCGGCGCACGTCTGCAGCGGTGTAGCGCGATGGATCGTATTCCGCCATTGCGGAGCGGACGCGATCTTTTATGTCGGACTCGATGACTTCCATGCCCGGCAGATAGGCCATCGGATCGGCGCGGCACGATGGATCGCGCTCAAGCTTGTGTTTGCGTTCCAGCGCGGCAGGGGACAGCCCCTTCGCGTCGAATATGAGGTCGCTTCTCTTTGCTTCGCCTTCGCCCATGCCAGCTGCCTCCCGTCAGCGCAGAAACCCGGTGAGCGGATCTGATGCGGCTGCTCCGCGCGTCAATACGCGTCCGAGACCGGCGATGTAAGCCTCGCGTCCCGCCTCGATGGCAAGCCGGAATGCGCGCGCCATGCGCGGCACGTCTCCGGAGGTTGCGAGTGCAGTGTTTGCCATGATTGCGGCGGCACCCATTTCCATTGCGCGGCAGGCCTGACTTGGTGCGCCTATCCCTGCGTCTACTATTATGGGAAGCTCGATTTCATCTATGAGTATCTGGATGAAGTCGGCTGTGGCGAGTCCCTTGTTTGAGCCTATTGGCGCGCCCAGCGGCATGACCGCAGACGCGCCGGCCTTCACGAGGTCGCGTGCCACGTTTAGGTCTGGATACATGTACGGTAGCACGGTGAAGCCTTCTGCAGCTAGCTGTTCAGTGGCCTTTATGGTTTCCTGGTTGTCGGGGAGAAGGTACTTAGTGTCACGCATGATCTCGATTTTCACGAAGCTGCCGCATCCAAGTTCGCGGGCAAGGCGTGCTATGCGCACGGCTTCCTTGGCGTCGCGTGCGCCAGACGTGTTTGGTAGGAGCGTCACGCCTTTCGGTATGTAGTCGAGTATGTTCTCCTGCTCTTTTGTGTTGGCGCGTCTCACGGAGAGTGTTATTATCTGCGCCCCCGCATGTTCTACCGCCGCCTGCACCAGCCTGAGCGAATATTTTCCAGAGCCAAGGATGAAGCGGGATGAGAATGTGTGCCCGCCGAGTGTGAAGGTATCGTTCTGTTTCATCATAGCTGTTGTTTTTTTCAAGGTTCTTCGGTCCCGTCGATGAGGCGCAGTATCATTGTCGCCTGATGTGCGGCGCATACAAGTACGCGCGCACCGTACAGTCCAAGCCCGTCGGCTGCGTCTGCCACACGGTCGCCGCATACGTAGAGATGCTTCGAGACGCGAACTGTAGATATGTCATTTGCGGATGCGAGTCCGGCCATGCCCGATGCAGCCACGATTGGCTTTTGTGGAAACGCCTCCATCACGCAAGATACAAGCATTGCCTTCTGGTCTGCGCGGTCGAATGCCTCGCAGACGATGTCGTCCGAATCGAATAGCGATGTGACTCTCTCCGGTGTTATGCGCAGAGTCTCGGCGATGACTTCGCAATATGGGTTGATTGCCGCGATGTTGTTGCGAAGAGCTTCCGCTTTGGCAAGTCCTACTTGTGCGGCTGCATATTGCTGGCGGTTCAGATTGGAGGGTTCAACGTGATCAAAGTCGATGAGGTGCAGGTGGCCAACGCCAGCGCGCGCCAGAGCTATTGCGATGTTGGAGCCAAGTCCGCCGAGACCGCATACAGCCACATGCGCGGAATCGAACTTTGCCTGACGTTCCGCGCCGTGACGTGCGACAAGCGCCGCATGAAAAGTTTCGCGGTCGGGTATCATGTTCAGCCGCCTCCCATGAAGCAGACTATTTCGACTTGATCGCCGTCGCGCAGCGTGGTTTCGGCATAGCGACCCTTTGGCACAATTGCCTCGTTAAGTTCCACGACGACGCGCGATGCATCGAAGCCGGCCATTGCCAGATAGCTGGCAACCGTCTGCCCCGCGGCGTCTGAGTCCTCGCCGTTTATCTTTATCATTTTCTTCTGCCTCCTGTCTCCCGCGTCGATGGGAAGGTTTCCCGAAAAACAAAAAAGCCTGCGCTAGCGGTACCCGTGGTGGTGCCCCCCATCGCATGGCTTTTCAGTCGTTTGACGGTGCGTAGTATACTAAAACCAAGTGCTGTGCGTCAACCATGTGCGACGTTTTTTGGTATACTAGTAGCAACTTATGGAAGTACGCATAGAGGAAGGTTGGAAGCGAATGCTGTCAGAAGAGTTTGCGAAAGGATATTTCGCGGAGCTTGCGGCGTTCGTACGCGGCGCATACGCCAAGGAAAAGTGCTATCCGCCGGCGAAGCTCATATTCAACGCTTTTGACCGCACGCCGTTTGACCGAGTCAAGGTGGTCATACTTGGGCAGGATCCGTACCATGAACCAGGGCAGGCGCAGGGGCTGGCGTTTTACGTTCCGCCGGAGATTCGAACACCTCCTTCGTTGCTCAACATAGCGAAGGAACTTTCTGACGACATTCAGTCGTCGGGGGCGAAGTCAACCCAGCCGCACGTGCCGAATCTCATTTCATGGGCGAGTCAGGGCGTTCTGCTTTTGAACGCGACGCTCACGGTCGCTGCGCACCGTGCTGCGTCGCATCAGGGGCGTGGATGGGAGACGTTCACTGATGCTGTCGTAAAGTTGCTGGCGGAAAAACGCGAGCATCTTGTATTCATTTTATGGGGTTCATACGCGCAGCGCAAAGGCGCGTTCATCGACCGTTCACGGCACTGTGTGATCGAGTCGCCGCATCCTTCTCCGCTTTCTGCGCATAGGGGGTTCTTCGGTTCTCGTCCGTTCTCCCGCGCAAACGCCTATCTTGCTGCACACGGCCTTGGTCCGATTGACTGGAACGCGGACTGAGGAATGTAAATCATAAAAGAGGTAAGTCATGACAAAGGAAAAGTTTGATCTCACAGGAAGGGTGGCACTAGTCACTGGCTCGACGCGTGGCATAGGCAAGGCGATAGGCGATGCATTTGAAGAGTACGGAGCGACGGTCATCCGGCACAACACCAAGGTATGCGATCTAGCGGATGCAGCGGCAGTCGATGCGTTCTTCGACCGGCTTGAGGCGGAAGGGGCGTTGCCCGATATACTCGTTGCCAACGCATCCGTTCAGGCGAAGATTCCGTGGACTGAATTTCCTCTCGACGAGGCGTGTCGCGAGATTCAGGTGAACTTTCTTGCAACGCTAAGGATGTTCCAGCGTGTGTATCCGAAGATGAAGTCGCAGGGGTGGGGACGACTCATAACCGTTGGTTCGGTCAACGAGCGGCGGCCTCATCCAGACATGTGCGTCTACGCGGCGACAAAGTCGGCACAGGAGAATCTGGTGCGCGGTATCGCTCGGCAGGTTGCCAAAGAGGGCATAACAGTAAACAATCTCTGTCCTGGCGTGTTCAACACCGACAGAAACCGCGAATGTCTGGCCGATCCTGTATATGGGCCGAAGGTTACGGCGGCAATTCCCATGCACGACTATGCTGTTCCAGAGGACGCTGCTGGCGCGGCGTTGCTTCTTGCATCCGATGCTGGGCGTTATATAACAGGCGCAACGATAATGGTTGACGGCGGGCTGAGCCTGCCTGGGTGAGAATGAGAGGGAGTTTTGACCTATATGCACTATAAATGGCGAGCATTGGCACTCCTCTGGGTTGCATTCTTCCTCCAGCAGGGCACGAGGCAGATATTCGGTGCAACGCTGACATCGATACAGGGTTCACTTGGTGCTGGCGCAGCCGAGATAGGCATGGTTGCCACTGTCTTTACGTTTGTGTACGGGCTTTCCGTGCCGTTTGCCGGCGTAGCGGCGGATCTTCTCAACCGCAAATGGATGGTGGTTTCTGGCGTGTTCGTATTCTGCCTTGGAATATTCGCTTCGGGCTTCGCATCGTCTTTGGCGTTGATACTTGTCACATACGGCATACTCAACGGCTTTGGACAGTCGTTCTACTATCCTTCCGCGACATCGATAATAGGAGAGCTGCATAAAGACACGCGGGCGACAGCGCTTTCAATCTTGCAGATGGGGCTATACGCTGGTATCATCGGTTGCAGCGTCGCCTCTGGCGCACTGGCAGAAAGCGGCACAGATGGCTGGCGCGTTCCATTCTGGGCGTTTGGTGGCATTGGCGTTGCCTGGGCACTTGTGCTGGCGCTTGGACTCAACAAGAGCGCAAGAGACTCTGCGCATGAGGAACGCAATGAACGTCAATCGGAAAGCAAGAAGCCGTCTCTCAGGGAAGCCTTCCTCGTCTTTATCAGCAATCCATCCGCTTTGTTGCTTGCGGTTGGTCTTGGCATGATGATATATGTCGATGTAGGTTTCAAGACATGGATGCCGAGCCATCTTGCAGAGTCGTTTGGATTGGCAAAGGGATCTGCGGCGCTGAATGCGGTGTTGTGGCACTACATTGGAGCCTTTGTCGGCGTTACGTTGGGCGCGCGCATCTCGGACAGGTTTGTAAAGCGCCGTCCGTCCGTCAGAATGGAAACCAACATTGCCGGTCTCGCGTTGGCGGTGCCGTTCATTGCGTGGATGGCGTATGCGCAGTCGCTTGTTTCGTGTGGAGCGGCAATGGCGCTTTTCGGTATATTCAGAGGTGTGTATGACTCTAATCTCATGGCATCGCTTTTCGACATAATTCCCCAGCGGTATCATGCATCTGGCGCTGGGATAATGTTGTCGTGTGGATTTGTGTTTGGCTCCACATCGCCGGTCGTGCTCGGTTTTCTGAAGCAGGGCTTCTCGTCGTCTGCTGGGATTGCTTCTCTTGCGGCGTTCTATTTGGTCGGTGCAGCGGTGATAGCGTTTGCCCGGTGCAGAACATTCGGGCGCAAGATATGTGGCTGACATGTTCTTTGTGGGCATAAAAGAGGTGAATTTGCTATTATTCTGAACCAAGATATGCGTGGTGAAACGTTACCCCTAATTAGGGAGCTTTCTATAGTCATTGTCACATGGAACGGCGATGAACTGCTTCGCAACTGCCTCTCGTCGCTGTTCAGAGTCTATGGCGAAATTCCTGAGATCATAGTAGTTGACAATGCCGATTCACAGTCGGTCATAGCACTGATCAGAAAATTTCCTGGTGTTGTATATGTAGCGGTGCCCGGAAATCCTGGGTTTGCAGGGGGAAACAACATTGGGGTGCGCATGGCAACTAGACCTTATATCCTACTGTTGAACAACGATACAGTTATTTACGGTGATTCGTTCTCTCCACTTGTAGAATTCCTTCAATTGCATGAGCGCGTCGGCATCGTTCAGGGTACGATGAATGTGCCGTCGCTAGGGAACGGATTGGACGACTGTGGAGTGTTGATGACCCCTTTTGGCATACAGCGACATTTGCATAGGGGCGAATCGACAGCAACGACAGTGCTTGTACCGAGAAAGGTTTTTGCAGCCAAGGGTGCGATGCTCATGTTCAAGCGAAAGGTGCTTGATGATCTTGGCTTTCTCTTTTACGACCATTTTTGGTCGTATTATGAAGAAACAGACTTCTGCCATAGGGCGCGCAAAGTTGGGTGGGAGACATGGTTTGTGCCGACTCTCCCGATCGATCATTTGTGTGGTGCGACATCCCGACTGTTTGACGATCATTTAGTTTGGCGGAGGTATTTCAGAAACATCATCTATTCATTTTGGAAGAACTTCGGCTTTTGGGGAAGGGCTTTCACTCTTCCATGCTTTGTATGTGCTGCGTTTATCCGTTCACCATCAGCTCTCTGTGGGTCGATTGTTGATCTTGTGCGGAATCGGAGTTGTATTTCATGATGAAACGGGTTGACTTGACAGTGAAAAGATTGTGGATATGCTTTTTTTCGATGCAATAAAATGCCGATATCTTGAATCAGGACATGTTCGAGAGGGCGTTGCCGCCGCGTGTTCGCATATTGCCAAAACCTATATGGCTCGATTTTGGTAATTGACGGTTTGAGCAGTGGTGAAACGCGGTGGCTATTGTAGCGTGAGCCATTATATGATACAATATGCCTCGATGCATGGAGGTGCAAATATCATTAATGAGGAGATGTTTGAGAAGGCACTGCCGCCGTATCTCGCACACGACCTCGAAGCGTACAAAAAGGGGCTTGTCGAAAAGTCCTCTCTCCTTGACTGCCTCTGGGGCGAGCTCTATGGTTCCATCAACATTGCAGAAATAAACGATGGCTTCATAACACCCACCCAGGCGCAGTACCTGCGCGATAAGTACCTCTGGGGGAAGGACGTATGACGGAAGCCGTTGATTTCGTCAGGCTCAATGCCGCCGGTGTACCTTGCGCCGTCGCCTGCTCGCATCTTACCGAAAATAGACTTCGACGCGATATCCGCCTTCATTGCCAATGTCCCGCTGATCTCCGATTTGCAACTGGAATTTTACGGACACTACATAAGGGCGAGGTATGGTGTGCTGTTCGGGTAGTATGATGTGCGTTGCTGTATATTAGGCTTTGCACATGAAAGATTGTCCGTTAGATATCTTGCCAAAATTGCCGTCACCTGATCGGTGCTGCGGATGCTCAGCGTGTTTTGCCGCGTGTCCGCATGGCGCAATTGAGATGAAGCCGGATGGCGAAGGTTTTCTTCAGCCTGTTGTCAATGGTAATCTATGCGTTGAATGCGGTCTATGTTCACGCGTGTGTCCCGTTTTAAATCCTAGTGAACCGCGCAAGCCGCTGGCGGTATATGCAGCGAAAGCAAAGGACGATGAACTTAGGCGCATCAGTTCTTCGGGCGGCATCTTTTCGTTGCTTGCTCGTAGAGTTCTAGAAAGGGGCGGTGTTGTATATGGCGCGGCATTTGAGCCAGAAACGCACAAGGTTGTGCACATTGCCGTGGAGGACGAAGAAGGTCTTGACAGGCTGAGGGGTTCCAAATACGTACAGTCTGATATGGGCGACACCTTTAGAAATGTAAAGCGAGATTTAGACCATGGTCGTCATGTTCTGTTCTCTGGCTGTCCATGTCAAGTGGCAGGGCTCAGGAGATTCCTAGACGGGCAACCTGAAAATCTTTTGTTGGTTGATGTTATTTGTCATGCAGTGCCTTCTCCGATGGCATGGCAGAAATATCTTTCATGTCAAGAGTGCAAGGAGGGAGCCAAGATTGTGCGAACTTTCTCCAGACGCAACTGCGCCTGGAGAAAGTACGCATTGTCTCTTGAGTTTGTTAATTCAAGCGACAACGCGTACTTGGTCAATCCTTCCAACGATACATATCTAAGAGCTTTTTGCTCGGAATTGTTTAATCGTAAATGTTGTCATGGTTGCGTGTTCCGATACTTCAAAAGCGGCTCAGATATAACAATCGGCGATTATTGGGGCATCGAGCGTATATGGCCCGAATTTAGCGATGACATTGGAATTTCGGCGGTCTGCATCAATACAGAAAAGGGTAAAATATCGGCTTCTTCCGTAGCTGATTCGGTCTGGAGCAAGTTGTCAGACATTCATGATGTGGCGCAGATAAATAAAATGGTGTTCGATAATCACACGGCAAATAAAAAGCGAGATCGCTTTTTTGCTGAAGTAACATCGGCTAATTTTGATGAATTGGTTGAACGGTTGATGATGCCTCCGCTTTGGTATCGAATCCTGCGGTGGATAAAATGGCATACGGTCGGAAGGCCTGAAGATATATGAAAATAGGCATTCTAACTTTTCATTCACAAGTGAATTATGGCGGCGTGCTGCAGACGTATGCACTGCAAGAGGTCTTAAAAGACTTAGGGCATGATGCTGTTGTGGTAGATCGCTGGATAGATGAACGTAATGCAACCTTGCACGGCATAACTGCAAGTCGATCTATTGTTGCGTGGATAAAGTTCATTGGACGTGCTTTGCTTGGTTTTGGCGATGGGGCGGATTACATAAGACACATTAGAACGGCGCGAATGCTGCCAAAGTTGCTAAATCTGACACCGTATAGTTTTTGTCACTGGAAAGACGCTCCGAGAGATCTTGGTGTAGATGTATTAATCGTCGGAAGTGATCAAGTATGGAATCCTGGACTGCAAGGTTCAGAGCTGCCATATCTTCTTGAAAACGCACCCCATGTGCCGGCAATCTCATATGCGGCAAGTATTGGCGTGCCGACGATATCTGACGAACTGAGGGGGCGCTATCAAGATGGCATTAAGCGGTTTTCAGCCATAAGTGTGCGCGAAGAACAGGGTGCGCGAATCGTGGAATCGTTGGGCGGACATGCGGCACATGTGCTTGACCCAACGTTGTTGGCAGACATTTCTGTATGGAATCGGTTTGTTGGCCAGCGTGGCTCTAACGGCAGACGCAAACTTGTTTGCTACCTTATACATGATCCGCTTGGTTTTGTTGTGAATGATTTGCGATGCTTTGCAAAAAATCAGAATTGCGACGTGGAGATCTTCTTCGGCACACCGTGTACGTTGCTGCCTTCCAGCGTGGGCGAATTTGTCCGTATTTCCACAGGTCCCATGCGAGCGTATCTATCTCCGCATGTCCATACCCATGCGATGGCTACGCCAGATGAATTTGTTCGTGAGATTTCAACGGCAGATTGGGTTATTACCGATTCATTCCACGCGTTGATGTTTTCAACGATATTCAAAAAGAATGTGAGAGTGTTGCGTCCAAGGAACGGAAGAGGCGTGGCAGGGTTCGCTAGGCTCGAGGAGTTTGCAAAGGAGAACATTGAGACGAATGTTTTGTGCAATAGCTATGACGAGGCATTTGTGTCATTTTCGCAAGGTGATAGTCTTGCCTTTTCCGATAAGAACTTGAAGCGGCAGAGAGAGAGTTCCTTGGAGTGGTTGAAAACTGAATTAAAAAAACTTGATTATTAGTCATATAGTGGATATGTCTTTAATCCTCTAAGGTCTGATTGCCAAGACAGGCCAAGATTGGGGGAAATGGCGAGCCTCTGTTTCACGGACGTATGGTTTTGAAAGTCGTAAAACGGTATGTTAGGGAATACCTAGAAAAATCCGTGGGGCCAGGCCCAAGGGGGAACTTTGTTTTTGGCGTGTTTTTGCCGCGATTAGGCAAGATATACGTCTGATGTGTTCGTGCAGGGAAGTTTAAGTCGACTTTCAGGTTGGCGATGACGGTGAAGATATAGAACCCTAAACAAGCCCTCTCCTAACCCCAAGCCAGAGTAACGTCGTTAGTCTGTGGGAGTAACGGCGTTACTCGTGGGTAGTAACGGCGTTACTCCATCTTGGGAAGTGAACGCGGGTACTAGCGCGGAAAGATCTGTGGGGTATAATGGAGTCTGTGGGGACAAGCCCCGGGACGGGTTTCGTTTTTGTGGCGGTTTTGTCGTTTTTTATGAAGATATCGGATACAGGAAGATTGACGAGCCATGCGAGGTATGTCTGCTGGTTGCTGCCGTTCCATCGTGTAATTTACGTGACGGTGATTGCGTGATGAGGTGGGGTTTGGTATAATACGCGCATGAAGTTCAGAAATCCATTTGTACTCGCAGGATACCATGGCCCGGAGTATTTCTGCGACAGGGTTGCGGAGACGAAACGGCTTTGCAGCGCGATACGCAACGAGAGCAACGTCACGCTTCTCTCGCCGAGGCGCTACGGCAAGACGGGGCTCGTCATGAACGCCTTCGACCGTCTTTCCCGGCATGCGGAATATGAAACGATATATGTGGACATATTCGGTACTCAGAACCTTGCGGAGTTTACGAAGGTGCTGTCGGCTGCTGTCATCGGTCGTCTTGACACGCCGCTTGAGAAAGTCGGCGGGGCCGCCCGTAGGCTCATTCAGGGCGTAAGACCGGTTTTGTCGTATGATGATGCGAGTGGCAAGCCGTCGCTGACGCTGAACGTCTCCCCTGCACAGACGGAAAGGACGCTTGCCGATGTTTTTGACTACTTGAAGGAGCATGACAGGAGAACTGTCATCGCCATCGACGAGTTCCAGCAAATCGCCGAATATCCCGAGAAGGGCATCGAGGCCGTTCTGCGAAGCCATATACAGTTTTCTCCAGCTCGCTTTATATTCGCGGGATCCAGGCAGCATATCATGCGCGACATGTTTACATCGCCCAAGCGCCCATTCTACCAGTCGTCGCTGATGATGCCGATTGACGTCATATCCGAAGATGCATATTATGACTTCGCCAATGGCTTCTTCCGCAAGTCGGGGCGGAAACTTTCCAGAGAGGTGTTTGGTGCATTGTATCGCCGCTTCGACGGTATAACCTGGTATGTCCAGGCCCTGCTATGGGACTTTTATGCATCCGGCGAAGACATTACGTCTGTTGGACAGCTTGACGAGGCTGTGCTGCAGCGGGTTCTTTCAAACGAATATGACCAGCAGAGAGTGATGGAAATACTTCCGGACGGCGCACGGCGGCTCTTGAGGGCCATTGCGTCCGAGCGAGTGGTTGCGTCACCGCAGGCATCCGACTTCATATCGAAGCATGGCCTCCGCGCGGCGAGCAGCGTTAAGACGTCGCTCGAAATGCTTGTCGACAAGGAGCTTGTCTATCGTGGCGGCAACGGCTATGTCGTGTATGACCGTCTGCTTGCAGAGTACCTTCGGATGAGGCAATGAAAATTACCATGTCACAAATCGCGAGATGCGTGTTGCTCTTGAAACTGTTATGGGAGAGTGTAGGGATTGACTTCAACGCCAAGATATGAGAGCTCGTTTATGGGAGACGACTTGTGATGGTATACGATTGCTTTAGCTTTTACAATGAGCTTGATTTGCTTGAGATACGATTGAACGTCCTCAAGAACGTCGTCGACAAGTTTGTGCTTGCCGAGGCGACGCAAACGCACACAGGCAAACCCAAGCCACTTTATTACGAAGAGAACAAATCGCGGTTCTCAGAGTTCGCCGATCGCATCATTCACATCGTGGTTGATGACTTCCCCAGTCCGCCAGAGGGATATACTGCAAAACAGATTAGTTGGATGCGTGAAAATTGGCAGCGTAATGCAGTGTCAAGAGGATTAACGGAAGCGAGACCTAATGACATTATATTGATTTCTGATCTTGACGAGATTCCTTCACCTAGCGCGATTAGGCGAATCCCGTTTCGCGGTGGCGTTGTTGGTTTTGAACAAATGTTTTTCAATTTTTTCCTTAATTTTTGGAGTTATACCATTCCATATCTGAATATTGCCAAAGCTGTGCATTATGATACGTTTTGTAACGATGATACTTATGCTAAATTTGAACCTTGCGACTATGTTGATCCTGTGATAAATAAAGGCCCAACTGCGTCAAAATTGCGTCGTCTACGTCCGATGATTTCGCTATCAAAAGGAGGATGGCATTTTTCGTATCTGGGTAATGAGGAGAAGATTGTGGAAAAGATTAATGCAATAGCCATTGAATATGCTAATGATAATACCTCGTCGACTTCATGGATCAAAGATCATATTTTAAATGGCGATGATATTACTGGTTGTGGACACAAATTCTTCATTACGCCGTTGGATAAACGATTTCCTGATTACATACTAAGAAATCGTGATCGATATGCGAATTTGATATTGACACCTTCTAGAGAGTATTTTCGGAAAACATACTTTGCCCGAATGAAGTATTGGTGCATGGGATGGATTAGAAGAACTGTTGCAAGGGTTATACCGAAGGTATTTAAGCCACTTCTTTTCAAACTCTACTGCAAGCTAGTCCGTGAACCAATAAAGATATAGGCTAGATGATATGATATATTCCATCCAGTGTACAGGGCAGATGTGCAATCGGATCTTATGGTTCGTGCATACGCTTGCGACGGCCATGGATCTTGAAACAGACATCATCCATCCGTTTGGACGGGAGATACGATCGTTTTCCGATCTGCATCCAGAGGTCATTCCGGAGATAAAGGTGCGATGCTTCAACTGGAGGCGATGCATACCAGTTGACGTTTTGCATGGGTGGCTTCAGCGGTTGCCTAGCTTTGGGCAGCGGTATTTAGACGGAAATGCCGCACGGTGCGAGAAGTGGATAGCAGGGCGACGCAAGAATCTTCTGCTGTGGAACTGGCACTTTCGCAACAGCGAGGCGATAGCAAGACATCACGAGAAGATTGTGGCCTTCCTTCGCGCAAAGGATATGCATTGTGTTCGCCCCAACAAAATTGTAGACAGCTTACGGAAAGATGGCGCGATAGTTGTAGGCGTTCATTTGCGGCGCGGAGACTACAAAGAGATGATGCCTCAATGGTATTTTGACGATGCGACATACCTTCGCATGATGCGCGAGTTTGAATCATCCATCGGGCGACGCGTCAAGTTTGCAATGGTGTCAAACGAGCCGATAAACGTCGCGTATTTCAGGGAGAATGGCCAGGATGTGATGGATGCTTCTGGTTCACCGCAAGAGGATATCGTTACACTGTCGCTTTGCGATTATATAATGGGGCCGGCTAGTACTTTCTCATGGTGGGCGGCGTATTATGGCAACAAGCCGCGCTTGAGTCTTCGCAGTCGAAATGACCATGTCGTTGTGGAAAAATTCATCAAAGAAGGTTCTTTTTCTGGCTCCTCTCCAGTCAAATGATATTGTGGAATCGAAGTGCGCTTTTGCACAAGAAAACGGAGTCATGGTAAATGAAGAAAGTCTTTCTTACTTTTGGTGATGGTGGGGTAAACTTCATTGCCGCCCGCGAAAGGATTGTCAGCGAAGCAAGGAAAACAGGTTGCTTTGACGAGATCCTTGGCTATGACATGTCAAATGTATCGCCAAAAACAAAAAAGTCTAAACTGTTTGAACATAAGCGTGGGTGTGGATATTGGGTTTGGAAGCCCGATATAATTCTCTCGGTTTTGTCGCAGTTGCGCGACGGTGACGTGCTTGTTTACTGTGACGCCGGATGTTCTCTCTTTTGTGCGACATACCAGTGGAAACGGTTGTTCGGAGCGATGCGTACAAGGGATATCCTTGTCAGGAAAATTCCTTGCTGCACATATAGATGGACTTGCAAAAGTCTACTTGAACTCTTCCCTGAGGAGATTTCAAAGACATCTTGTAATATGTGTTTTCAGTTTGAAGCTAACATTATCATTATCAAGAAAAGCGACTTTACAACTGCATTTATCTCTAAGTGGCTAGAGATTATGCTGGATCATCCTGAAAGGATTGTGGATGTTGATGCGAAGGGGTGTGTTGACCAATTGCCCGCATTCTTGGAGAATAGACACGATCAATCAGTTCTGACTTTGCTTTTGTACAAATACTTGTCTAATGTTTCGACGCACGACCGAATAGCCGCGGTTTGGGATTTCCATTGGGGACCCAACTTGTTTTCAGTTCCTGCTGTCGAGGCATCGCGACAGCGCAATGGAACGTCCTATCGGTTCGGTCTCCGCGTATGTCTGGTTCGTGTTGCGCAACGCCTGGTTTATGGTGTGCAATCATGTCTTGAGCGATGGTGCGGCGTGCAGCTTTGCTGGTCGCGCCTTGCGCGATAGTTTTGGGTAATGTCACATGCGTGGAGGCGTGTTGGTTGATGCGTGGCCAGTTGTATGGCGAGGGAGGGAACCGGCTGTCTGGACTTCGGCAAGGCGGTGTGAGGTGGAATTTGCTATAATACGCGGCATGAAACCTATTGCGACGGCCAACTACGATTTTGAGAAGCTTATTAACGATGGGTGCGTGTACGTCGACAAGACGGACATGCTCTGGAAACTTGCTGCCGCAAAGGATGCGATTTATTTCATCTTGCGTCCTCGCAGGTTTGGCAAGTCGCTGATGCTCTCGACGTTCAAGTGTCTGTTTCAAGGCAAGAAGAAGCTCTTCAGGGGGGGGCTCAAGATCGCGAAGAAGAAATGGAACTGGGCGCAGACCTATCCGGTGATCGACCTAAACATGTCTGACTTCGACAAGGCGGTGTACGTGTTCGAGTTCAACAAAAGCGCGAAGGCGGCTGTCCGCCAGATACGCGAGAAGGGGTACGCCGACGCGTACAATGGCGGCAGGCGCCGTGTCACATCGATCGGGATCAACTTCAACTCCAAGAAGCGCAACATCGACGAGCCGATCATCGAGGTCATGTGAGTCCAATGACAACATTTACGCTGGCCACAACAATAAGCGAGGCAAGGTGCGATGGCGATGACAAGAAGTACAGTGGTGTATCTGACGAGATCTTCCGAAGATCAGATAAGGCAGTTGATAAAAAGCATCAACTCCCTGGCGAAGAACTTTCTGCCGTGGTCGCCTGCGGACATATGGGTGTTCCATGAAAGCGATTTTGACAGGTCTTTGATGGATTCTGACCAGTCAATGGCGAATCTCGACATTCACTATGCCGAGGTCGATTTCTCGGCCGTGCCCAAGGAGATGGAGGATCTGCCAAGGGGCCAGCGCGGGTATCGACACATGTGCCATTTCTTCGCCAACGATATTTTCCTTCGCCCTGAGCTGCAGCGGTATACATACCAGATGCGTCTTGATGTTGATTCGTACATCCTTGCTCCCGTCAAGTTCAATGTGTTTGAGAAAATGGAGCGTGAAGGAATCAGGTACACTTATCGAATGATAATGAAGGAGAAGCCGGAATGGGCGATTGGCCTGCTGAAGACCGTCGAGGATTATTTTGACCGTCACTCGGAGGTCGTCAGGGGCGTTAGGCGGCTTTGCAGTGTGAAGCTGTACTATACAAACTTCGAGATATGCGACTTGAATTTCTTCCGTGGCACGGAGTGGCAGGACTTCTTTGCCGCAATAGATGCCGCCCGCGGCATCTGGCGGCACAGATGGGGCGATGCGCCCATACGCTGGCTGGGCGTCAAGCATCTTCTGAGGAAGGACGAGATATACTGTCTTCGTTGCATGAAGTACCACCATCAGTTCACGCTGGAGAAGTACTTGACGCACAGGACGCCGTGGGAGTATGCGAGATACGCAGCGGACTTTGTCTTGTGGACGATTAAGCAGAAGTGCAGAAGACGCCCATCCTGAGCTTGACGGTCCCATTCGGAAAAGGCTGGGACTTTGGTTTTCAGTGTTCGTAGCGACGGCGTGTCGATTTGCGTAGCGACGGTGCCCTCGCCGTCGTGGATCGAATGAGTGGCGGTCCCACGTTACGCAGCATTTTCGACGGCGGGGGCGCACCCCTCTAGCGACCGCTTGCGCGCCTCACTTCGGGATATGTCGCTACGCAAGAGTCCTTTAGCCATCCCCGACTTTGCGACATTGCCAAAGTATTCTTGCGCAGGCATGCCCACTTGACACCGGCAACTAAGTTTGAGACAATACGCGTCGAGAACGTCGCACTCGCGGACAAAACAGGAGGCCGTTTCGTCTCGACGGGAGTTAGACGTTGTGATGCCAGGTGATTCTGACGCAAACGGCGGCATAAGGGCTTTTCTATGATATACGACTGCTTTAGCTTTTTCAACGAGCTTGACCTTCTGGAGATCAGGCTTAACGTGCTGAAGGATGTTGTCGACAAGTTCGTCCTTGTCGAGGCCGGCGAGACGCACACTGGCAAGCCTAAACCGCTGTACTTCAAGGAGAACGAGGCCAGATTCGCCGCTTTCAGGGATAGAATCATTTATGTCGCGATAGAGCGATTTCCCGAAGTCTGCACTACTAGCTGGGCGCGCGAGAATTGGCAGAGAAACGCGATAGCCGAAGGCTTGAAGGGCGCAAAGGATGACGATGTCATCTTGATTTCTGACCTTGACGAGATACCGAGACCAGAGAAAATCGCCAAGTACGTGGGAACCCCTGGTGTGACAGTGTTCGACCAGACGTACTATGCATTCTATCTAAACTACCGCAATGTTCGTCAGCAATGGTGGCATGGCACGCGGATGGTCTCGTACAAAGACTTCTGCCATGCGTTTGACGGCGTAAAGGTGCATGAAGACGAGTTTCTGCCGCCGTCTGTGAACGAAGGGACTACCGCGTCGAAGATCCGTTGCCGCCGCCTGCCGCGTTCGCGCGGCGGCGAGCATGTCGTCAAGAATGGAGGGTGGCACTTTACATGCCTTGGAGGCGCTGAGGCGCTAGCGAAGAAGATTGCGTCCTTTGCGCACCAGGAATACAACCCCGGAGAGGGCAAGGTCGACGTTGCGGAACTTGACGCGATGATTCGTTCGGGGAGGGGGCCTTTTTGGGAGATGCGCTGCTTTGCAGAGCCGATGGACGGAACTTACCCGGAATACGTTCGCAAGAATGCCGCGCGATACGCACACCTTGTATATCCCGTTACGGGCGACTATCTGGCCGACCATCGTTCGGCGCGGCGCTTGTATACGATTCGGGGCAAGGTGATAGGCTTCTGCGAACTGGTGATGCCATCCTGGCTTCATGGTTTTCTTCATGTGGTTCGCATGAAGCTACTCACGAGTACGACGCGCAAAAGTCATTGACGCCTCTCTGCTACTGCGCAGGCGTCATGTTGTCGGGGAGTCTCGGCGTTGCCATGTTTATAAGCTTGTCGAGCTTTGCCTCGATGGTATCGAGTTTTCTGGAAAGTGCGTCGCTTCGTTCGTTGACGGTGCGGCGAGTTTCCGCACCTTCCTCTCTTACAGCATCTAGTATCTGCCTGTTGGAAATGCCGGCGTATGACATTCGCCACATCCAGAACGCGGCGAAGCAGATGAGAAGAAGCACGATTACGGCCATCACCCGCTTGAGAGTCTTGAGAAGTTTCATCTGTCTCCCTTGTCTTTAGTTCGCGGCGATTCCTTGGCGCCGATATCCAGTGCGTTTTGGATGCGGACGATCCAGTTCCAGGGGACGACACGAAAGACGAGCCCTTTGAGACCTTCGACGAGACGCACCTTGAACGGCGGGAGCGTACGCGATGTTCCGCTCAGATCAATACCGTTTTTATAGCAGACATCGAGTCCGAACTTTTCCCAATATCCCTTGTGCACGGCGTCTACGAAGGGGAACTCCTTTGCCGGGGTAACAAGAATCGGCGAGTCAATCGTGCGGTTGTCGAACGAGCCGTATCGTTCGAACTCCCATATCGACGCCCTGCCGTCGGCGAGCGAACGCAGAAAGCCTCGTTCCCATATCCCTGACTGCGTTGCAATCGAATATGCAGTGAGCGGTTTGTAGCGGAAGAGGTCTGTGCCGTGGTCGAACGGTGATGCATTTGCCGCGCCCGGCTTTGGGTTCGGGATGAGACGTAGATTTGCCGCTCCGAATTCCTGTATCTGCGATAGGCGCGAGAGGAAGCGCGAGGTGTCTACCTTTTGCGAAAGGAAGTAGTCATCGCAGAGCATCAGCACGTACGGTGTTTTGATTGCATCAAGCCCATGGACTAGCCGCGAGCACCATGTTCCGCCGGCGCCGCATGCAACGACACGGTCAAAGCCTGTTATGCCGGGATCGTTTTCCGTAATTAGGACTGTCTCAAACGGGCAGTCTGACCAGAAGCGTCGCCAGAGTTTGGCAAATAGCGGCAGTAAATCGGCGTATTTATCGCAGGAACATATAATGACTGTACAGATTTTGTTCTTCATCGTTTGGGATTGTGGGATGGGTGGAGATGTGGTAGTTTGCCTTTCGCGGCATGCACCATGCAACATGCGAGTCGTATTGCGGCTGCAATGATCATCCACAGCATCATTGTAGAGAGTGTTCGAATGTTGTGGACGCCGAAGAACTCGTTGACCTGCTGCGGCATGTATGGTTCGAAGTATCCCCAGCCCGTCACGCAAAGGAGCAGAGCGGCGTATGCAAGACTTGTCGGGATCGTGAACCACATGTATCCGAATCTGTTGGCCGAAGTCTCTGCCGTTGTGTACAAGCTTGAGCAGGCGTTCAGCGTGGTCACGAGGATCATGCAGGGAATCGCCCAGAAGAACTCGGCGTATAATTCGCCGTTCGGCAGCAGAGATATGATATGCCGTCCGAAAAGCCAGAAGAAGACGGCGAGAAGAGAATTGGTGAGCATGATCGCCGCGCTCGTCTTTATCACGAGCGGAAGCGTGCTTCTGCCGCGCGAGGCTAGTTCCGCCGTGAACGGGAAAATGGTGAATGCCAAGGCGCTCATCAGGAACGAGGAAATGTCAGAGAAGCGCGTGACGACGTAGTAGGCCGCGGATTCTACTCCCGGCAAGCGTTGCCTGATGGTTGTTGACTCCACAAGCGACGCGACGCCGCCGGCGAGGGCGCTCACTCCGAACAGCAGGAAGAGCTTCCCGAATCGGTGGACGACATCTTGGTTCCAATATGGCTCGGCGCGCACGGACAGTTCTTTGCGCAGGGCGACGACCGATGCGAGGATGGAGAATGCAGGTGTTGACGCCTGTCCTACGAAATAGCCGACAAGCGCACGGTATGGCATTGCCACCAGCATCACTATGAATCGGATCGGCGCGCCGAGGATGTGTATGGCCGAGGTCGCCTTGAACTTCTTGAGCGCTTGCAGCGGATTCTGGTATATGGCAGAGACAGAACCGACAAACGACGCTGCGAGGATAACGAGCCCGAGTGAACCTTCCGCGATGCGGATTCGCCATAGGAATGACGGCAGGATGAACTTCGCAACAACGATGGCCACGAAGAAGAGTATCGCCGTTGCGATGAATACGCCTCGCATTAGGGTTTTCATGCGCCCGAAGTCGCGCCTGACCGCCAGGTTGGATATTTCCTGCCTGAATGTCGTGGCAAAGACGCCGGCTGGTATTGCCAGCATGCTTGCGAAACTGGTAAGAGGCTGCACGGCTCCCAGTTCTTCCGGCGGGACGTACTTCGGCACTAGCCACAGACCCACAAACATGTTGAGACAATCTGCGACCCGCGCCGCGCAGAAGATCATAAGCGAATACCACCAGAAATCGCCTATCTTTGCGTGGAGTTGTCCAAACATGGAGTGTCTCTTGCTGTCCATTGACGCAGATTATAGCAAAATTTCTCATAATGCGCAGACTGTGCAGACTGCGCAGACTGCGTGAGCGTGGCGGTTTGATGAGGCGTCAATAGATATGGTATAATACAGCAAAATATCCGCGCAGATTAACTGCATACAGCAAGAACCTACTACGGGAGTTGAGATGAGACGATTCGCATGGATGATTATTGCGGCATTTGGGATGTCGGCGCTTGCCGCTCCGCCGGTCGCCCTGGAGTGGGGCAAGGAGAAGATGCCGACTTCAGTGGCGCGGCCTTTCTCCGGATTCCTCAGCGACCTCTCGTTCGTCGTGGCGGGCGGCAGCGACTTCGAGGGGGGGAAGAAGGTCTATCGCGCCGACATAAGCGTTCGTGCGCCGGACGGAACCTGGAGCAAAATCGGCGAACTGCCGCGCCCCGTCGCCGAGGGTGTGTCGTGCGAGACGATGACGGGGCTGTTCTGCGCGGGTGGCACTGACGGCACTAACGTCTACCGCGACGCGTTTGTGCTCGTGCAGAGCGGCACCGGTTTGCAGACTCAGCCTCTGCCGCCGCTTCCGGAGCCGGTGGCGATGGGCGTCGCGGTGTCGGACGTGTATGGGTCGGTCGCCTATGGCACGAAGATATATGTCGTCGCCTCGAAGAACGTATACGTGCTGGACCTTGCCGATAGAGACGGCGGATGGAGCCTTCTCGGCGAGCTGCCCGGACCCGCGCGGCAGCAGCACGTCGCGGCGATCCAGAACGGCGACCAGAAGGAGAAGGCGCTGGTCGTCTACGGCGGATACGACGCGAAGACGAAAGAGCCGCTTCGCGACGGCCATGCGCTGGTGCTTTCCACGGGCGAATGGAAGAGCCTAGCGCCTCTGCCGGAGGGCGCGACGACCATAGGCTCGGCGTTTCTGCGCAGCGGCCACCAGCATCTTCTGCTGATCGGCGGCTTTGGCGCGAAGGGGTGGATCGACCGCGCCATCAACGGTTCGGGCGAAACGGATCCGGTAAAGCTCGGCTGGCAGCGGAAGGTTCTCGCGTACAACTGCGTCACCGACGCGTGGTGCGAGTATGGCGAAATCGCCGCAGACGACAGACCGCGCTGCGGAGCGGCCGCCGGGATCATCCAAGGCAAGACGCCGGAGCAGTACGTGGTTCTGATTGCCGGCGGAGAGGTCGCGCCGAAGGTGCGCACATCGGCCGTGAGCGCCGCGACGTTCAGGAAGACCGGCAAGTTCGGCGCTACGGCCTGGGCCGTCGTCGGCGTGTACGCGCTTCTCATGGTCGCGATGGCCGTGTACTTCATCCGCAAGAAGAAGGACGAGAACGACTACTTCCGCGGCGGGAACCGCATACCGTGGTACGTTGCCGGAATGTCGATCTTCGCGACGATGCTCTCTTCGATCACGTTCATCGCGATCCCCACGCAGGCGTACCTTCAGGACTGGCGCTACTTCGTGATGGCGTTCTTCATAATCGGCATGGCGCCCGTTGCGATATACTACTATCTGCCGTTCTTCTGCCGACTTGGCATCACGAGCGCATACGAGTACCTTGAGAAGCGCTTCAACCTCGGCGTCAGGCTCTTCGGCTCCGCGGCGTTCATCGTGTTCATGGTATGCCGCGTGGCGGTCGTGACGCTTCTCCCTGCAATCGCGCTCAATGCTGTAACGGGCATATCGATCGACGCATGCATCCTGATATGCGGAATACTCACGATGATCTACTGCTCGCTCGGCGGGCTGGAGGCAGTCATCTGGAGCGACTTCGTGCAGGGAATAGTGCTCATGGGCGGCGCGGTCGCGGTGCTTGTTCTCCTCATAATGAAGACGGGCGGCGACGGTGCGCACTTCTCGACGTTCTGGAGCGTGGCGGACGAATACGGCAAGAACAGGATGTGGGACTTCCGTCCGCTCCTCACGCAGCCGGTGTTCTGGGTCGTCGCGGTTCAGGGCCTAATCTCGAACCTCTCCAGCTACACGAGCGACCAATGCGTCATCCAGCGCTACATCGCAACGCCCGACGAGAACGCGACCAAGCGCTCGCTCTGGTTCAACGGCTGCATGAGCGTGTTTGCGCAGGTCGTGTTCTACGGAATCGGCATGGCGCTCTTCGCTTTCTATCACACACACCCGGAGGCCATGGATGTAACTATGCCTAAGGGCGACTCGGTTCTGCCGATATTCATGGCGACCGAGATGCCGCCGTGGCTCGCCGGCCTTGTCATAGCGGCGGTGTTCGCAGCTACCATATCGACTCTCTCGGCAAACCTCAGCTCCGCGTCTACGGCGATCGTCACCGACTTCATCAGGCGCTTCAAGCCCGACATCCCCGGCAAGGCTCAGATTCGCTGCGGGCAGATATCGACGTATGTCGTCGGCATCATAGGCGTTCTTGCGGCGCTCACGCTCGCCCGCATGGAGTCGAGCGCGCTCTTCGACAACTTCAACAAGTACATCGCGATGCTCACGGCGGGGCTCACGGGCCTGTTCTTCATGGGCGTGTTCATGCCGCGCATAAAGGGCGTCGCGGCGGTGTTGGGGCTTGCGGCAAACTACTTCGTTTGCTTCAGCTGCGAGATATTGCACTGCGATGTGTTCGGGTTGAAGTTCCATCCGTTCCTCCTCGGAGGAATCGGGCTTGTCGTGTGTGTGGCGGTGGCGTATGTGGCATCGCTTGTTTTGCGCGAGAAGGGCAAGGATCTCTCTGGCCTCACGCTGAAGACGCTGGCCAAGCGCTAGTTCGCCCTCGACTCTCCGCGAGGGCATCAAAGCTTGTTCGTCAGGATATGCTTTCGCATGGCGGGATGCAGGTTTTTTTGATATAATGTGAGGCATGAAGAAGGTCTTGGTTGACAAAGGCGTTGTTTTTGGCGACGGTGGGCTCGTGTTCATCGCGGGGCCGTGCGTCATAGAGTCGCGTGCGATGGCGCTCGACTTGGCGCGTCGTCTCTCGTCGCTTGCGCGAAAGCTTGGCGTCGGTTATGTTTTCAAGGCTAGTTTCGACAAGGCCAACCGCACCAGCGTCGATGCGTTCCGCGGCCCTGGCATAGACAAGGGCCTTGAGATACTCGCAGAGATTCGCGCGAAGTTCGATGTGCCAGTGCTTACGGATGTCCACGAGCCGTGGCAATGCGCCCCTGTCGCAGAGGTCTGCGACGTGCTGCAGATACCTGCATTCCTTGCGCGCCAGACCGATCTCGTTCTCGCGGCCGGCCGCACAGGAGCGGTGGTCAATGTGAAGAAGGGGCAGTTCATGGCCCCGGAGGACATGGCGCAGGTCGTGCGCAAGATAGAGTCGACCGGCAACCGCCGCATCACGCTTTGCGAGCGCGGCAGCTCGTTCGGCTATCGCAACCTCGTCGTTGACATGCGTTCTCTGCTCGTCATGAGGGAGCTCGGGTATCCAGTGGTCATGGACGCCACGCACTCCGTGCAGCGTCCGGGAGGGCTTGGCACTGGCTCTGGCGGAGACGGCAAGTACGCTCCGGCCTTGGCTCGCGCGGCGGTCGCCACTGGCGTTGACGCGGTCTTCATGGAGACGCATGTCAACCCGAAGGTGGCCAAGAGCGACGCGGCGAACGCCATACGGCTTGCCGAGGTGGAGAGTCTCTGGAAGACTCTGCTGAAGGTTCATGAATGTGTTTGCGAGGCAAGAGGGAAGAAGTGAGGTTTCTGTCGATAGTCATTGCAATGGCGGCGTTGGGCGCGCATGCGTTCGACCTTTCCGCGTGGAGGGCGCAGCGCGACCTCCATGTGCGCGAGGCCGAGCGTCTTCGCGAGGCGTATTCGAACTGCCTTCAGCGGCTGGATCATCCGGCAGAGGACGTGAGCGTGCCTGTTGAGACGCATCCCGACGGTTCGGTGCGTCTCATTGTGCAGGCCAAGCGCGCGCAGTTATTCCTCGACACGGGGCTTGTCTGGGCGGAAAACGTCGTGGTGCGCAAGTTCGAGCCGGACGGTAGACAGGAAATTCGCATCGACGCTCGCAGCTGCGTGATTGATCGGTTCACGAAAAGCGGCTGGGCGGAAGGCCCCGCGCGCGTGCAGCACGGCAAGACCTCGTTCGCCGGGAGAAACATTTATTTCTCGTCGCCGGAGTCGTATGTTCGCGCGTTCGATGGCGCTGACCTTCAGACCGAGGGCGTAAAAATGGAAGGAGTTGGGCTGTGATCGCGCTTCTTCCAGTAGTTGTTTTCGCCGCAGCGCTTCCTGCCGCAAAGTCGCCGGAGTTCTCGCGCATCCGCAGCGACTCGGCCGACTACGACCGCAAGGCCGGCGTCGCGGTGTTCGAGGGCCATGTGTCTATATCGCACGCCGGCGAGTACACGATGAACTCCGACAGCCTGTATGCGGTCATGGCCGCATCCAACGAGCTGGGAAAGGTCGTCGCAATGGGCAATGTAACGGTTACGAATGCCGCCCGCGTTGGCACGTGTGCGATGGCGACGTATCGGCGTTCAAGGCGCGAGATAGAGATGTTCGGCGGGGACGGCGCGCGCGCACGGCTTGTCGACGGCGGGGAGCATCCCGGCGAACTGGAGGGCGACCGCATCAGGTTCTGGCTTGACGTCGAGCAGGTCGAGGTGGACAACGTGAGCCTTACGACAGGGCAGAAGGGGGGCGTGGAGCCGCTATGAGCGATCCTGTAATGGATGCAATGAACGCGATGGCCGCTGAGCGTTTCGGCAAGACGCCGGATCTTGTGGCGACAAAGCTAGTCAAGGTCTACGGCGACAGGACGGTCGTAGGCGGCATGAGCCTGCACTGCACATGCGGAGAGATTGTCGGAATACTAGGGCCGAACGGCGCCGGAAAGACGACTACGTTCTACATGGTCGTCGGCCTGGTGAAGCCCGAGGAGGGCAAGGTGGAGTTCCGTGGCGAGGACATAACGCGCCTGCCAGTCTACGTGCGCGCTCGCAAGGGCCTTGGCTATCTTGCGCAGGAGCCGAGCGTTTTCCGCAAGCTGTCCGTCTGGGACAACGTGATGGCGATTCTTGAGACGCTCCCGCTTTCGCGCAAGCGCCGGGCGGAACGCGCCGAGGAGCTGCTGGAGCCGTTTGACTTGATGAAGGTTGCGAAGCAGCCCGCATACACGCTTTCTGGTGGCGAGCGCCGCAAACTTGAAATCGCCCGTGCGCTCGTCCGCGATCCGGCCGTGTTGATGCTTGACGAGCCGTTCGCCGGCGTTGACCCGCTGAGCGTCAACGAAATCCAGGACATCGTGCGTCGTCTGGCGGCGAAGGGCCTTGGCATTGTCATAACCGACCACAACGTTCGTGAGACGCTGTCGGTCGTAAACCGTGCATATCTTGTATACGACGGTCGTCTTCTAAGGGAGGGGACGAGCGACGAACTGGTTAACGATCCGGAGGTCCGAGAGAAGTACCTCGGGGAAAACTTCCGGATGTAAGGAAAGGAGAAGGGTAAAATGAGCATTGAAGTAACACTGCGGCACAGCGACGTGCGCATAGAGGCGCTCAAGGCGTACGCCGAGCAGCGCATGGAGCAGCTGAAGGCGAAGTTTCCAAAGGTGACGAAGGTCGCGATTGTGATTGACGTCGACGCGAAGAAGCACATGTACATGGCCGAAGTCGTGGCGAACCGTCTCGGCGAGACGGCTGTGGGTGCGAAGGAGTTCTCAGCGAGCGGCAAGAGCGTAATCGACGCGGCCGCGGCTCGCGCCGAGCGGCAGCTCCTGCGTATGCGCGTGAAGGCTCGCAAGGGCACGGTCCGCGCCCAGCGCGCGGCGTCGGTGAAGAACTGACATGAAGGTTCTGCCCACCGGATCGAGCGCCGAGGGACGCTACTTCACGGTGTCCGACTTCTATGAAGCCGGGCGTGAGGAGCTAGGCCTGTCGCTTGAGGCCGGCGGGCGGAACCTGAAGAGGGTCATAGAGGAGCCGATAGCGAACAGGCCGGGGCTTGCGCTCACCGGTTTCTACGAGCATTTCGCGTGGAAGCGCCTGCAGGTGATAGGCAAGGCCGAAACCGCATATCTCGATTCGCTTTCGCCTGATACCCGGCGCGAGCGCTTCCGTGCGCTGGTTGACCATCATGCGTTCTGCTTCATCTACACAAATGGGCAGTGTCCAGGGCATGTAGAAAAGGAGTTCGCGGCCACTTCTGGCGTGGTGCTGATGTCTTCGCCGATGAAGACCAGGCATTTCATGCACCGCAGCGCGTTTGTGCTGGAGCGTCTTGGTGCGCCGGCCACGTCGATATACGGCACCATGGTCGAGGTCTGCGGGCTGGGTGTGCTCATCGAGGGCGATCCAGGGCTGGGAAAGTCCGAGACGGCGCTAGGCCTCATCAAGCGGGGCTGTGCGCTCATAGCCGACGACTTGACCTGCATACGCAAGGAAGTTGGAAACAATACGCTGTACGGTTCTGCTTCGGAGTCGACTGCGGGCTACATGGAGATTCGCGGCATTGGCATAATGCACATACCGAGTCTCTTCGGCGTGTCCGCCGTGCGCGGCGAGAAGTGCCTTGAGCTCGTGATCACGTTCAAGCGGCTGCAGGACGTAGTGGGCGAGATCGACCGCATAGGACAGACTCGGCGCGTTCGCACGATACTGGGTGTGGACGTCCCGAACATAATAATACCCGTCTCGGCGGGTCGTGATCTCGTCAACCTTGTAGAGACTGCGGCTATGCAGCAGAAGCTGCTCATGTCGGGGGGAGACCCGGTTTTCGACTTGTCGGAGCGCCTCAAGCGCCGTGCAGACTCGGCGATGCAGTCCGGCAGGACGTTGGAGTATGGAAAAAGGAAGGGAAGGAAAGTCAATGGCAGATAAGATAACGCGTAAGATGACGTTGCAGAACAGGTACGGCATGCACGTGAGGCCTGCGGGTCTCTTCGCCAAGACGGCAAGCCGCTACGATGCCGATGTCGAGGTCGAAAAGGACGGCAATGTCGTTTCCGGTAAGTCGATAATGGCGCTCATGACGCTTGAGGCTGTCAGTGGAACGGTGCTCACGGTCAGGGCGTCGGGTCCGCAGGCCAATGAGGTGCTGGACGAGTTGGAGGCGCTAGTCGGACGCAAGTTCGACATACCGGATGAGCAGTAGCTCTTCCATGCAAACGATCGCTGGTCTTGCGACAGCCCGCGGGTTTGTCGCCGGTCCGGCTTTCATATACAGAGGGGATGGCGACGTCCCCGTTCCAGAGTATGTAGTCGAGTCCGGTCGCGAGGGAGACGAGCTTCTGCGGCTGAGGCGGGCGGTGCTGGAGACGCGTCGCGACTTGGAGGGCCTGATCGCTGCGCTTCGCGAACGTTCGGATCGCGGAGGCTCCGGGGTGCGCTTGTTCGAGAGCCACATGATGATGCTTGAGGACCCTGCGCTCATCGGGGCGGCGGAGCGGCTCATACGCGACGAACGCCTCAACGCGGAGGCGGCGGTTCGTCGCACGGTCGATTCTGCGAGGGCGCAGTTCGAGCGAATGAACGACCCGTACTTTCGCGAGCGAGTTCGCGATTTCGACGATCTTGAGCGTCGCATTCTGTCCGCGCTCACCGGATTCGGCAGTGAGCCGCATCTTGAGCTGAAAACTCCATCTGTAATAGTCGCAGACGATCTCACGCCTTCCGAGACTGTGCGCCTGCCGCGCGAGTACGTGCTCGGCTTCGCCATGAACGGCGGCTCCACCACAAGCCACGTTGCGCTGCTAGCGAGATCCATGGGCGTTCCCGCCGTTTCCGGGCTAGGCGATGTCACCGAGCGCGTGAAGGCCGGCGACACGGTCCTCCTTGACGGCACTAACGGAACGGTTGTGATAAACCCGGACGTCGCGACGGCGCTTGAGTTCCGCGATCTGGTGGAGCGCCAGAAGGAAATCACCGAGGAAGCGTCGATTGGCGCGCCCGCCGGCACTCTGAAGGGCGGCGGAGAGATAAGGCTTTATGCGAACTTCCACGCGGGTGTTCCAATGGACGATGTGCGTGCACACGGCGCGCGCGGCATAGGTCTCTACAGAAGCGAGTACCTGTGGCTTAACCGTGAGCTTCAGCCGACGGAGGAAGAGCAGTTCAAGGCCTACCGCGAGGCTGCGGAATTCGCCGCGGCACTTGACAAGGACGCTTCGGTCTCGATACGCGTGCTGGACATCGGCGGCGACAAGATGGTGCGTGGCGTGTCTGCCCGTGAGTCGAATCCGTTCCTTGGCAACAGATCGATCAGGTTCCTGCTTTCGCACCGAGACGTGTTCCGCACTCAGCTGCGAGCCATATTGCGCGCCTCGGCATTTGGGCGCATCAAGCTCATGTACCCCATGATCTCGTGCGTAGAGGAACTGCGCGAGGCGTCGAAGGTTCTTGATTGCGTCAGAAGCGAACTGGACGCTGAAGGAACGGAATACGACAGGAAGATGCCTGTCGGCATGATGGTCGAGGTTCCGTCTGCGGCTATCAACGCCGCGGCGTTCGCGAAGCTCGTGGATTTCTTCTCGATAGGCACGAACGACCTCGTGCAGTACGTAATGGCTGCCGATCGGGGCAATGATGCGGTGGCGCATTTGTACCAGCCGACCAATCCGGCCGTGCTCAAGCTCGTCAGGCTCACGGTTGACGCGGCAAAGGCGTGTGGCATACAGGTGTCTGTCTGTGGAGTTTCGGCCGCTGACCCGATTGTAGGCATTCTGTGGGCGGCGATGGGTGTGGACATGCTGTCTGTCTCGGCGACGTATATACCTGTTCTTTCGAAACTCCTGCATCGTCTTTCCCGTGCAGACCTTGACGAATACGCCAAGGTGGCTGAAACTGCAGGTGACGACGCAACTGGCGAGGAGGTCTTCTCCGCTTGCCGCAAATGGATGTATGGCAGGTTCCCGGATTTGGACAACATAGTCTTGTAGATTACCAAATGAACATGAAAACATCAACTTCTGCTTTCTCCGCGTTCATTCTCGCCTTGTTGGCAGGGTGTCTTACAACGACTCCTCCGCCGCAGTCGGACTGGAACATAGAGTGTTCAGAGCGCGCCGCTTGTCTGGCGGAGACGCCAAAGTTTGGAGTGGCGAAACTTGCGCTCGTCGAGGTTCGCGCGCCGTATTCGGTGCGCGAGGTCGCCGTCCTTCGTGCTGATGGATCGATGGCATTCGACCAGTTCAACATGTATGCCGCATCGCCTGTTCAACTCATCAAGAGCGTGTCGTTTGCGGCGCTTGAACGCAGTGGACTTTTCAAGGCCGTTGTCGGTTCCTCGTCGTCGGCGGATTCCGATGTCGAGATCGAGGTCGCCGTGACGAAACTGGCGCTGGACTGCCGAGAGGATGGCGTGAGGCGGGCGGTGGCGGAGATATCACTGCGTCTTGTGCGTGCCCACGCCATTGTCGGATACGCGAAGGGCCTCGGCTCGGCGGATGCATCGGGCGCAAACTTCGCATCGTCCGTGTCCGATGCCGTGACGGCGGCATTTGCAAACGCAATGAAGAAACTGTAGGATGGGTCCTCTGGAGAGACTTGGGCGCTTTTCTGCCGCCAAGTTCGGCGAGTTCGGCGTGCGTATGGCCTTCATCGGCGAGACGCTTTGCGAGACGCTCGCAACCGTTTTCCATCCGAGGCGGTTTCGACTTGGCGACTGCGCGCTGGCATTTGAGCGAGCATCGTTCGACGGTCTGCCGGTCACGGTAGGCGTTGGCTTCCTGCTTGGTGTCATACTCGCGTTCCAGTGCGCGGCGGCGCTAGAGATGTTTGCCGTCGAGGTCTACGTGGCCGACATGCTCGCCATCGCGCTCTTCCGTGAACTGGGTCCGATCATCACGGCTATCATACTCGCCGGCCGCACCGGAAGCGCGTTTGCCGCCGAGATAGGGACAATGAAGGTCAACGAGGAGCTTGACGCGCTCACAACGATGGGATTGCCGCCTGTGCGCTTTCTTGTCCTGCCTCGCGTAATGGCGGCGATTCTGGCGATGCCGATACTTACGGTACTGGCCGAACTGGCCGGCCTTGTCGGCGGCGCGATAGTCCTTTCCGCCATGCGTGTTCCAACCGAGGTGTACTGGGCGCACGTGGAGAAAATATCGACCGCCGGAATGATTTCGTTCGGTCTTGCGAAGTCGATGTTCTTCGGGCTGCTTGTCGGCCTAATCGGCTGCTCCGCCGGACTGCGCACGAAGTCCACCGCAGACGGCGTAGGCAGCGCTGCGACGGCAGCAGTCGTCGGTTCGATTGTGGCGATTGCATCCTGGGACGGCATAATCGCAGTCGTACTCTACGTATGGGGCATGATGGGGATCTGACGTATGGAAAGAAGCGACGCGATAATAACCCTCTCGCACGTGAATGCCGGCTATCCGGGCGCGGTGATCCTGCGGGATGTCAGCTTTGACATCATGCGCGGCGAAATATTCATACTGCTCGGCGGCTCTGGCTGCGGCAAGTCGACTATACTCAAGCACATGATCGGCTTGAACCCGGTTCTCTCGGGAAGGCTTGCCATTGACGGATTGGAGTGGGGGCCGAAGACTCGTGCGCAGCTCACGCGACGGATAGGCGTGATGTACCAGTCTGGGGCGCTTTTCGGCTCGATGACGTGTCTTGAAAACGTGATGCTCCCTCTTGAGGAGTTCTCGAAGCTGAAGCGTCGTGAACGCGTCGAGCGCGGGATGGGGTTGCTTAAATCCGTCGAGCTTGGCGATGCCGCCGACAAGATGCCATCGGAGATTTCCGGCGGAATGCGCAAGCGTGTCGCGATTGCGCGCGCCATGGCTCTTGATCCCGAGGTCGTGTTTCTTGACGAGCCGAGCGCCGGTCTCGATCCGGTGACGTCGTATGCGCTGGACGAACTGATACTGCGTCTACGTGCAGAGCGCGGCATGACGTTCGTGGTCGTCACGCACGAGCTGCCGAGCATCTTCAAGATAGCCGACCGCGCAGCCATGTTCGACAAGGCGCGCGGCGGAATGGTTGCGCTCGGTTCTCCGAAGGCGCTTAAGGCAGGGTCTGACGATCCGTTTGTAAGGAGTTTCTTCAACAGGGGAGAGGTACATGGCTAGCGACAATCACGCACATTACTCAAAAATCGGCTTCGCGGTGATGCTTGGCATAGCTGCGATAGTTGCGGTTCTCATCTGGCTTGGCGGAGTGGCTGGCGACGAGGAGCCGGTGTTCGTCGAGACTTACTACGACAAGTCCATCACCGGACTCTCTGCTGGCAGCACCGTCAACTTCAGGGGCGTGCCGCTTGGCAAGGTGGCGCTGATCGACTTCGTCGGCAACCATTACGACGTGCAGGAAAACCGCGAGAACTCCCGCATCTACATCAGGATGGCCATCAAGCGCACGACGTTCCACGGCGTCGAGCTCCAGGGCTTGACGCCGGAGTCGGCGTTGCAGAAGCTCATTGATTCGGGCTTGCGCGCCACAGTCACGGCAAGCGGCATAACCGGCCTTTCCCATGTCGAGTTCGACATCTATCCTGACGCGCCGCCGCCGCCGCCGATCACCTGGACGCCGAAGTTTGTGTACGTGCCGCCGAAGGTCTCTCTTCTGGAGGACTTCTCGTCGTCCGTAACGCGGGTAGTGAACCAGATCAACAACATGGACTTTGCCAGCGTATGGAGCAACGTCAGCGTTACTGTCGAGCAGATAGCGGAGTCTACGCGCTCCATGCGCACTGTCTTGGATGCGCACCGCTCGGAAATTGGGCGCATTGTTGACAATGCGGCAGACGCCGCCGAATCGCTCAAGGACCTGGCGTCCGAGCTGAAGCGCAACCCGTCGATGCTTATCCGCGAGCGCCGCGCAGAGCGGTTGGACGAGACGCGTTGATGGGGCTCGCAGCGATTGCATGTCGTCATCTAAGGAGCACAAGTATGCAACGGAGAATTAACATGAAAATGAATACTCTAATGGTTGCTGCGGCATTTGTCGCAGGAAATGCTTTCGCGCAGCAGAGCGAGATAGCAAAGTGGGATCCGAACATGGCGGTGAAGTCCGCCGTGGTCACGAATGGCGTGAAGTGGATAGACGGCAGGTTCCTGCCGATAGAGGGGCGTGCGTTCGACGATGTGGAACACTTTTACGACCGTCTGCCCGCCAATGTCACAACGAACGTAAACGCAGGCGTCAGGAGCATGAAGCACCATACTTCCGGCATGCTCTTTCGCTTTGCCACTGATTCCAAAAGGCTCGATTTCAAGTGGAAGCCATACAGGGCAAACCTTTCCATGGACCACATGCCGGCGTCAGGCGTGAGTGGCATAGACGTATACCGCTGGGACGCGAAGAGGAATCGTTGGCTTTATGTGAAGACTGGCAGGATTACGGATGCCGTGAAGGGCGGTTCTCTCTCTGTTCCGTGGACGCCTGGGACGCCATGCCTCGTGAATCTGCCTCTCTACAACGGCGTCAAGTCGTTCGAGCTTGGCATCAACACGAATGCCGTTGTCGAGGCGCTTCCGCCTCGTGCGAGCGGTGTCAACAAGCCAGTGGTTTTCTACGGAACGTCAATTACGCACGGCGGATGCTGTTCGCGTCCTGGGCTTGCGTTCGTCAACCGCGTCGGACGCGACCTTGATGTTCCGGTCGTAGGCCTTGGCTTCTCAGGCTCCGGCGTGATGGAGTTCGAAATGAGCGAGCACCTTGCGCGGATTGACGCGAGTTGCTATGTGCTGGACTGCTTGTGGAACATGGTCGAGTCGCGGAAGCAGAATCGTGACCGTTCGGTTGAGGGCAACTATGAGCGGTTCATTCGCAACCTGCGCGCGAAGCGTCCGGACGTGCCGATTGTGATGGCCGAACAGTGCGATGTATACATGGGCGGCCCCAACGGCAAGGACAAGTTCATGCGTGGTCTGTACAATAAGCTCATTGCCGAGGGATGGAAGAACCTTGTGTATCTGCCAAAGGACGAGATGTACACCGGCGACTTCGAGGGCACGGTGGATGGCTGCCACCCGAACGATATCGGCATGGAGTCCATGTCCAAGGCTTTCGGCAAGGCCGTTCGTCAGGCGCTGCATCTGTGAAGTACGTAGTCTGGGACTGGAACGGCACGCTCCTCGACGACACGCAGGCGGCGCTCGACACGTTGAACGCCATGCTTGCGAAACGCGGCGGACGGTCGATTGCGATGGATTTCTATCGCGACCACTTTTCGTTTCCGGTAAAGCCGTTTTACGAGGCCATAGGCGTACGGCTCGGCGACGAGGACTGGGACGCGCTCGCCCGCGAATACCACGACATATACGCGCTCCAGCCGAAAAGGCTCAATTGCGAGACCATCGCCGCGCTTGAGCGAGTCAAGTCCGCCGGGTGCGCGCAGTCGATAGCCTCGGCATTGCGTCAGGATTTGCTGGATGCGATAACTGCGGAACTTGGCGTAGCGCCGTACATGGAGCGTATATGCGGAGTGGACAACCTCGACGGACGAAGCAAGCTTGACAGGGCGAGAGAAATGCTGTCAGATGTTTCTGCCGGGAGGTCTGGGCTGGAATTCGTGATGATCGGTGATTCCCTGCATGACAAGGAGGTCGCCGACGCGCTCGGCATTGGATGCGTCCTCTGCGATCAGGGCAGCCACGCCGGATGGCGACTCAGGTCCGTGGCGCCCACCGGCTCAACGCTTCTTGAGGCTGTGGACATTGCCTTAACCTGAAATATGCTATAATATCAAAAATGCCAGAGATGGCGAAAGGAGTACATGAAGAATAAACTGTATGCAGTAACAATGTTGGCCGGTGTTGTCGCGGCAACAGCTCAGGCCAAGATAGAAATGGGTACGCCGTTCTCGGATGGCGTGGTGCTTCAGCGCGGTGTTGAAGTTCCCGTGTGGGGCAAGGCTGAGCCTGGTTTGTTTGTGACGGTTGCGTTTGCCGATGCAGAGGTTTCGGTCGATGTCGGCGCGGATGGAGCATGGCTTGTCAAGCTGCCTGCCATGTCGGCCAGTGCAGAAAGCCGCACGATGACCGTGACGGAGAGCAAGAAGGGGGTCATTTTTGACGACGAGACCGACCGCGTCGAGATAGGTGATGTGCTTGTCGGCGAAGTGTGGTTCGCGTCTGGGCAGAGTAACATGGAGTGCCCTATCTGGGGCGTAAGCCCCCGCTACCGCGATGGTTCGGGCGCGCTTGTGACTTCCATGGATCATCTGCCCAACATCCGCTTTGCGAAGAACACCAGGACATGGTCGGTTGCGCCAACGACTGCGAAGTACAATGGCTGGAAGAAGTTCGAGCCTGCGTCGTTCAAGAGCGGTGCGCTCTCGGCTGTGGCGTACTACTATGCCCGTGAGCTTTACCTTGCGCTTGGCGGAGTTCCGGTCGGCATAGTAGACTCCAGCTGGGGCGGAACGAACATCGACGCATGGACGCCGCGCTGCGGATACGATGGCTGCGATGCGTCGCTGAAGGCTACTGCCGAGTATAAAGTTGCGGCGAAATGGGACAAGTCCATGAAGAAAGGCCCGATAGGCGAAGCGCATCAGCAGCCGACCGTGCTTTTCAATGGAATGGTCGACAGCTGGGCGCCGATGGCGATGCGCGGCATGATATGGTATCAGGGCTGCCACAACAACGGCGAGTACCAGCTCTACGCTGCGAAGATGAAGGCATTGAGAGACGGCTGGGCGAAGCGCTTTGAGAATCCCGCGCTTAAGATCTATTTCGTGCAGCTCGCCCCATACAATCAGAACTGGCCGGGGCTTGTGGCCGCGCAGACGAAGTACGCCGAAAGCGAACCGAACGCGGCTCTTGCGGTCACGGCGGACGTTGGCAACTTCTACGACATACACCCGAACCGCAAGGAAATCGTGGCGAAGCGCCTGGCCGTGCACGCGCTCAAGCGCGACTATGGTTTTGACATTGACGAGGACAATTCGCCAGTTCTCGAATCGGCGACTTTCGCAAACGGCGCGGTTACCATGAAGTTCAAGTACGCAAAGGGCTGGTACGTCTACTCGCCCGACAGATCCATTGAGCCAGCATTCGAAGTCGCCGGTGCCGATGGCGAATGGAAGCCTGCCAAGCTGCAGGAAGTGAACAAGAGCGGCATAGTCAAAGGCGTCGAGCTTGTGGTGAAGTCGGCGGAAGTGCCGGTGCCTGAGAAGGTGCGCTACATCTGCCGTCCGCAGACGATGGGTACGGTGTTCAACCAGGCGTCTTTGCCGCTCGGTCCGTTCGAGGCCGACAAGCAGGGGCTGCGCTAAATGCATAGATAAATGGCTGGTGCGCGCGGATTTCCCGTCGAGGCGAAGATACCCGACATCCGTCGCGCACTGGCGGCGAACCGCACGGTCGTGCTGACCGCTCCGCCTGGCAGCGGCAAGACTACGTGCGTTCCGCCTGCGCTCCTTGACGAGCCGTGGCTTGCTGGGAGGAAAATCGTCGTTCTTGAACCGCGTCGCCTTGCGGCGAGAAACTGCGCTTCGTACATAGCGCGGCAACGCGGCGAAGAGGTCGGAGAGACGGTGGGCTATCAAGTGCGGCTGGAGCGCAGAACATCGTCCAGGACGCGCCTTGAGATTGTGACGGAAGGTCTGCTTGCTCAAAGGCTTCTCTCCGATCCAGAGCTGGCGGATGTCGGGCTTGTCGTGTTTGACGAGTTCCATGAACGCGCGCTTCCCTGCGATCTGGCTTTCGCGCTTGCGCTTGAGGTGCGCCGTGCGCTCAGACCTGATCTGAGAATAGTCGTCATGTCTGCCACGCTTGCGGCCGAAGAGGTTTCGAGGCATCTTGAAGACGCGGATATTGTCAGGGCTGAAGGCCGCGTGTTTCCGGTCGAGACTCGCTATCTAGGTGATGTTTCCGTGCAGGCCGCAGCATCCCGTGCGCTCGCCGAGACCGATGGCGATGTGCTCTGCTTTTTGCCAGGGGAAGGCGAGATACGTCGTGCGCTTGAGGCGATGTCGGCGCGGACGGATTGTCAAGTTCTGCCTTTGTACGGAAGTCTTCCCAAGGACGAGCAAGATCTTGTGTTCGCGCCGTCTGACAGGCGCAAAGTAATACTTGCAACATCGATAGCCGAAACGTCGCTTACGGTTGAGGGCGTAACGGCAGTGGTGGACTCTGGGCTTATGCGTGTGCCGCGCTTCTCGCCGTCTACCGGCATGACAGGACTCGTCACGCTGCCGCTTTCGCTCGACCGCGCAGAACAGCGCCGTGGACGCGCCGGACGCGTTCGCCCTGGAATATGCTATCGACTCTGGACAGAGGCAGACGAGGCGGCACGTCCCAAAAGAGCCATGCCGGAGATTCTCGATGCCGATTTGTGCGGACTTGTGCTTTCCAGTGCGGCGTGGGGTGCGCTCAGGCGTACCGATCTTCCGTGGATGACGCCGCCGCCTTCGGCGTCATGGGAGCAGGCGTCTGGTCTCCTGCGGCTTCTGGGCGCACTTGACGAGAAAGGTGCGCTGACCGCGAAAGGCGTGCGCATGGCGAAGCTTCCGATGCATCCGCGCCTCGCAAACATGGTAATTGCAAGTGAAGCGGCAGGAGCGAGGGCGCAGTCTGACGCCGCGCTTCTCGCGGCGATTGTGGAGGAAGGCGCAAGAGGCCGCGAAACGGACATACGAAAGCTGCTTGATCTTGTGCGAGAAACGCCGAACCGTCCGACTTCGCGTCGCATCATGCAGCTTGCGAAGCGTTTTGAAGGCGGAAGAGCAAAACGCGCTGAAGCGTCGGACTTGCCGGGGCAGATCATAAGTGAAGGTATGCTTTTGGCTCATGCGTACCCAGATCGTGTTGCAAAATGGCGCGGTGGCGGCGGCTTTCGCATGGTCTCCGGAAGAGGCGTTCGAGTCGATGCCGCCGATCCGCTTGCGAAGGCTGAATACCTTGTGTGCTGTGTGCTAGACGGTCGAGTGGGAGACGCTAGGCTTTTTCTGGGCTGCCCGATTGCAGAGACGGAGGTTGAGGATGTATTCTCAGGCCAGGTTGTCGAAGAGCCATATTGCGACTGGGACAGGCAAAACGAGCGCGTGAAGTGCGTGGTGCGCAGGAAAGTCGGCGAAATGACGATTGGCGAACGTGCGCTTTCGGCAACGGATGACGAGAGGACCGCTTCTGCCATTGCCGCAGCCATTGTCGAAGGCGTTCGGCAAAAGGGGGTTGAAAACCTGCCTTGCTGGACTAAGGAGACGCTTCAGATGCGGGCGCGCATCAACTTTCTTTCGCGTGTACTTGGAAACGACGTGGACAGTGCTTGGCCGGAGATATCCGACAAGAGCATTCTTGAGGCATTGTCGGCGTTTGTGCCCGGCATGACAAAGTGGCGCGACCTTGAGCGACTCGATATCGCAGCTGTGATGGATTTCATCCTTTCAAGTTCAGGTCATGACCGCCGCGAGCTTGATGTGCTTGCGCCTGTGCGGATGGAAGTTCCGTCTGGCTCGCATCTTGTGATCCATTATGACGGAACTGAACCAACTGTCGAAGCTAGGCTGCAGGAATGTTTTGGCATGATGCAAACGCCCAAGCTCGCTGGTGGACGCGTTCCAGTGGTCATGACGCTTCTTTCCCCTGCGCAGCGGCCTATACAGGTAACTAAGGATATTGCAGGCTTTTGGCGCGGCGCGTACCAATTGGTCCGTAAAGATATGCGAGGGCGGTATCCCAAGCATTATTGGCCGGAAGACCCATTTACGGCGGTTGCTACGCGCCGTGTGCGTCCGCAATAGTCGGCACTGCTGCACGGGAATTGCGATTTCCATCTATCCTTTTTGCGGTTGGGCGCATCTAACCTAAAAATGGAGATTTGGGAAGATATCGCGGCAAATGCCGAGGCTGGGGCAAAACGTCTGGTCGTCGAGTATGGCGACCGGTTGTTCAGCGCCGCCGTCCGCATTTGCGGCAATGACAATGACGCGGAGGATCTTGTCTTTCGTACCCTTTCCCATGCCATCGCCAAGATAGGGCAGTACGGCAAGCACTGCTCGTTCTTTTCCTGGCTGTACTGCATACTTGCGAACTTTCATCGGATGGACATGCGTCGAAAAGGGTACAACGCCCTCGTCTTCGGCGATGGATTTCCCGAACGCGAGGATCCCGCGCCGAATCCAGCCGAATGCCTCGACTTCCAGGCGGAAGCGGAAATTGTTCGCGAGGCGACCGCCCAGCTGCCCGAACCGTTTCGCGAAATCATCGTGCTTCGCTACTTCGAGGACTTGAGCCTGCGCGAG
>CACYCL010000061.1 GCA_902772905.1 uncultured bacterium | reverse complement strand
GTCACCATCACAAGCGAAACGGCTTTTCCCGCAGAAAGGTCTGAAAGTATCTTCAGTATCTCCGCCCCTGTAAGTGCGTCAAGGTTGCCGGTAGGCTCGTCGGCGAGGACGAGGTCTGGCTCTGTCACAAGCGCACGCGCCAGCGCGACGCGCTGCATTTCGCCGCCCGAAAGCTCGGCCGGCAGATGATGCATGCGGTCGGCGAGACCAACCTTGGCGATAAGATCCTCGGCGCGACGGCGCGATGCGCCGGGCAGAAGCGCGCGGCCCTTGAACCGCTTTGCCATCGTAGGCAGAAGCACGTTCTCAAGAACCGTGAGTTCCGGCATGAGGTGATAGCTCTGAAAAACGAAGCCTATGTTCTCGGGACGCGTCACAGTTCCGGAAGAAGGCTTTTCGAGCCCGCCAAGTATGTTGAGCAGCGTCGATTTTCCAGCGCCGGAGCGCCCGATGATTGCGACCTTCTCGCCGGGCGTCACCGACAGATTCACCCCGCGCAGAACCTCTATCGGCTTCTGGCCGGGAACGCGGAAGCGCTTGCATATATCGATCGTTCCGAGCACTATCATGAGTTGAGAGCCTTTACTGGATCCTTCGAAGCCGCGACAAGCGCAGGCATGAACGACGCGGCAAGTCCGAACACGAAGACCAGCGCGCTCGTCCAGAATATATCGGAAACTATCAGCCGGTGCGGAATACCCTCAAGACCGTAGACCGACGCCGGAAAGACCTCTAGCCCCATCCGCGCAAGCCATTCCACAATGTGCTGAAGATTGGCAAGAACGGCCCAGCTGGCAAGAAGGCCGAGCACGACACCTGTCGTGCACTGGATCATGCCGTGAACCATGAATACCGACATCACCTGCCTCTTCGTGAAACCGAGCGCCTTCAAGAGGCCTATCTCCGGCGTCTTCTGGACGGTCAGCACGAGAAGAGTGTTCATCACGCAAAACACCGCGACAAGAGATATGAGCATCAGCAGCAGCGCCGTCATATTCTTCTCGACGGCGAGTGCATTGAAGATTTCGCGGTCGGCTTCGCGCCAGCTTATCTGGCGAAGTTTGGGGGTTGCCGCCGCTATTGCAGCCTCCACCGCGCCGAACTTTCGCGGGTCGGTGGGGCAATCGGTCTTCACATGCACGGCGAATACGCCGTGCTCAAGCCCCATCAGATCGCGGACATTGTTCAGCGACGCTATAGCATAGCCCGAGTCGTACTGATGCTGCCCGGAAGAGAAAATCCCGGAGACCTTCCATTTGAGCGGAAGGAATACTTCGTCCTGCGAAACCATCGTCTTCGGAGAGTAGACAACGACCTCGTCGCCGACCCACACGCCAAGCTGCCGCGCCGCGTTTGCACCGAGCACGAGCGAATCTCCGTCAAGCGAATACGTGCCGGCGACCGGCGCACCTACCTTGTAGGCGCGTACGAATTCGTCGCCGTCGACGCCGATCAGAACCGGCGCGAGCACACGCCCCTTGCTGGACAGCAGAACGCGCGTATCTATTTCCGGCGTAACGCACGTCACGCCGGAAATAGCACCTATCTCCTTGGAAATGGCGTCTTCGCCCGAAAGAACGGTTCCTGCACGGGGCACGAGCGATATATGGGGCTTGAAGTCGAGAATCTTCTCCTCCCAAATATCGCCGAAGCCTGTCATGACACTCCTCACGATTATCACAACCGCGACGCCGAGCATCACGCCAAGGACCGAAACGCAAGTAATGACCGAAGCGACGGATCGCTTCGGCCGCAGATACTTGAGTGCAAGAAAGAGAGGAAAGTTCGTCATCAGATGTCGACTTCCACCTCTACCTCGCCGCCACTCTTGGCAGGCGTCTCGCTCTCAACCTCGGTAGCCTTGGTCTGCGTTGTCGGCAGGTAGCGGTAATACACCATCAGCTGCAACGCCGCAAGGCAGGTATCCATCACAGGACGCGTGGAGAAGCTGTCCTTGTTCTCGAAGTAGCCCTGCGCATGCTCTTTGCCGTCCGGACCCTTGACCTTTTCGGGCAGGGTCTTGATGCTGGAGGGATAGAGCTTCTTCATGGCCTCGTTCCACGTCTGCCAGACTTTCTGGTCGGAGGTCGTCGCGCCCTGCCTCATGCCGGCCTGGTACTTGCACTGCGCCGCGTAGTAGCTGTAGTACTGCGGGCTGCTGCAGTCCTTCGGCGTCGCGGTGTTCATACCCTCCGCGTCGAACGAGGGTCGCCATTCCTTCATGTAGTCCAGCGCCTGACGAACCTCAGGCTGGTCGGCGAAGCCAAGTAGCTGCATCGCAAGACACCCCGTGGCGGTGAGCCCGCGGTGGTAGCGCGCGTTGGCGCAATATGTGAAGCTGCCCTTGTCGAAGGAGCGCGTCTTGAGGCATTTGATCGCCTTCTTGATGCACTCGTCCAGCCCTTTCGGGTGCAT
>CACYCL010000060.1 GCA_902772905.1 uncultured bacterium | reverse complement strand
TTGTTCTCTATCAGCAGGGAGCCCCCGTCAAGATAATAGAACGGTCTCCCGTCGCCTTCTGTGGCACCGCAGTTCATGTAGAACGTATCAAACGAAACCGAACCGCCCGTCTGGCGGAATTCGTACAAGGACGACATTCCTGCGGCACCTTCCCAAAGACGGGCTGCATGGAACATCGTGCCGTCCTCAAAGAGAATGCGACTCTTGTTGTCTCCGTAGCCGAAGAATGATAGAAATTGGTTAGTTCCGTCATTGATGACGGCGTTCTCGCCAACAATCGCTATGGTACCGTCGACGCAGAGATAGGGCCACATTCCGTCGCCACCCTGACACCCCGGAAATCCTTTCTTCAGTGACAGGCGACCACCGCCATACACGCCGTATGTGGTACTGGCGTTGCGCTTGAGATTGACGTCCAGCACCAACTCGCAGTTGTTTGCGATGACGATATTGCTCTCATAGCCGTTATTGATGGAATTAAGCGTAATGGACGTGCCAGTCCCCGTCACCTCCACCTTGGTCGCACCGCCGTTTGGCATGACAATGATGGCATTGAGCGTAACATTCTGGTCAAGCGTGATGGGTGCAGTGGCGGCAGACACATCCGCAATCGCCGCGTTGCCGTTCGGCACGATGCCATTGTCCCAGTTCGCCGCAGTGCTCCAGAGGTTGTCACCGCCCGCACCCGTCCAGACGGTCGGGACAAGAATCGCCGATGCACCACTGATGGAACCCGCAGTTCCCGCGTCAAGGAACGTGCTGGTAGAGGCACAGTAACGACCTTTGGCCTGTTCTGTCCCGTCCACTACAAGACGGCGGGCAACGACTGCGCCTCTGAATCCTCCAGAGTTTCCGTTTGCGGCAGAATACATCTGAATCTTGCCAGTGCCGTTCACCGTAAGGTCGAGAGGCACGGAAAGACGCGTCAAACTCTCGGTCAGCTTAAAGACGGAACCATTGTTGATCGTCAGCTTCCAAGGATTCGTCGAGCCAACAGGCGCAGTGATCTCCGCGCCGGACGCAACCGTCACGGTCTTGCCCTCGCCGATTTCAAGGCCAATGTCGTAGGTGGAGCAGCTCTTCGGAATGGACAGCGAAGACGTGCCGACAAGCGCAACGGACGCGCCGGGCTCGTAGTTGAAATTTGCGCTCGACCAGTCCCAGGCCGAAAGCGTCTCAGAGGAAAGCGCAAGCGTGCCGCCTTCAAAATTAAACGCGCAGCCTCCGTCAATGGTGATGGCGGCAAGATTTGGAATATTCATCACACCACCGCGCAGAGCCGCCGAACCCTTGGTAAGCGTGACCGTGGAGAACGTCGATGTGCCGCCCTCCTGAATGTAGTGGAGATGTTCAGGCGCATAGCTAGCACTTGCGTTGCCATTCGGTGCAATCTGAAGCTCACTGGCCGACAGCGTTCCGCTCTTCAGAGTGTAGCAATGATCATCGTTGGCGGAATTGTTCCTGAGGTCAAGCCGACCAGACACAGAAACTACCGTTCCTTCGCCGTCCTGTATGACCTTTGTGTCTGGCACGGGGCTGCCGCCAGACGATGTCGAGAACTGCTTGGTAACTATCTGGGCACTATCCTTGATGAGAACGAACGATCGGTCGCGAGGTGTGCCAAGGCCAACTGTGAATTCGGCATTGGGCATTGAGACGGACGCCGTGCCCGCGAATTCGTTCGTGCCGTTGAATATGTACCAAACTCCACTCGACTGAGCCATCTCTATGTCACGTATCGTCAGCCTGCCGGTTCCCTGCCTGTCGAAGCGTCCTGTTATAGTCGCCAACGGCGCGGCAATTTCAAGCGAGGCACCGTCGGAAACCATGAGACCGCGATTGCCCGTCTTGCCGGTCGGATTATTGTACCCAGGCCAGTTGAGATTGAGCGACGAGCCCTCCGTCGCCGTGAGCACGACATTGCCAGCCGTCACGTTGATGTAGGCGACGTCCGTCTGCGCACCTGTGTTGAGCGAAACGTTGGCACTCTTGCTGAACTTGACCTCCGCATCGGCATCGTTGGGGTATCCTGAAGCCAAACCCCAGTTCGCAGACGTTGTCCAGAGACCGTCATTGCCGCCGCCGGTCCAGGTGTAGTCGGTCGCAAACGCCGAAAAGCATGCGCAAGCCGCAATCAAGAATAACTTCTGTTTGTTCATGGTGACTCCTTGATCCTGTGTTCACAATGCCGGGAAAGTAACGACAACCCTCCCTGACACCGTGCATTATATCAAAAACTGCACGGCAAAATGTTTCAAAAATTATTTTAACGAAAACGAAAACCTATCCGATACAAAATTCGCTCGTTCCTTACAGCGCATCATGCTCCAATTCAGTCACAGCAGCGCATCCACCGCCGCCGCGCTGGGCGGTGCGCCGCCTGGCATGGTGCAAGCCGCCGAACCGGCGGCAACAGCCCACTTGGCGGCACCTTCGCACGGCGCTCCGAACGTGCGCCAGCAGTATTCGGCAAGCAGGGTGTCGCCGGCGGCTGTGGTGTCGATGACATCCACCTTCGGCGCAGCGACAAACTCGCCGTCAAACCAAGCTCCTGCACCGCCGTCGGAGATAACGACGTGCGCCGCCTTCTCGCGCAGCAGAGCCGTTGCCTTCGCAAACTCTTCTGCGGTCTTGGGCACGAACCCTACAAGCGGCTCGCATTCCTCGGCATTGGGCTTTATGAGGTCTGGGTGCGATTCCAGCGCAAGGCGCATCGACTCGCCGCTCGCATCGACGGCAACCGTCCAGCCCTGCGCCTTGAGCGCAGCGGCGGCGCGCGCATAGAAATCCTTGGGTATGGCCGGAGGCAGACTGCCAGAAAGAATGGCGACGCCTGGCTCGGAGAATGAATGGAGGGAAAGGAGAGTCTCAAGAGGCGGCTCTGCGGCAAGCCCCGGAAACGCGGCGCGGTTGAGCTTTACGGAGCCGCCTGGCCACACGATCATCTCGTTGCGCCGCGTCGCGCCCGAAACGCGCACGAAGCGGTCTTCGATGCCGTACTTCGCCAGCTCCCTGGCGAACGGACGGTCGTTCTCCTCGCCAAGCAGTCCTCCGCATACAACGTCAGCGCCGCGCAAGGCAAGCCACCGCGCAACGTTGACGGTCTTGCCGCCGACGTTCTCCTCCTCCGACACGTCCTTGAATATCTCGCCCTCGCCCTTCGGCGCACGCGGCAGCTTAACAGTGGCATCGATCGCCGGGCTCATGCAAATGCAAAGGAATCTGGTTTTAGTGCTCATTCTGCATTCTCCCCTCAATTGTGCTTGCGGACACTCGCCTTTGGCTGAATGCTCGTTGCCTGCGGAATCAGGCAACCCCTGGTCTCGTCGCGGCCCTGCACAACTACACGCCCGCCACGCGCCACAAGCTCATGCATCGCCTGTTCTCTCCAGTTCCGGGCAAAAACCAGCGCAAGCTGCAGATCCTTGAACTCAGTCAGCATCGTGTAGTCACCCATTGAGTCGCCGGCGGCAAGCACCGGCTCGGCGCCATGATGCAGCGGGGAAATGTGCTTGCGTATGAACTCGGGCTTGTACCCCGACTTTACACAGCCTTCCTTCATTTCCGGAACATAGCGCCCATTCGCGTCACGCTTCAAATCTGCGCCAAATACATTGTCGGGCGAAAGCGACAGCCCGAATTCTGGCGCGGTCATGCCGACAAGCACCTCCTGGAAAGAGCCGCTGACGATGTACACCGCAATCCCGGCCTTCTTCAGCTCCGCGAACAACTCCTTTATCTCCGGCGCAATCGCCAGTCCGCGTTTTTCGGTTGGCGCGTTCGCATCGGAATGAAGTCCGCCGCCGGCGGCAAGCGCATGAGACACTGCGGTCTTGGCGACTTTGCGAAGCTCCTCCGGCGTGTATCCAGTGAACATGCGCACACGCCAAAGATAGGCGTTGTATTCCCCGGCCTCGCTGGCAAGGTCTCGGTAGAGGGCCCAATAGCGGCGAATGAACTCGCGCCACTCCGGTCTGCCCGTAAGATCCGTCCCCGCAAACGGCTTCAGCTTTTCGGCAAGAGCGGCCACCGCCTCTGCCTCCGGCTTGAGGCTTGGCGTTACACGGCTCGTCAGCATGTCGTGATAGTCGTCGGTCTTGAACTCGAAGCGCTCAAGAATGTACCACATGCAAACGTATGAAAGGTCGCCTATTGCCGTGGTGTAGTCGAAGTCGAACACGGCGTAGGCGTCTGGGTTGCCCCTGTTGCGCTCAATGAGCGCGTCGAGCCGTTCCCTGACTGACGGCACCCAGCCGCCTGGCTGAAGAGCCGCCTCTGCACCAAGCGCCATCATGACGCAGACGAGTGCCGCCGTCATTGTTCTTTTCATGCTCGTAACTTCATTCTTCATGCTCGTAACATTGTCTCTTGTCTGGCATTCTACCATGTCATTCGGCCTTCGTCAACAACGCCGGGTACTGAGGGGTTGTGTACCCGCCCTTGCCGGTCCTGCGCCAGTCGGCTAGCTGGCGCTCCGCATGGTAGATTGCCACAAGCTCGTCGAAAAACCTGCGAGCGGACTCAGGCGCGGCATTGCGCGACAAAAGAATCTCGCGGTCAATCATTGCCCTCAGATACACAAGTCGCCAGCGCCATGACTTGCGGAGATTCGGAACAATCATGCCGTCCATCCTCTCTGCTATGCGACAGGCCTCGTCTGCCCTGCGACGGTAGGCGGCAAGCTCGGCGTCGCCTTCCGGCACGTCGCCGAATCGCGGACGCGAATGGTTGCGGGGAAACCTGTGGTTCGTCTCGAAGATATCGCAGAGCCGAACGAAATCCTCTGGCGCGGCGCCGGCAAGGTAAAGCGACGCATAGGAGCGCAGCAGGTCGTCAACCTTCGCGCCTGGATTGACGTACAGACCGTTTACCACTTCCTTGTTGATGTCCTCGTAAAGACCTTCCGAATAGCACATGAAGCCGCCGGAGATGCGTTCCGCCTGCCGAAACAGACTCTCGAACCTCTTGGGCATGGCAATCGCTCCATATGCCCCCCACGGTGATCTGCCCCACATGCTTATCTCCGGAAACGTTATTACCGGTATCCCCTTCGGTACTGGGTGCTCAAGCGGATACTTCGGGAAGTCGGTGTGCGAGTCGGCAAGTATGTAGTCAACGCCGTCGTGCGATTCAAGCCATCTGTACAGGCCGGCCCAGTCATCGTCGTGAAAAACCCATGTGCTGACGATGGCCTTCGCATCGGGATACGCCCCCTTGTTCAGCTTCTCCAGCTGCTCAATGAGCCTGAGAAAGCCATTCCCTCCCCACGGACGGCACTTCTCGCACTCGCAGCCGCCCTCGTCAAACGGCCAATAGATGAAATAGTCCATCGCGCCGCCCGCAAGCTCTTTCAGCTGACGTTTCCTGTACTCGCAAAGATACTCCATGCCGCCCGGCTTTGACGGACACACGTTGAATCCCAGATTGCCGCGCTTGCGGTCCGAGTTCGGCACGCCGCGCAGCTCCTCCGGCGAGTCAAGCGGCGCCTGGTTGTTGCCGCCGCTTCCGCAGAAACCGCATTCCAGCTCATGCACACGTGCAAGCGCCTTAGCCGAGACATCTACGAAAACGCGCTTCTCCGTATCGCTGTCGCCGGCACGGTCAGCCGTTGGATACGAACACTGGAACTTGAATGCATTGTACCCCGAAAGCACTAGGTCGTCTATGTAGTCCGCAAGTTCCTTCGCCGAGGCGTGGTGGTACCAGTTGTGGAAGTGCCGCGCAAAATACGCCATGCGCAGAGGCTTTTTCGGCTCGAACGAAAACGTGCCGTCATCGACCTCAAACGTCTCGCGTCCATACCGCATGCGCCTAAGCAGAACTCCTGCGCCATGGACAAGACCTCGGAAGCACCCTGCGGAAACAGCGGCCTCGCCGCCATGAACTGACACCTTGGCATTTTCGCCGGCAATCTTGCCGTCCATTGCAAACCTCACAAGAAGCACTCCGGCCTGCCCTGACGGTGGAGTGCGCTTTTCGATGCGAGAGACCAGCATATCCGCAACAAACCTTTTCTCCGGCGGCAGAGAAGACACATCGCACCTGACGCTTGAGAAGACGCTCCTCGCTGTGACTGCTTCAACGGCAACCGGCACCAGAGCCAACATCGTCGCCATGGCGACAGCGAATGTCTTGACTGGCTTAATGGCTGTTAGTACATCTTTCATGCCCGTAAGTGTACCACACTCGCCAAAGCAAATCAAGTGGAAAACGGTCAGAGGGCTGAAGTGAGAAATGTAGAATTGAGAATGTAAAATGCAAAATGGCTGTGGGGACAGTCCACGCAAACTGCGATATGATGACCGCGCGCGCGCTGTCTTTGCCTTTGGCACGGAGATTTGATAAAATACGCGGTGAATGAAAGCTATCATACCTGCTGCAGGGCTTGGAACCCGTTTTCTGCCTGTGACGCGCGTCGTCCCGAAGGAAATGCTGCCCATTGGCGCGAAACCGGCGCTTGAATTGATTGTCGACGAGGCAGAAAGCGCCGGCGCCGACGAAATTACCATCGTCATCTCGCATGGCAAAGAGCTGATCCGCGAATACTTCAAAGGAAAACCGTCTATACGCTTCGCCTACCAACTTGAGCAAAAAGGCCTTGGCGATGCCGTGCTCGCTGGCTGGGAAAACAACGGCGAGCACACGAATGAAAACGTGCTAATCCTTCTCGGCGATGCGCTTGTCGCCGGCTGCAACGCATCTAGGGAAATGGTCGAACTGTCCAAGGCAAACGGCGGATGCGGAGTCATCGGCTGTGAGCGCGTACCTCGCGAGAAACTGTCGCGCTACGGAATCCTGAAGCTAGATGGCGGGCGCATCGCCGATCTCGTGGAAAAGCCATCGCCGGAGGAGGCACCGTCCGACATTGCAGTCGCAGGGCGCTACCTCCTGCCTGCGGCGGTGTTCGACATCCTGCGCACACAGGCTCCCGGCAAGGGCGGCGAGATTCAGCTTACTGACGCAATACGGCGACTTGTGCGCAACACGCCCGAAGAGCCTGCCTCGCCATTTAAGATTCTTCCATATCCATACCCCGGCAAGCGTCAAGACATAGGCAACCCCAAAGGCTATTTCGAGGCGCTGAAAGCAATGGGAGCGAACGTATGAAACAGAACATGCAAATCATCCGCGCGCGCAGCTTCGCCCGCGCCGGGTTCCTCGGCAATCCGTCCGACGGATACTACGGTAAGACAATATCCTTCTCGTTCACCGCGTTCTGCGTGGAACTTCGCCTTACGGAAAGCTCCCGCCTGCGGTTCGTGCCCGGCGAGGTGGACGACGCAACGTTCGACTCACCGCGGCAGCTCGTGCGCGACTTGCGACTCTACGGCTACTATGGCGGCGTGCGAATGTTGAAGGCCGTGTCGAAACTGTTCTTCGAATGGTGCGACGAGCACGGCGTGTCCATACCCGACGCGAACTTCACTGCGGAGTACAAAATCAACATACCACGCCTTGTGGGGCTTTCCGGCTCAAGTGCAATCTGCTCCGCGATGCTCAAGGCTCTCATGGAATTCTACAGCGTCGACATCCCGATCGAAGACCAGCCGACGCTCATAATGTGCGCCGAACGCGACGAACTCGGGATCGCCTGCGGACTTCAGGATCGCGTTGCGCAGATTTACAACGGCCTGACCTTCATGGACTTCAACCGCGAGCTGGTGGATTCCACCGGGCACGGAGCATACGAACGGCTCGACCCAAAGCTGCTTAAGAACGTCTACATAGCCTACGACCCCCTCCGCGCAGAGGAAAGTGGCAAGGCGCATAAGAAAGTGAAGAAGCTCTTCCAGCAGCAGAACCACGATGTCGTTGCGGCGATGAGCGAGTTCGCCGACATCGCGCAGCAGGGACGCGACGCGCTTGTCGCCGGGCGGCTGGAGAAGCTGCCGGCGCTTGTGAACGCAAACTTCGACCTGCGCGACCGCATCTTCAACGTTGCGGAAGAAAACCGCCGCATGGTAATGACAGCGCGTTCCTCCGGAGCAAGCGCGAAGTTCGCGGGCTCAGGCGGCGCAATCGTCGGCACCTACGAAGACGATGCGCAGTACGCCGCGCTCGTCGCCTCGCTCAATGCGCTGGGCTGCCGCACTCTAAAGCCGGTCATAGCGTCCAAGGCAGACGAATCAAGCGACATCGAGTTCGCTACCATCTGGCGCAATTCGTAGGGGCAGAGGCCGTCAACCCCGCCTCAGGCAATGGCCAGCATCGCCTCGACGGCGCGGCGCGCACGCGCGGCGATGTCGGCGGGCACGACGACGCGGTGCTTCATTTCGCGAAGGCTCTCGGCGAGGTTTTCAAGCGTCGTCTTCTTCATGTTCGGGCAGACGAGCCGCTCGTTCACAGGATGGAACGTCTTCCCTGGGTTCTCGCTGCGCAGCCTGTGCAGTATGCCGACCTCGGTGCCTACAAGTATCTCCTTCGCCGCCGACTCGCGCGCATAGCGGCACATGCCGCCAGTTGAAAGCCGCTCGTCAGCCGCTTCGCGCACGTCGCGCGCACATTCGGGATGCACGAGCACGGGCGCGCCGGGATGAGCCGCGCGCGCGTCGGCTATGGACTTCGCGCTGAGCGCGGCATGCGTGGGGCAATAGCCCGGCCAGAGTATGTACTTTCTGCCGAGAAGCCCCATTATGTGCGAACCGAGATGCTGGTCGGGAACGAAGATTATCTCCCTGTCGGCAGGGAATGTGGCCATCACGCGCTCGGCGTTCCCGGAAGTCACGCAGATGTCGCACTCGGCCTTGACCTCCGCCGTCGAGTTGACGTAGCAGACGGCCGCAGCGCCAGGATGCCTTGCCTTGAGCTCGCGCAGCTGCTCCGCCGTAACCATGTCGGCCATCGGGCAGCCAGCCGTCGGATCTGGTATGAGCACGGTCTTGCCAGGATTGAGTATCGCAGCCGTCTCCGCCATGAAGTACACTCCGCAGAATACGATCACGTCTGCGTCCACCTCGGTCGCCCGCCGGGCAAGCTCCAGCGAGTCGCCCGTGAAGTCGGCTACGTCCTGCACTTCGGCGCGGCAGTAGTTGTGCGCAAGTATGACGGCACGTCGTTCGCGCCTGAGACGGTCTATCTCGGTTTTCATTCAGATAACGTAATGGCGCAGTCCGCGTCCGTCGAAGTAGCCTATCGACTGCGACGAGCCGCCCTTGGGAAGCGACACCGAGCCAGGGTTGAATATCTTGAGGCCACATTCAAGAGTCTTGAGCTCCGGTATATGCGTGTGGCCGTGTGCAAGCACAGTACCGATGCCGACGGGCGGGAGTCGGCGCTCGTTCCACAGGTGGCCGTGCGTGCAGAAGAAGGTTTCGGCCCCGGCTTCGACAACGGCGTAGTCGGCCATCATCGGGAAGTCGAACATCATCTGGTCCACCTCGGCGTCGCAGTTGCCGCGCACGGCTATGATGCGGTCCTTGCGCACGTTCAGCATCGCCGCGACCTTCACCGGGTCGTAGAAGTCAGGCACGCCGTTTCGCGGCCCGTGGTAGAGCAGGTCGCCCAAAAGGACAATCCTGTCATAGCCGAGCGAGCCTCCGAATGCGAAGGCTCGCTCCAGCGCGGACGGTACGCCATGTATGTCGCTTAGAAACAGGATGCGCATTTTCTCACCCTGCCTGCGGCAGATGCGTCACTTGGTCGCAGTGCGGTCGTTGTACTCGCCCGTCTCCGTGTTGATGCGGATGACGTCGCCCTCGTTTATGAAGAGGGGAACTGCGAGTTCGTAGCCGCCTTCAACCGTTGCCGGCTTGGTAACCTTGCCGGAAGCCGTGTTGCCCTTGACGCCAGGCTCGACCTTGACGACCTTGCGCTCTACGAGCTGGGGAAGGTCGACGCCGATGACCTTGTCGTTGAAGAACAGCGCCTTGACCTCCATCTCGTCCATGAG
>CACYCL010000059.1 GCA_902772905.1 uncultured bacterium | reverse complement strand
TCCAATCCGCCATCGCTCGACAAGCAGTACGTGCGCGACTGGCTTGACTCGATCAATTTCAACCATCAGCCGCCGGGGCCGGTGCTGCCCGATGATGTCATAGCGCGTACGCGCGAGATATATGTAAAGGCATATGAAGAACTCAGCGGGCGCAAGCTCGTCTGATATTGCTCCATTTCAACAACATCTGAAAACACATAAAAGGAGAATCAACAATGGGACTGCTGGATCAGGTCAAGGATGCGATGAAGATGCGCTCCGAGTCCAAGAAAATAGAGGCTGCGATCAAGCGAATCACCGCTGAATACGCAAACGGCGGAATAACGGTCGTTGCAAAGGGCGACATGTCCATCGAAAAAATCGAGATGGCCCCCAATGCATATGACGAAGTCAAGGCAGGCAAGCCGGCCCGCTTCGAGACGATGCTTCTCAATGTCGTAAACGGGGCGCTCAAGAAGGTTCGCGAGGCGACCCAGCAGGAAGTCATGAAGATGATGCAGCAGGGTGGCGCAGGAGGCATCTTCGGCAAGTGAGCGTTCTCAAGCCGATCGACGAACTGGAGGCTGCGCTTTCAAAGCTGCCCGGCCTGGGCAGGCGGTCCGCTTCGCGGGCCGCTCTTGCCCTAGTGAGGGAGCCGATCCGTCTCTTGGATCCTCTTTACGCCGCGCTCAGGATGGCGCGTGAAAATGTGCGATGTTGCTCCAAATGCGGCGCGTTCACGACAGTCGATAGCGATCCTTGCGGCTTTTGCTCCGACGCAACCCGCGACGGAACGGCGATATGCGTTGTCGAGGAGCCTGCCGACATAGTGTCCATCGAGGCGGCAGGCGCGTTTCGCGGACGCTACCACGCTCTTGGCGGAAAGCTCTCTCCGTCGCGTCGGCTCGGTCCGGAGAAATTGCGGTTGAGAGAGCTTGCCGATCGTGTGCGTGTCGAGGGGATAACAGAGGTGCTCCTTGCATTGTCGACAGACATGGAAGGGGATGCAACCGCTGGCTACATAGCCGAGCTGCTGCACGGCAGCGGAGCCAAGGTTACGCGCCTTGCGTTCGGCCTTCCGGTCGATTCCGGAATAGCGTATTCCGATCCGCTCACTTTGCGGCGGGCAATAGCGAACCGTATACTTCAATGAGATGAAGAAGGCAGTTGCGGTATTGCTGTTGTTGCTGCTTGCTGTCGCGGGGCAGATTTTCCTCGGTGCGGCTCGCCCGGTCAAGTCGCCTGCTGTCGAGGAGGGCGTGTTCGCCGCGTTCGGCGGACTGCGGAGCATCATAGCCGAGATAGTGTGGTTCAGGGCGGACAGACTTCAGGAGGAGGGCCGTTATGTCGAGCTTGCCCAGCTTGCGCATACGCTCACCCTTGCCGAGCCGCATACGCCTGAAATATGGAGCTATGCCGCGTGGAACCTCGCCTACAATGTTTCCGTGATGATGCCGACGCATGAAGACCGGTGGCGCTGGGTGCAGGCTGCCATGGTGCTGCTGCGTGACGACGGCATACGGCTCAACCCCGCTTCGGCTGAACTCCACCGCGAACTGGCGTGGCTTTTTGAGCTGAAAATAGGTGCGTCAATCGATGATGCGTCGCCCTTGTACAGAGAAAAGTGGCGCGCTATCGTATCCGACGTGGAAAGCCGTGGCGCATGGGACGAGCTTGCGATGGATGCGATGACAATGAACGAGATAGAGGCGAAATACGGAATATCCGACCGGGGCGACGCGATGTATTCTGCCATATATTGGGCGCATCGCGGTCTGCGGCATGCGAAGGGGGCGGATGTCCGGATGCTCAAGTCGATCATACGTCAATCGAAGTTGATTTACGAACGGCGGGTTGGAGGCCCTTCGAATGGCTGAAGTGCGTTTTGAGAATGTGCGCAAGGTCTATGCAAAAGGAGACCTTCCTGCGGTCGACGGCTTTTCGTTGAGCGTGAAGGACGGCGAATTTCTCGTTCTCGTCGGCCCGTCCGGATGCGGCAAGTCGACGTCGCTCCGCATGGTCGCCGGACTTGAGACGCCTACTTCCGGGCGTATTTTCATAGGCGATCGGGATGTTACGCGCCTGCCGCCCAAGGATCGCGACATAGCGATGGTCTTCCAGAACTATGCCCTGTATCCCCACATGACAGTCGAGGAGAACCTTTCGTTCGCGCTCAGGCTGCGCCATGTCGCAAAAGACGAGATTGCCCGGCGCGTGGGCGCGGCCGCCGGGATACTGGGGCTGGATTCTTATTTGAAGCGGCTTCCCAAGGCGCTTTCCGGCGGACAGCGTCAGCGTGTCGCTCTCGGTCGGGCAATCGTGCGCGAGCCTGCCGTGTTTCTGTTTGACGAACCTCTTTCCAATCTGGACGCCAAGATGCGCGTCGAAATGCGCGCTGAGATCATACGGCTCCACAACACCCTCGGCGCGACGATGATATATGTTACGCACGACCAGACCGAGGCCATGACGATGGGCGAGAGAATCGTTGTGATGGCTGGCGGCAGAATTCAGCAGGTGGCACCGCCCCTTGAGGTCTACGAGCGGCCGGCCAACGAGTTCGTCGCCGGATTTATCGGAACGCCGCCCATGAATCTGTTTCCTCCCGGAATGCTGGATTCGGCAAAGACTGTTGGGCTTCGGCCGGAGCACATCGCCATTACTCACGCAGGAGCTGCCGACGCCCTGCCTGCGACAGTCGATTTCATAGAACCGCTCGGGTCTGAAACGCTTGTTCATGTCGTTGTCGGCACGGCGCGCCATCCTGCAATAGTGCG
>CACYCL010000058.1 GCA_902772905.1 uncultured bacterium | reverse complement strand
CCAGTATGCTACGCTCGTCGATTGCGTTATTTCCAATTGCACGTCCGTTTACGGCACGTTCCAGAGCGGTTGCATCGTGCGGTCTTTAGTGTGCGACAACACGTCATCAACCTGCATCGGGCGACAGACGGCGTTCTACTCGAGCATCATCACGCGCAACATAGCGTCGGGCAAGTGGATTTTGTATCCGTACACTACCCTCGCACACTGTACGGTGTTCGGAAATATCGCCTACACGGCAGTGCTAAGCGCGACAAGCGCTACCAACAACGTCATCGCGCTTTCGCACACGGGCGGCACCGAACTTGGCGCCGCGGCAAAGTCCGGCAACATCCTCGGCGGGACGGACGGCATCTACCAGCTCGTCGGGCCAGCTGTCGGCGACTTCCGTGTGCTTGCGGGGTCGTCGGCCGACATTGCGCGCGTTGCAGGCGTTGACGGTTCGGGACTCGCCTATCCCGTTCCCGATGAGTTCTGCGGCAAAGACTTTTACGGCAATCCGATACCTGCCGAGAACGCGTTGCCGGGCGCAGTGCAGCAGGTCGCGGCGGCGGCAGGCGGAGCATTGCAGTTCGACGGGCTTTCCTCGACGGCGGGCGTGATTGTCAACGGATGGAAGAGCATCAAGCCTGGCGCATACGTGTTTCCGACGAACTATCCCGTGCAGTACTTTGTGTCGCCCGCGCTTTCGTCGGGCAAGCTTTACGCCTGGACGACTTCAAGTGCCCACGGCGGCTTCCACATGCCCGACTGGAAGACTGATTCCATGTATCTCATGCCGCCGCCGCAGACGGGCGTCGTAATGACGAACACGCTTCAGCTGGCAAAGGGAGAAGTGTGGGTCGATCCGACTGAGAATGGTTCTGATGAAAACGGTAACGGCTTGTTTGACACTCCCTACCATACCTTGCAAAAGGGATATTCCGCTACGAAGGACTATTATTTCGTCTACTGCAAGGCCGGCTCGTACGATGAGGGCGGCGAGGAGTGCTATGGCATGAACAGAATCTACACACACGACCGCTCTCTGCGCTTCGTAGGCGTTGACGGTGCGGCTAACACATTCATCGTCGGCGAGGCGGATCCATCCAATCCGGTAGCTACGGAGCCGGGATGTGGGCCGGACGCTTGCCGGTGTCTCTATGTCGGTTCGGGAACGACCGGCTTTGAGGGCTTCACTTTCCAGAACGGCCATGCCTCGTCCAGTGCCGACGGTGACGGCAACAGCCGCCAGGGCGGTGTCATGCGCACCACCAGCAATAACGTCACGATACAGGACTGCGTCGTCGAGTCGTCATGTTCGTCGCAATCCCACGCCTTTACAGGCGGCCGCCTTGTCAGATGCCATTTCAAGGGCCTTGCCAGCGGCATTCCCGCGTATTCGCTTGCGCGACTGTCCGGATGTCTGATCGAGAACTGCCCCGTCAGCACTTGGCCGAGCGGAATGGGCTTTCACTGTACGCTGCGCAACAGCGGTAACCTCGGCAATAACTATCTTTGCATTGCCTCTGGCAACCTGACGGCGACGGCTGTCGGGAATTCAAGGCATGCCGGCAGCCTGTACTGGGGCTTTACGACGGCTGTTCCTACAATCACCGGCTACACAGTCGCAAGGCCGCGTTTCGTCTCGCCGCAGGGCGCGGAGATCCGGCGCATCTCGCCGGCGTTCACGTGCGGCGAGGTGCCGACAGCGGCGAACTTCGGGTCTGAGTACTACAAACATGTCTGCACGGACTTCTTTGGCAATCCAATAGCGTTTGTCGACGGGAAACCAGTTGCCGGTGCCGATCAGATAGGGACAGAGGGCATTCCTGGTATTGTTTTCATGGTAAAATGAAGATGAATCTGATTCGTGGTGTCGTTTTAGCCTGTGCGGCGGTTTCGTCTGTTGCGTCCGATGGCGCGCCGTGGATAGGCGATGGACGCCCTCTGCCTGAAGGCGCGGCGTGGTACGGAGACTGCCCCGCGCCGGAGTTCCGGACCTCGTTCAGCTCTCCGCAGAGCGGGCGTCCCGTGACGCTGCGAATTGTCACGCCTTGCTACTTTGACCTTGCGGTGAACGGCAGAAGGCTCACGCCGTGTTCGGCAATGACGCTCTGGAGTCCATTCGACCATACGATTTATGCCGAGGAGTTCATGCTGGATTCAGCGCTTCTCCGTGCTGCGCCGGTGTCGAATGTAGTCACTGTTGCGCTGGGCAACGGGTTCTACAACCTGCCGCCTTTCAAGCTCTGGGGATGCCATGTGTTCAGGAACGTGCTTTCGAGCGGTGTGCCGGTGTTCAAGGCGTATGTGGATGGAGCGCCGCTGTCTGGCTGGGAATGGCGCGAGACGCCCGTCATGCGCAATTGCGTATACCTTGGCGCGGTTGTGGATGCTACGCGCAGACCTGGCGAGTGGCGGCCTGCTGTCGAGTCGGCGGGGCCGAAGGGCAGGATCGTGAAGCGCACCGCGCCGCCAGTTGCGCAGTACGGCAGGCTTTGCGGCAAGTCGCGCTGGCTTCGCGAGGGCGAGGTGCAGGTGGTCGACTTCGGCGCGAACGCCACTGGCATTCCCGAGTTCCGCTTTGCGGGGGCACGGCGCGGGGAGCGCGTTCAGATCGTGTACGGCGAGCGGCTGAATGACGACGGCTCAGTTAATGTGCTGACGCAGACCGCTGGACAGGTGAAGCCGAAGGGAAAGGGCTTCGTGCTGAAAAACGCCACAGACAGTCGGGCTGCTGCAGACGAGAAATTCGGCGTCGGGTGTCCGTGCCCAGCGGCGCAATGCGACGAGTATGTGTGCTCCGGCGATGAGGGCGGCGAGACGTTTGTTCCGCCGTTCGTATGGCACGTCTGCCGTTACGCCGAGGTGCGAGGGCTGAAGCGGCTTCTTGGCGGCGGTGACGCTTCGCTCGTTCTCACGTCGTCGCAGGTCGTCGATACGCCGCTTGCGGCGGCGTTCAAGTCGTCCGATACGCGCATCGGCCGTATCCACGAGATGTGCAGGCGCACGTTCCGCAGCAATCTGATGGGCGTGCAGAGCGACTGCCCAGGACGCGAGCGACTCGGATACGGCGGTGACATCGTGGCCGTATGCGACGCGTACTGCCTGAACTGGGACATGCGAGAGTTCTACCTGAAGACTCTTCAGGACTTCGCCGACGAGGCGGCGGACGATGGATGGCTCACGGAGACTGCTCCGCACGTCGGGATGGTTTCGCAGGGCATGGGAGGCAGGGCGGGCCCGATTTCGTGGACGCTTGCGATGCCTGTTCTCATGGACGCCCTGCTGAGGCACTACGGCGACGAAAGGGCGCTTGCGTACTATCCGGTATGCGCACGGTACGCGCGTCTCGTCGCCGCGAAGTACCAGGATGGCTACATCCCACGATGCATCGGAGACCACGAGGCGCTTGAACGCGCGCCTAACGACCTGACGGCTACAGCCCACTGGCACGAGTTCCTGCGGCTCACGGCGTCGTTCGCCGAACGGCTTGGGTGCAAGGATGACGCGGCTGAGTTCCGTGCGCTCGCGGCGAAGGTGGCTTCGGTGTTTACGGAAAAATGGATAAAGGAAGACGGCACAGTAGCGAACGGAACGCAGTCGGCACAGGCCATCGCGCTTTATCTCGGACTCGTGCCTGAGCGGCTGCGGAACGCTGCGCTTGCGAAGCTCGTCGAGGCGGTTGAGGCGAAGGACTGTGCGCCGACGACCGGCATATTCTCGACGCGTTACATGCTCATTTACCTCTCCGAGCACGGACGCGTCGATCTTGCGCGGCGGATTGTGCTGCACGAGGGCTTCCCAGGCTGGCTCTACATGCTAGAGCGCGGCGCGACGACAATCTGGGAGACATGGAAGGAGTCTGACGACGTTTATTCCAACTGCCACCCGATGTTTGGCTCGGTAGACGAGTGGATTCTACGCTACTCGGGCGAACGGTAAAACGCCCGTTCTCATCTGGTTTCATGTCTTGTCAGAGTTCTCCGCTCTCTTTTCATGTGCCGTTTGGTATAATAGAAAACATGAAACTTCTTCTTGGCATAGACTACGGAACCGGCGGCTGCAAGGTGACGGCATTGGGCGAAGACGGCTCTTTCGCCGGCGAAGCGAGCGTTGAGTACACGACCTACCATGACCATCCTGGCTGGAGCGAGCAGGAGCCGTCCGACTGGTGGTCGTCTCTCTGCGAGGCGCTTGCGAAACTGTCCGCCAAAGGCATAAACCTCCGCGATGTCGCCGCATGTGCGCTTGACGGCTCCACGCACAACGCAGTGCTCATGGACGGCGGCTACAGGCCTGTTCGCCGCACTATCATGTGGACCGACCAGCGCGCAACCGCCGAGTGCGAAGCGCTGAAGGCTGGCTGGGGCGAGAAGATATTCTCCACCTGCTACCAGATGCCGGCCCCGACATGGACGCTTCCCCAGTTGATGTGGCTCAAGGGGAACGAACCAGATGCGCTTGCAAAGACGGAGCACGTGTTGTTCGTAAAGGACTACGTGCGCTATCTTCTCACAGGCGAGGCGGCTACAGACCGGATCGAGGCCCAGGGCACGCTGTTCTTTGACATGGAAAAGGGCGACTGGTGCGAAGAGCTGGTGCATCTGGCCGGGCTTGAGCCGGAGGCGCTGCCGCGCTTCATAGCGCCAACGGACGTCGCAGGGCGCGTAACGCCAGAGGCTGCCAAGGCGACAGGGCTGCCTGAGGGCATACCTGTGGTCTGTGGCTCGTCCGACAGCGCAGTAGAGGACTACGGCGCGGGAGCGGTGGAGCCAGGCGACCTGATCATAAAGCTTGCGACGGCGGGAAACGTCAATGCGATGACTGCATCTGCGCATCCGCATCCAAAGACGCTCACTTATTCGCACATCGTGCCTGGCATGTGGTATTCAGTGAGCGCCACGAACGCCGCCGCTCTGTGCATGAGGTGGCTGCGCGACACTTTCTATTCCGATTGCCTCCAGTCTCAGGCAGGCGTCGCCGAAGGCGGCAAGAATCTTTATTCGCTGATAGACGCCGAAGCGTCCGCGTCGCCTGCAGGGGCGAACGGGGTCTTCTTCCATCCGTACCTCCAGGGCGAACGCTGCCCCTACTGGGACTCCAACCTGCGCGCGTCGTTCGCCGGCGTGTCGATTTCGTCGACTCGCGGCGACTTTGCGCGCGCGCTGATGGAGGGCGTGGCGTTTTCGCTCAGGGACTGCTACCGCACGCTTGAAGAAATGCGCCTGCCCGTCAAGCGGATATTCCTCATAGGCGGCGGCGCCCGCTCGCGTCTTTGGAGCGAAATAGTGGCCAATGTGTTCAATTGCGCCGTCGCAGTGCCGGAGCCGGGTGACGCGAGCTTTGGCGCGTGTCTTCTGGCCGGAACGGGCGTGGGCATGTTCGCCGACGTAAAGGAGGCGGTTGCGAAGTGTCTTAAGATTTCGCGTCGCATCGAGCCGAACGCGGAGACCGCCGCAGAGTACGCCCGCCTCTTCGCCTGCTATCGCCGCATACATGATGCGCTTGCTCCGGTGTACAAGGCGCGGCGTGGATAGTTGGTCTTGCCGCGCTTCTCACATCTTCTCATTACGGAGCAAATCTTTCCGTCCAACTCTCACGTGTTATTTTGTATAATGTGCGCATCTGAAAGCCACAGAAAGACACAGAAATGAAGATCAAGCCAGAAAGTTACATGTTCGAAATGATTCGGACGGAGCTCACGGACGCCATTGGCGACGAAAACGTCGATGTGAAGTTCGCAGACAAGTTCGGTCACTCAATAGACTATTACTGGATTCCCGAGATGTGGCACGACCGCGGCAAGGAATGTCCCAAGGCCGATTTCGTCGTGCACCCAGGCACAACCGAGGAAGTCGCGAAGATCATGAAGATCGCGACGCAGTACAAGATTCCAGTCGTTCCGTGGGGCGGCGGCTCTGGCTCGCAGGGCGGAGCGCTTCCCATATACGGCGGCATAGTCCTCGACACGAAGAGGATGAACAAGTTCTACGGCGTGGACAGGGAGAGCTACACCGTCCGCTGCCAGACCGGCATAATCGCGCGCCACCTTGAGTGGAACTGCAACAAGGAGGGCTTCTCGACGATGCATCTCCCGGCGTCCATTTCTTGCGCCACCATCGGCGGCTTCCTCGCGCATCGCGGCACGGGCGTCCTGTCGACCAAGTACGGCAAGATCGAGGACATGGTTATGAGCCTTGAGGTCGTGACGCCGTCGGGCGAGATCATCCGCACTCTCCCCGTGCCTCGCCACGCGTCCGGCCCCGACCTTACGATGCTCTTCCTGGGCAGCGAGGGAACCCTCGGCGTGATCACCGAAGTCACGCTCAAGGTGCATCCGCAGCCGGAGGCCCGCGAGTTCCGCGCCTACATATTCAAGGACTTCCACACCGCCATGCAGGCCGGCGCGACGCTCATGCGCTCTCGTCTCGGGCCGTGCGCGATGCGCCTGTACGACGAGACCGAGACCAAGACGCACGTTTCGAAGGTGTTCGGCATCGATCTCGACAAGGGCGCGTATCTGGTGTTCGGATTTGACGGACGCAAGGACATCGTCGCCTCGCAGATGAAGTACGCCCGCGAGATAATGGAGAAGCAGTTCAAGGGCAAGGACCTCGGCGCCAAGGGCGGCGAGTGGTGGTGGGAGAACAAGTACAAGTTCTTCTACCCGGGTTACATGTTCCACGTGCCGCAGGCGTTCGGAACGCTCGACACGGTCGCCGACTTCGCCCACATCGAGAGGGTATACTGGGCGATGAAGAACGTCGTCAACAAGGAGTTTCCTGACGCGCGCTTCATCGGCCACTTCTCGCACTGGTACGAGTGGGGCTGCATGCTCTACGCGCGATTCATCTTCCCCGGCGACAAGGTTCCGCCGAATGAGCGCGAGGCGGCGGCGCTGTACAACGCCGTCTGGGACAAGGCCATCCGCGCCGCCATCGCGAACGGCGGCGTCATCAACGAGCACCACGGCGTAGGCCTGAAGCTCGGCCGCTACGTAAAGGACCTATACGGCTCTGCCATGCCTGTTCTCGAGGGCATAAAGAAGCAGCTGGACCCCAACTGCATCATGAATCCGGGCAAGCTTGGCTTCGCCGGGTGCTGAGAAAGAAAGGAGCGACCAAAATGCATATCGACAAATTTGAAGATGCGATAATGAACTGCCGGTTCTGCTTCATGTGCCGGCATCTCTCGGCGGTCGGCAACGTCCGCTTCACGGAGGTTGACACGCCACGCATCCGCGCAGCCATGATCTACGGCCTCAGGACGGGCACGAATTCATTCGACGACGAGGACTTCGTGGAAGCGCTGTACCGCCAGGATCTTTCCGCCTGCTGCCGACACCACTGCGTAAACCACTTCGACGAGAACGGTCTCGCCCTGGCGGTCCGCGCCGATGTGGTGGAGGCCGGCAAGGCTCCCGACGCGGTTAAGAAACTTGCCGCGAAGTTCGAGAAGTCCGTCGGATGGAAGGCCGACGGCAAGGGCGACGTGGCCTGGTTCCTCGACGAGACGACCGCCTCCGACAAGTCCGCCGTGGCCGCGGCCAAGAAGCTCTTCGCCGCTGCCAAGGTGTCGCCCAAGGTCATAACCGGCGGTTCCGTCGGAAAGGCGCTCAAGGTGCTTGGCTATATTGCAGAGGCGAAGTCCGCCGCCGAGAAGTTTGCCGCGTTCCTTGAGGCCGAAGGCGTCAAGACGCTGGTGGTTTCGAATCCAGCCGCGTTGAACGCTCTCAAGCAGGACTATCCCGAATTCGGCGTGAAGCTGCCGTGCGAAGTGAAGTCCATGGCGGGTTTCGCGCTTCAGTCGAAGGTGAAGTTCACCAAGGCGGCCGGCGAGGTCTATGCGCTTGCCGACGACTTCATCCGCAACTACCAGGGATGCGCCTGCATGGACAAGCTTCTCGATGCGCTGAAGGCCGTCAGGAAGCCGTTCGGCACGAACGACGAGGAGACGTACTGCTGCGGCGAGGGCGCGGTCGTGCTGGACAGGCTTCACCCCGAGATCGTCAAGGCGCTCGCCGAGTACGTTGCCGCGCGCGCGGACGACCCGAAGAAGGACAGGATCGTCGTCGGCTCCGTGTACACCAAGCGCGCGCTTGTCAAGTACGGCAAGCTAAATGTCATCACAGTCGAGGAGCTTGCGGCGTCATGCTTGTGAACATGAAGGAGATGCTGTGCGCGGCCAGGCGGTCGAAGAAGGCCGTCGGAGCGTTCAACATCACCAACTACGAAACGGCAGCGGCGGTTCTGAAGGCCGCCGAGGCCGAGAACGAGCCGGTGATAATACAGCTTTACATGCGCCTTTTCGACACCGGGAAGGCGTATGACCTCTGCGGAACGCTCCAGAGGCTTGCGTTTCGCGCAAAGGTTCCCGTGGCGCTGCACCTCGACCACGGTTCTACTGTCAAGCAGGCTACGGATGCGCTTGCCTGGGGATACACTTCCGTAATGTACGACGGCTCGCGTTCGGCTTACGACGAGAATGTCAAGTGGACCAGGCACGTTGCGGACTATGCGCATGCGCTCGGCGCCACGTGCGAGGGCGAGATAGGCCATGTCGCGCAGGGCGACGAAACAGCCCTGACGGATGTCGACGAGGCCGTTTCTTTCGCGAAGGCGACCGGCGTAGACGCGCTTGCGGTATCCATAGGGACGGCCCATGGCTACTACAAGGCCGAGCCGAAGCTCGACATTCCGCGCTGCGCCGCAATCGCCGCTGCTCTTCCCGACACGCCGCTTGTCCTGCACGGCGGCAGCGGAACTCCGCTTGCCGACGTCCGCCGCGCCATTGAAAGCGGAATCGCGAAGGTGAACATCGCAACCGAGTTCCTCGACACGTACATCAAGTCGACGCTCAAGGTGTTCGGCGATCTGAACGGCGCGTTCGTGCCGCCGGACAAGCTAGCCGACCCGATAATCGACGCATGCGCAGCGCATGTGCGGCGCCTGATAAGTTTCTTCGCGGGAAGACAGTAAGTCAAAGCCAGATGGAGGGGGAGCGAATGACGGCGGAAGAGAGAAAAGACGGTCGATACAAGTGGGTGATGCTGGCGTTGCTGGCCTTCACCTACTTCCTGATGCATGCCACGCGCCAGATTTTCAACGCCTCCCTGCCGGACATCAAGGCATCCCTTCCGGGGACGAGCGACGCCGAATGGGGCTTTACCCGGACGGCGTTTCTTTTCGCCTATGGACTTATCGTGCCGCTTGCGGGAATAGCTGCGGACATGATGCGCCGCAAATGGGTGGTAGTGTTCGGCGCGTTCCTGTTCTCGGCAAGCGTTCTTGGCACGGGATTCGTAGACGGGTTCGTAGGCATGCTAGTCATGTACGGGCTTCTCAACGGCATAGGGCAGTGCATGATACCGGCCTCGGCGAGTTCCCTCATTGCGCAATACCACCACGAGACGCGCTCAACCGCGCTTTCGATATACCAGACAGGGCTGTACTTCGGCATAATCGTGGCCAGCGCTCTTGCCGGTGTGTTCGGGGCGGCATCGGCTGAGGGGTGGCGGTACGCGTTTTGGATGTTTGGCGCTATTGGCGTGGCATGGACGTTTGCGCTGGCGTTCCTCCTGCGTGACACTCCTCCGCTTGTGCTTCACCGTCAGTCTGGGGAGTCGGATCGTGCAAGCTTCAAGGAGGCTGCGCTTGCCATGGTGTCCAAGCCGTCGGCCGTGCTCCTTACGTTCGCGTTCGGGATGCTGGTGTTCGGCTCCAATTGCTTCCGCACCTTCCTGCCTCTCTTCATGCGTCAGGGGCCAGAACTCGGCGGCTTTGCGCTCTCGCCCGCGTCGGCGGCTCTTCACTCCGTTGTTTGGTTCTACATCGGATCGTTTATCGGCATCGCAACCGGAGCTCGCCTTTCGGACCGCCTTGCGCATCGCTTCCCGGCGATTCGCATAGACATGCTCATAATCGGCCTTGCGCTTTCCGCGCCTGCCATGGCGGCGATGGTGTACATGCCGAACCTCGCGCTTTGCTGCATCATGACGTTCGTGTTTGGCCTTGGCGGAGGCTTTTTCGACTGCTCGCTCTACTCTGGGCTTTTCGAGGTCGTTGCGCCGCGCTACCGCGCAGCCGCGATGGGCGTGTATTTATGCGGCGCGTTCCTGATTGGATGCCCTGCGACGGCCGTGCTTGGCTATGTAGGTCAGCACTTCTCGTACCAGCACGGAATCGCGATGTTCGGCGGAACGTATGCGCTGGGCGCGGTCGCAGTGCTCATCGCCCGCATATTCTTCTTCAAGCGCGACGCAGTAGAGGCGTAGCGAGCGCCTTGCGATCGGCGTGCTGCTGCAGTCGCGGCGAGATTCTGCGCCGCCACCGTCGCTTATGGTATAATACACAACTATGACATTGCCGGAGAGAGTAGAAAGCATAGTGCGGCGCGCGATGGCGCTGCTGCATCCATGCGTGTACGCCGAGCTTGGCGCTGCCGATCCAGTGCCTGGCATTGCGGCTGATTTGGAAAGGGAGATTCGCCTGCTTTGCCCAGGGCGCGACGCGGCGGAGCTTGTGCGCGCGTTTGTCGCGGCGTTGCCAGAAGTCAAGCGCCTTGTCGATACAGATGTGCAGGCGGCGTACGAGGGCGACCCGGCTGCGACGAGTCGCATGGAGGTTGTCATGGCGTATCCTGGGCTGTATGCGGTGACGGTGCATCGCCTCGCGCACGTGCTTTACGACCTGAAGGTGCCGATTCTGCCGCGCATAATGAGCGAGCAGGCCCATTCGAAGACGGGCATAGACATACATCCCGGCGCCGAGATAGGGGAGAGGTTCTTCATCGACCACGGAACGGGCGTCGTCGTCGGCGAGACGACGGTAATAGGCCGCAACGTCAAGCTGTACCAGGGTGTGACTCTGGGTGCTCTTTCTTTCGACAAAGATCCTGTGACCGGGGCACTCGTCAAGGGCGTGAAACGGCATCCGAACGTCGAGGACAATGTAGTAATCTACGCTGGCGCGACCATCCTCGGCGGCGAAACGACGATAGGCCATGATTCTGAGATAGGCGGCAGCGTCTGGCTTATATCGTCCGTCCCGCCCAACTCGCGCGTCTACAACATGCCGCCAAAGCCAACAATCAAGGAGAAGAGATAATGGGTCTTTCAGTAGGAATCGTCGGGCTGCCTAACGTCGGCAAGTCCACTCTGTTCAACGCGCTCACGAAGCGCCAGCAGGCCGCTGCCGAGAACTATCCGTTCTGCACGATCGAGCCCAACAGCGCGATAGTCGAAGTTTCCGACTCGCGTCTGGATGCGCTTGCGAAGATCGTGAATCCGCAGCAGATAATCCGCGCGACGGTCGAGTTCACCGACATAGCGGGGCTTGTGAAGGGCGCGTCGAAGGGCGAGGGCCTCGGTAACAAGTTCCTTGCGAACATACGCGAGTGCGACGCGATTCTTCACGTCGTAAGGTGTTTTGAGAACGACGACATCATTCACGTCCAGGAGGGCGGCAACAAGTCCGCGCCAATCGATCCCGTCGGAGACGCGGAGGTCATCGAGACCGAGCTTGTGCTTGCCGACATGGAGCAGCTGCAGAAGCGCTACGACCGCATAAAGAAGGAGGCGCAGGCCAAGCCTGCGCTGAGACCCGAAGCGGAGGCATGCGCGGCGCTTCTGAAGCATCTTGAGGAGGGCAAGAGCGTCCGCTCGTTCCCGCGCAAGGACGGCGATCCGATACTCGAGGTTCTGAAGGAGCTTCATTTCCTGACCGACAAGAAGGTGATATACTGCGCGAATGTTGCCGACGACAACGTTTCAGGCGACGGCAACGCCCACGTCGAGGCACTGAAGGCATACGCGGCCAAGGAGGGCGCGGAGTGCGTGGTCGTGTGCGCCCAGATGGAGGCCGATCTCGCCGGGCTTTCCGACGACGAGGCAAGGGAATTCCTCCAGAGCTACGGTCTTGAGGAGTCTTCCCTCGACAGGACCATCCGTCTTGCGTACCATACGCTCGGACTGGCAAGCTTTCTCACCGCAGGTCCGAAGGAGGTTCGTGCATGGACGTTCCGTCGCGGCTGGAAGGCGCCGAAGTGCGCCGGCGTGATTCATACGGACTTCGAGAAGGGCTTCATACGTGCACAGGTTGTCTCGTTCGACGACTACGTCAAGTACGGCGGCGAGAAAGGTGCGCGCGAGGCTGGCGCGCTTCGTCCTGAAGGCAAGGAATACGAGATGCAGGACGGGGACGTCGTTGAGTTCATGTTCAACTGACCGATGTTCAAGCTGCGGTCGAAGTTCAAGCCGACCGGCGACCAGCCCGAGGCTATAGACGCGCTTGTGAAGGGGCTTAAGCGCGGCGACGACAGGCTTGTGCTCAGGGGCGTGACCGGTTCCGGCAAGACGTTCACGATGGCGAACCTGATCGCGCGCTGGAACAGGCCTACGCTCATACTCAGCCACAACAAGACGCTGGCCGCTCAGCTTTTCGCGGAGCTGAAGGAGTTCTTTCCCGAGAACGCGGTAGAGTACTTCATTTCGTACTACGACTACTACCAGCCAGAAGCGTACATTCCTCAGACCGACACGTACATCGAGAAGGATGCGTCCATCAACGAGGAGATCGAGCGCTACCGCCTGGCGGCGACGAACGCGCTCATAGCTCGCCGCGACGTTATCGTCGTCTCGTCCGTAAGCTGCATATACGGCCTAGGCGAAAGCGACGAATACCGCGACCTGGCCGTTCGCATATCGCTTGGCGACTCCTGCGGTGGGCGTTCTGGACTGGTTGCGAGGCTTGTCGAGGCGCAGTACGTCCGAAACGACTACGACTTCCAGCCTGGCACTTTTCGTGTGCGCGGCGATATCGTGGACATATTCCCCGCCTACGAGACCAAGGCGATTCGTGTTGAGTTCTTCGGCGACGACGTTGATTCAATACGCGATTTGGATCCTCTAACCGGCAAGTGCGGAGTCTCAATGCCTGCGGCTGTCATCACGCCGGCGAAGCAGTTCGTGATGGGCAGGGACAGGTTCGAGGCGGCGTTCGCGCGCATCGAGGCGGAGCTTGACGAGCGACTGAAGGAGTTTGCGTCAAAGGGAAAGCTCCTTGAGGCGCAGCGCCTCCGCGAGCGCACCGAATACGACATAGAGATGATGCGCGAGCTCGGATACTGCAACGGCATCGAGAACTATTCTCGTCCGCTCACCGGGCGCGCCCCTGGCACTGCCGGTGAATGCCTCATAGACTATTTCCCCGACGATTTCCTTACGATAATCGACGAAAGCCACGTAACGGTGCCGCAGGTCAGGGCTATGTACAATGGCGACCAGGCACGCAAGTCGAAGCTTGTGGAGTATGGTTTCCGTCTGCCTAGCGCGAAGGACAACCGTCCGCTCATGTTTGAGGAATTCAACTCAAAGGTTCATCAGGTCGTGTTCTGCTCCGCAACACCAGGCGAATACGAGCTGTCGATTGCAAAGACGGTGGCAGACCAGGTGATACGCCCGACAGGTCTTCTTGACCCGGAGATCGAGCTGCGTCCGCTCAAAGGCCAGATCGACGACTTGATTGCGGAGATTCGCAAGGTGGTGGACGGAGGAGACCGCGTGTTTGTTACGACGCTTACAAAGCGCAGCTCCGAGGACCTTACCCGCTACCTGCATCAAATCGGCATTCGCGTGGAATACCTTCACAGCGATATCGACGCCATCGAGCGAGTGTCGATACTGCAGCGTCTTAGAAAGGGCGAGTTTGACGTTCTTGTTGGCATAAATCTTTTGCGCGAGGGACTGGACTTGCCCGAAGTCGCCCTGGTCGCCATACTTGATGCAGACAAGGAGGGCTTCCTTCGCTCCACTACGTCGCTTGTGCAGACAGCTGGGCGCACTGCGCGCCATGAACGCGGAAGGGTAATACTCTACTGCGACCACAAGACGGACGCGATACGCGACCTTTTGCGCATAACGAAGGCTCACCGCGCGAAGCAGATTGCGTACAACGAGGCGCACGGCATAATGCCTAAGTCGGTGAAGCGCGACATAAACGAGAGTGCGTACGTGTTCAAGTCGAATGCGTCAAAGCTGGGCGCGAAGGGTACGCGTCCGTCCGCAGTGCCTGGAGCGCCTGCCGCCGAGCCGACGGGTGCCGAGCTTGTGGCGGAGCTGACGCGCGAAATGCTTGAAGCGGCGGACAACCTTGAATTTGAGCGCGCAGCATATCTGCGCGACCAGATCGCCGCGCTTAAAAAGCCATCTGGACCACATCACATTGACATTGTGGCTAATAAAATGATATAATGCCATCCACGAAGTTGGCACGTCGGAGTTGGGCAATTACAATACAATTACACAACAAACCGACAAATCCAAGAGATTTGTTGGGCCTGTAGCTCATTCGGATAGAGCAGCGGTTTTCTAAACCGCGGGTAGTGGGTTCGATTCCCGCCAGGCCCGCCATTCTCCGAGGGTCGTTTGGTTCTGCAGGAAAGCAATTGAGATATGGGATTCTTTAAGGCGTATGATATGCGCGGCACGTTCGGGATCGACTTTGATCTCGGACTGGTGCGAAGGATAGGACGTGCGCTGCCTCGCATCGTAAAGGGTCGTCGCTGGCTTGTTGGTCGCGATTGCCGCGTGACAGGGTCGGATATGACCTCTGCGCTTGTAGCCGGGCTTTCTGAAGCAGGGGCCGAGGTCGTGGATATTGGCCTTGCGACGACGCCTATGGTCTATTTCTTCACTGCGCAGGACGGATACGACGGCTCTGTCATGGTGACGGCTTCGCACAATCCGCCGAGCGATAACGGACTCAAAGTGTCCATGCGCACTGCGCTTCCCGTTGGCTATGCCAATGGTCTTGACGAAGTGGAGCGACTTGCGCTTGCCGACAGCGGCGACATTGCGCAATCAGTCGGCGTTGTGTCAAAGGCCTCCGATCCTGTTGCCCTTGAACGCTACGTTGCGTGGCAGCGCGAGGCAACGGACGATGCGTCGTTCTCCGGCCTGCGGTATGCAGTGGACTGTTCCAACGGCATGGCGTCGTTGTTGGTTAGAAAACTCTTCCCGGATGCGGTGGTGATAAACGACAATCTCGACGGCAGGTTCCCGGCGCACTCTCCGAATCCGCTCAAGGCTGAGGCGCGAGAGCAGATTGCGGCAATTGTGCGCGAGAAAGGGCTGGATTGCGGAATCATTTTTGACGGCGACGCTGACCGCGCGATGTTTGTAGATGAGCATGGTGGCTTTGTGCAGCCAGACTACCTTATACCAGTCATTGCGTGTGCGACTTTGGCCGTGCGTGGGGCGAGTGGCGTGGAGAGGCCTGTAGTGCTGCATGACGTGCGCACGTCGCGTGGTGCAATTGAAGCGCTGCGCGAACATGGGTTCGAGCCTTCCATGGTGCAGGTCGGTCATGCGTTTGCGAAGCCCGCGATGCGAGAACGCGGTGCACTCTGCGGCGGAGAGCTTGCTGGGCATTACTATTTCGCAGAATTCTTCGGCTGCGACTCTGGCGTGCTCGCCGCAAGGCGTGTGCTCTCGGAGGTGGCGCTGGCGAAGTCGCGCGGAGAGACGTTCTCGCAGATGATGCGACCGCTCGTGTCCCGCTACGCCAATTCAGGCGAAATGAATTTCAGGGTGGAAGACAAGGACGCGGCCATTGCGCGCGTGCTGGCGGCAGCCTCCTCGTTCGGCACGGAGATCGGACGCAGCGAGATGGATGGCGTGAGGCTTGAGTTCTCCGACGGCTGGGTGAACGTCCGCAAGTCCAACACCGAGCCATACCTGCGGTTGATAGTGGAGCGTCGCGGCGACATTGCGCAATGGACAGACGTGCTCAAGGAGGCCATTGATGCGCGTTGACCTTCATGTGCACTCATCGGCGAGTGACGGTACCCTTGCGCCGAAGGCCCTCGCGGAAGCAGGCGCATCAGGCGGCTTCGCCATTATGGCGATAACAGACCACGACAACACTGATGGCACGGCGGAGTTTCTGTCCGCAGGCCGCAGCGCGGCAGACGGTGGATGTCGAACGCGATTCATTGCTGGCGTTGAGATAAGCATTGAACCGGGAATTGGCTTTGACAGGCTCCATCTGCTGGGGCTTGGCATTGATCCGAGCAATGCGGAACTTAGGGGATTGCTCAGGAGAATCCTAGTCGGGCGCAACGAGCGCAACGGTCGCATATTCGAGAATTTCCGGAGAATAGGAATTCTAGACATAGCCCCAGAGCCGCATGGAGAGGTTCTGGCGCGTCCTCACTTCGCGCGTTGGCTGTTTGAACACGGCTACGCGCCATCAGTGCGTGTTGCATTTGAGAAATACATGCTCGAAGATTCTCCCCCTGAAACGCGGTGCTATGAACCGCGCTTCAGGCCGTCGCAGGAAGATGCCTTTAGGGCGGTGCACGCGGCTGGTGGTCTGTGCGTGATGGCCCACCCGAAGTTCTGGAGGCGCAGCTGGAAGAATTCACGTCCGGAATATGACGTTGCGGAACGCGAATTGTCTGCGCTAAGGGAGAAGGGGCTTGATGGGCTAGAGGCGCACTATCAAGCGAATGCACCAGGTGAAAACACAATGTTTGAACGAATTGCCGACAGGCTTGGTCTGCTCAAGACGGCTGGCAGCGATTTCCACGGGACGAACAAGCCTAGCATTGGTCTTGGCATGGAGGTTTCCGAAGTGTTCATCGCGCCATTCGTCGAGAGGGTTTGCGCGATGAGTCCAAGCTAAATTTCATAGATTTTCACAGTGATCAATATAGGTCAGCAACGCTATACAAAGAAAAGGACATACACGATGGGTAAAGAAAAGACCAGCGACTTCAGGTACAACACAGGCGACACCAAGGTGCCATGGGCGGCCGTCGGCGAGAACTACAGCGCGGCAGACGCGTTCGAGTTCGTGAAGTTCCTCATGCAGGGCAGGGGAGCGAAGTACAATGCCGCGCTGCGCGACGTGAAGTCTGCGATAGAGGCACTTGGAAAGGTGTCAACGCCTCCCGGCAAGCTTTCCATGGGAGACAAGGTGTCGGAAGTCGAGAAGGCGATTGACAAGTACCTTGGCGTCGAGGAGGGCAGTTCGCTTTTCGTTTCGAATTGCACTGCGGCGCTGGAGCTTGGCTATCGCTACGCCGGGATCGGCCCTGGCGATGAAGTCATTGTCCCGACCAACACGTTTATCGCGACGGTGGCGTATCCGCTTTCCGTAGGCGCGAAGCTTGTTTTCGCAGACGTCGACCCGCGCACGGTCAACATGGATCCGAAGGACGTCGAGCGCAAGATAACGAAGAAGACCAAGATCATAGTCCCCGTGCACATCGGAGGGTATCCGTGCGACATGGATCCCATAATGCGCCTCGCCAAGAAGCACGACATAGTCGTCATGGAAGACGCCGCGCACGGCTTCGGCGGAGAGTACAAGGGGCGCAAGCTGGGCACCATAGGGCACTTTGGCTGCTTCTCGATGCACGAGGTGAAGAACTGCACCTCGTTCGGCGAGGGCGGCGTGTTCGTCTCGAATGTCAAGGCGTATCGCGACGAGGCGAGGCGCGCGCGCTTCCTCGGCGTCGATTTCGGGTCTAAGATCAAGAACTGGCTCTACAACGTGTCGCTCATAAAGGGCAAGGGAGACGTGAGGTACCAGGCCAGCAACAATGCATCGGTCACGGAGATACAGGCCCTTGGCTTGCTTCTCCAGCTGAAGCGCTACGGCAAGATAATCCGCGAGCGCACGCGCCTTGCGACGTACGTGACAAAGCGGCTTTCGAACATCCCCGGCGTCATGCCGCAGCTCCTCGGAGATGAAAACGTCAAGCCGACCTTTCACCTCTACCAGCTTCAGATCGATCCGAAGGTGTGCGGCGGAACTGTGCAGACGCTCAAGGCCAAGCTGGAGGAGAAGGGTGTAACCAACATTCCGCACTTTGGGCCCATCTACCGTTTCAGCGCCGCGATAGGCAGAGGGTGCGACGAGAAGAAAATAGCGGCGACCTGCCCGATAACGGAAGCCGTGTTCGACGAACGCTACACGCATCTGCCGATCTACGGGCTCACGAAGGAGCAGGTCGACTTCATGGTCGATGCAATCATCGACTCTGTCGCCGAGATGAAGGCTGCGGCGAAGGCTCGTTAATCGAAGCCTAGGACGTTCCGCATGGTGTATATGCCTGCGGGGCGTCCCTTCGCCCATGCGAGCGCCTTAAGCGCGCCTGCGGCGAACGCGGCGCGGTCCTGCGCCTTGTGGGTGATCTCGACGCGTTCGAGGTCTCCCGCGAACATGACGGTGTGGTCGCCGACCACCGATCCGCCGCGAAGCGCATGGACTGCAATCTCGCCGGCTGGGCGTTCGCCTATGTCGCCGTGGCGACCGAAGACGAAATCGTTTGGCCTGCCGCGTCCGGCGGCGGCCGCCTTGGCGAGCATAAGCGCCGTTCCGGATGGTGCGTCCTTTTTGTGGCGGTGGTGCATTTCGGTGATTTCGATGTCGTACTCCGGGCCAAGCACGGTTGCCGCCTTGCGCACCAGTTCCAGCAGCAGGTTCACGCCGAGCGAGTAGTTTCCGCTCTGCACGATCGGTATGAGCTTGGCGGCGGCGTCCACGCGGACCTGTTCGTCGGGCGTAAGGCCGGTCGTGCCTATCACGTATGGAAGCCCTTGCGCGGCGGCCTTTTCGACGGCCGGCGCGACGGCGGTGTGGAACGAGAAGTCGATGACGCCCTCGACAGACGGCGCCCATTCGCGGTCGAACCCGTCGGCGATGTCCACGCGCGAGACGACCTCCAGCTCGGTGCCTTCGGCAAGTTCGAATATCTTCCGGCCCATGCGGCCGGCGGCTCCCAGAATAGCGATTTTCATTGAGTCCTCCTTTGTGACGGGCGCTATTATACCAAAAAACATGCGTCGGGGGTTGACACGCCGCCCGAAAATATGATAAAGTATACGCGTGATTACGATAATAGGAGGTTGCACGATGGGAAAGGCAAGGCGAAAGGCGCGGCAGGACGGCGTCGAGACGCGCGAGGCGATACTCGCCGCGGCGGAGGCGGAGTTTGCCGACAAGGGGTTCGAGCTTGCCTCGGCGCGGGAGATATGCCGCCGCGCAGATGTGAACTCTGCGCTCATGAACAGATACTTCGGCTCGAAGGAGGCGCTCTACCGCATCGTCGCGAAGCGTCTCTTCGGCGACCTCGGCGCTCCGCTGGCGATTCTCCATGAGAAGGTGGTGGACGAGGCCACCTGGCGTTCCGCCGTGCGCGAGTGGGTGGACGGCATGTTGTTCATGACGCTTCCGACCAAGATGGCGCAGCGTCTCTGCGCGGGGCTCTTCCACCACGAGGTGACCGCGCCTACCAAGTTTCACAAGGAGTTCAAGGAGTCGTTCGGGCGTCCGGTCTACGAGGGGCTCAAGAAGCTTCTCGCGATGAAGGTGAAGGACAGCGAGCAGCTCGACCTCTGGGCGTCGTCCATATGGGCGCAGGTCTCGGTCTATGCGCTCGCCGACAGAAAGTGGCACGGCGACTTCCGTCCGAAGGGCGTAGGCGTGCGTGAGTGGGCGGAGAAGGTTGCAGACCATATCTGCAATTCGGTTTTCAGTGGATTGGAGGGCTGAGACATGGACGCCATTGTTTTTCTTCTTGTCGGCATCAACTTGCTCGGCGTGCCTGTCATGCTGTTTGTCGCGCTCAGGATGCTAGGTGGTCTCCGGGAGGATGTCGACGAGATCAACTGCCGACTCCAGTGGATCGGTCCAGCGCAATGTGTCTACGTAATGATGTTCTGGGATGTTGTCGCGGCACTCGGGCTTGTTGCGCTGTATTTGGCCTTTGTCATTGGACACCGCTATTTTTCACTGCCTGTCATTGAATCGTTCTCGGTGGCGTTTGCAGGGCTGGTGGCTGTCGTCTCTCTCAGATTCAAGTCGGTATTCGAGGAGTGATATGAAAAAAGAAGAATGGATAAAGGGAGAGATCGCCAAATGGCGGTCTGAAGGCGTCGTTGACAAAGCAACTGCTGACGCGCTATTCGCGCGGTATCGGTCGGCAGAATCTCGGATCGGCTGGGGTGCAATCATCGCCGGGTCATTCGGGGCACTGCTCATCGGTCTTGGGGTGATTGCGATATTCGCCGCGAACTGGAATCATCTTGGACGAGCTGAACGTGCGATAGTCGCCATCGCGCCACTGCTTGCCTGCGGTGGCACTGCGATTGCGGCGAATGCAAGAGGATGGCGTACGATGGCATTTTGGGAGCCGCTCGGCATACTGTGGTTCATATCGACCATAGCCGCCGCATGCCTTGTCGCGCAAACTTACAACGTCGGCGGAAAGGTGCCGGACCTTGTCATGTTCGTTGCTGCCTTGACGTTGCCGGTCGTTTGGATGACGCGATCAGCTGTGGCAATGTCTGCATGGCCGGTGTTAGCGTTCGTCTATGCGGGATCGAGTGGTAACGGGTGGGCTGGCGTCGATGCCAATGCAATCGTGAATGCGTTCTTGATTCTGGCGGCTTCGGTTCCGGCCTACGTGGCGTTCCTGAGACGCCATCCGCCACGCACGGCGCTTGTGGGGTGTCAGGTTGCGATGGGGCTTGTCTATTCGCTAGGCATGGCATGGATGCTGGTGTTTTGCTTTGACTGCAGAATGCAGACTGGGATCCTGGTGTTCTGGGGATGCTCGGCGCTTGTGTTGGGAGTCGGCGAGGCATTCAAGCTTCCAGTATGGCCTATGGTCGCCATCATAACAGCGTCGCTTGCCGCGATGCCGTCCGTGTCGTCGGAGGCCCATATTTCAACCTATGTCGCGTCGCTCGCCCTTGCTGTCGTGACAACCATCTATGGAATAGTGAAAAGACGGTTTGCCTTTATGAACATCGGGTCGACGCTGCTGCTGTATCTGATACTTGCCAAGTTCTTCATGAGCGAAGCCGACTTCATTGTCAAGGGGATCGTGCTGATTGTCGCCGGCCAGGCTCTCGTCGCGCTCAACGTCGTGCTGTTTCGTACAAAAGGGAAGGTGTGAATCATGAACAAGGCAGTTGCAGTGACGTGCGCCGTGTTGGCGCTTCAGGTCTCGGCGGTCGGGTGGCTCGTGTGGCGCTACGAACGCATCGTGCGGAACGGAACGGAGGTTCGCCTCAAGTGCCAGGCATACGACCCGTATGATCCTCTG
>CACYCL010000057.1 GCA_902772905.1 uncultured bacterium | reverse complement strand
CGAAGTTGATTATGTCGAGGAGCGGGACGGCTGTTTCGCGGCATACGAGTTCAAGTGGAACATCCGGCGCAAGCCGCGTCCCCCGTCGGCATACCTCGCGGCATATCCACAAAGCGACTGGAAAGTCGTCACGCCGGAAAACTATCAAGATTTCCTCCATGACGCACATGGATGTCTTGGGATGAAGGGCGAAATGAGACAACAGCAGCGACGATAGCGCATGGGCAATTCAATATCGTACAGTCGCCCCAAGCGGGATTTGTGGATGGTCGCCGCGCTTGTGTGCGTGGCGGCCGTGCTGGGCATCTACCCCGCCGACCGGACGGTGTGGTGCGTCGAGATTGTGTGGGCGGTCGGGCTGTGGGCGATTCTTCTCCCGGCGCGGATTCCCGGCATCATGCGCGGGCGAGCTCTGCCAGATACTGCTTCACGCCGAACCCCTCGCGTTCGTCGCGGAAGAGCATTCCGTTCGCTTCGGCGTCGTCGATGAACTTCTCGGCCTTGGCGTCCCACTTGAGTTTGCGCCCAAGCTTCATCGCCATGTAGCCGAGGATGCAGGCGTTGGATGTGACCTGCGCTTCTTCAAGCGGCATTGCGAGCGGCCCGCGAGTGCGCATCTCCTCGACCCATTCGCGGTTGTGCTCCATCGGGCGCGGAAGCGGCTTCGAGACGGAATCTTCGATGATGCCCTTACGGCTCGCGGCGATGGGCATTCCGGCGACCTTGTCTTTTGAAACTCCCACGGGATCGCTCTTCGTCTGCTTCCCGGCGAATCCGCAGAACACCCAGTCTCCGTTCTCGCCGTAGAACCTGATGCCGCACGGATATTTGCGCGTCGAGGCCATCTTGATGACGGCGCCCGAACCGTAAGTCCAAGTGATGTCGCATTCGCCGTGGACGTCCCAGAGTTTGCGGCCCTTCGGGTATTCGCACGTGGCATCGACCGACACGGGCCCGCCGAGCTCTTCGCCGAGTCCGCGAATGGCCGTATCCATGTGGTGCGCACCCCAGTTCGCGACCATGCCCATCGAGTACGCCTGGATCGTCATCCAGCCGGAACGTTGGAAAACAACTTTCCCCGCCTGCTTGCCAACGCCGCGGTTGTGGCTGCGAAGGCGCGAATACGGTGCTTCCGCGACAGGGCCCTGCCACATGTTCCAGTCGAAATCTTCGGGAACCGGCTCGACCAGGGGAAGATTGTATTCGACGGGATCGTCCGGGACGCCCACTTCGACGCGCACGATTTTGCCGATCCGCCCTTCGCGGACGCATTCGACGGCGTGGATGAAGTTCTCTTCTGTGCGCTGCTGCGTGCCGGTGCGGAGAATGCGCTTGTATTTCTTTACGGCGTCGAGAATCGCGCGGCCCTCGCCCACAGTGAGAGCCATTGGCTTCTGGAGGAAGACGTCCTTTCCCGCGCGGCAAGCCTCGATCGCCATCTGCGCATGCCAGAAGTCGGGCGTCGCGATGAGAACGCCGTCGATGGCGGGATCCGCGAGAAGCTTGCGGTAGTTCTGGTAGCAGCGCGAAGCGTCAACGAGGTCGCGTCCCTGCATCTTCCTTTCGGCAAGACGTCTCTTGAGGCTGTTCATGCGCGGAATGTCGACGTCGGAGAGCGCGATGAAATCGCATATCGCCTTGCCGCCCTTGGCGAGACACGACGGCACGTTGTAGCTGTGGGCGATGCGGCCGCAGCCGATGACGCCAAGTGCTATTTTGTTGGACGGCGCCTCTTTGCCAAGAACGCTCGCAGGTATGAACACCGGGGCCGAGCCCGCTGCGATTACGCCTGCAAGCCCCGTAAACGAGCGCTTGCAAAAATCGCGTCTCGACATTCCAGATGACAGTCCCGCATCGAAGTTTTTATCTTTAGACATTTTATTGTTTCTTTCTTGTTTCAAATGTTGTCATTAGAGTTCTTTGACTTTGAGGTTGCAGAACGAAACTGTTGAATCTCCGTGGTCTTGAAGGAGCAGCCGCCCCTCTGGAAGCTCGCCCCACGGCTGCGGCTTCCCCTTGGCGTCGCGCCCCCAGGTCTTGTACTTGGAAACGCCTACCGCCTTGCGGAAAGCTTCGCTGCCGCGCTCGTATTCGAGAACCTTCACGCCATTGAGCCAATGCTCGACCTTCGTTCCCTTCGAGACTATCATGCCGCTGTTCCACT
>CACYCL010000056.1 GCA_902772905.1 uncultured bacterium | reverse complement strand
TCCTTCGCACTGATCACATCGGCCATCCATGGCGTCACGACGGCTCCGCCTAGTATGGCCATTATCATGCCTGGACCGCCGAGCTTGAAGCACTTCGGATCAAGACCGCCAAGAGCCATGCCGTATATCGTAGGGAAAAGTATTGCCATGAAAAGGCTTATGCCCATAAGCGACAGGATGTTTGCGGAGAACGGCACTCCGCAAACCGAGAACAAAACGGCAGACGGCAGGTAGATCGTGCCCATGCAACAGACAAAACCGAAAACACAGTACGCGGCCATTATCTTCCAAGGCGCAATCCATTTCATTGCGTATGTACCAGCCCAGCAGTTCGCAATGTGTATCGCGATTGCCAATATGTAGTAGTTGGCCGACACATCCGGCGCGACTCCAAGCTCCTTCTGCCCGTACACGTTCATCCACGTCCACACCGCAATCTGCATGCCTACGTAGGCGAACAGCGCGACAAGCCCGAAAACGTAGCGAGGAGTCATCGCAAGCGTTCTGAACGACGCACGATAGGCCGGCATCGCGGCAATGCAGACAAGCGGACCGATCATGCCGCAGAGCATCCACGACAGCTTGTCCATGTCCGGGAAAAGCACGCCCGTAAGAACGAACGGGAGAGCAGTGGCAAGTACCGCGCCGCCAACGTGCATGCAGCGCGTTGCAAAGGGAGCGCGCACGCACGGCGCAGCCTCAAGCCTCGTCTCTATCGGATGGCGAAGGAAATACACCCATATCGCCAGCATCACGAGGCAGAGCGCAACGTAAGGAACGCATATCCAGGTCAGCTCAGAATGCACAATCGGACTAAGCTGCTCAGGCGTCATCTGAAGCCGCTCCTCTACAGTCGCCGGGTTCAGGTGCGCAAGAATCGCCTTCTGAGCGATGAAGATGCCGACGATGGAGCCAACGGGATTCATTGCCTGCGCGAAATTGAGCCGCCTGATTGCGCTCTTCGCATCTCCCAGTGCAAGCATGCACGAGTTGGACGACGCCTCCAGTATGGCGCAGCCCCCCGCAACCACGAATATGCCTATGAAATAGAAGTCAAAACTTTGCTTTATGCATGCCGGTATGTACAAAAGCGCACCGCAAACGTAGACCGCAAGACCAATTAGAATGCCAGTTCGAAACGAGAATTCCTCAACCAATATGGACGTAAAAAGCGCAAGCACCGCGTATGCGCCGTAGAAAGCCACCTGCACAAGCACCGCACGGTCCTGATCCATGGTGAATATGCGCTGGAACGCCGGCACGAGGTTGTCGGACATGTTGTTCACAAGCCCCCATAGGGCAAAGCATAGCACAAGCAGAAACACAGTTAGCTTTGAGTTCTTCATCTTGCGGCATCCTGTTCGCATTTAACTGAACGTATCGTCATCTTGAGCGATCGCCTCTTTCCTGGTGGAATAGGCAGCGGACTGCCATCCACACCGCCAACCAGAATAGGCTCGACACATGCAAAGCGGCGCCATTCATCGCCAGGCACTACACCGGGGCAGTTCTTCTCGGAGCCAGGGTTCCATACGTTAACATGGTTCGCTCCCAGGCATTCGATGTACGCAATCCTACCGCCAGCGCGGTCATGAATCGCGAAGACTCCGTGACTTCCTGCATCTGGCATTCGGAATATCCTGTCAATGGACGACGTGAGGGCAAGCATCCCACGCCACACGCCACGCTCAGGACTATCGCGGCTTGGATCGTCCTCGAACGCAAGCGCGTCTATCCCGTCCACCGTGGTACGATCACGTTCTGCAACGCGCAGATACGGATGGAAGCCATACGAACACATGAATTCGTTTGTCCCTGTATTCGTTGTCACCATTTCAAGCGACAGGCAGTCCGTTAGGACAATGAAATACTCAAGCTTCGCCGGACCCTCCGACAGCCCAAGGACCAGTTCGGATCGAGACGGCTCGACGAGGCGGCGGCTCACGGCAAACGTACGACGCCACGCCGTACCATGTATCTTGCCCGTCGCATCAACGCCAAAGCGCGGCCAGCATATCGGTATGCCGCCGTGCGCCCAGTCGATCGCATTCGTCTGCGGTGGATCATCATTCAAAAGCACCTCGACGCCATTGGCGCGATAAGAGAGAATCCTTGCACCATCGAGATCAACGCAACAGCTCGCGGCGCCAGTAGAAAGTTCCACAACAGCGGCAACTGCCGTTAGCTGCACGGCCAATGCCGCAAAAAAGGAGCTAAGCCTTGCGTTCATCGCAAAAGGCACTACACTCGTATCTTGCCGGACGACGTCCGCTCAAACGGTGTAGAACGTATCGATACGGAACCAATGCGCTTGTAGACCGGCAATCGCAGGTTCAGTGCACCTACTGCTCGGCGAAGCGATTCCTCTGGTATTGTGCCATACACCTCGGCTCGTATCTCACGCGTTTCTGGGTCGCCCGAAACAAGCGCTTCGCGCACACCAGGAATGCCAAGCAGCATCTCCTCCAGCTCCTCAGGAGCGACTTTCTTGCCAGATGAAAGCACAATCGTCCGCGAACGTCGCCCGGTTATCCACACATACCCTTCCTCGTCTATGCGCCCAATGTCGCCAGTGTGAAACCATCCGTCCGCGTCTATCGCCACCGCCGTGTGCTCCGGGTCGCGGAAGTAGCCCTTCATGACGGACGGGCCACGAATAAGGAGCTCGCCGCCATCGGAGACCTTCGTCTCGACTCCAGGGCATTCCGCGACTTTGCCAGCCGACCCGGCGTGCGGACCTTCGGACAGCGGGGCTATCGCGTAAAGCGCAGTGGTTTCCGTAAGACCGTATGCCGTAAGTGTCCTGACCCCGAGCGCCGTAAGCTTCTCGTACACGAGACGCGGCAGCGAAGCGCCGCCGGCGAGCACCCATTCGAGCGGCTGGCCAAGGGCTGCCTCCGCAGACTGTCCGCGATGGGCAATCTTCTGCGCAAGTATCTCGGCAAGCGCCGGAACGAGCGCCACGTAGTTGACGCGGAAACGCTCCACCGCGTCATATAGCCTGCGAAAGTCGGGGCAGACGCCAAGCGCCGCGCCGCGCGACAGGAAAAGATACGTCGCGCAAAGCCCGTATATGTGGTGCAGCGGCAGGAGCATCAGCGTACGGTCGCCCGGTTTGACTGGGAGAGCCTCGCCCCACGCATGCACACACGTCTCAAGACCCTCGATGGTAAGCTCAGCACCACGCGGAACGGAAGTGGTGCCGCTTGTGAACACGATCATCGACACGCGCTTGACATCAATGCTGTCGAGGTTCCAAATGCTGTCCTTCGGCCTGAAAAAGCGCCTTACTCCGTCTATGAACCGCTCTGTCTTCAACGAGCCAAAGCCACCGGTCATGAGACCCGGCACGAGCTCGCGCACCTCATGCGCCTTCTCGCTGTAGAGCGCGGAGTAGACGAGCACCGACACGCCGGCGAAGCGTATTCGTTCGGCTATCTCCGCCGCAGAGAGGTTCACGTCTATCGGCAGCACGGTCGCCCCGGCGAACAAGGTCGCCGCATGGGCAACAATCCACTCGTAGGAGTTCTCGCCGAGAAGCATCACCTTTTCGTTCTGCGCGTACTGTCTTACCAGGCGCACCACAAGATCGATGTCGTCGGTGAACTGCCTCCAGTTTATTGGCAGAGAGCGGTCCCCAGACGCAACGAGGAACGCCGGATCGCCCGGACGCTCCTCGCGCATGCGCTTGAAAGACTCGAACAGCATGGCGTCAGTGCTGGCTGTACGTCGCGTCCACCTCTTCCCACGTACGGGAAGTGAAGAACCTGGCTATAGCGGTGTCGTACTCGGCAGTGTGCGCAAACGCCTTCTTCATAAGGCGGAAGCGCGTGTCGAGGCCGAGCGTGCCGCCCTGCGCCTCAAGCTCGCCCGCGATAGCCCCATAGTCGAGGGGGTCCGTGACGGACGCGACCCGCAGATAGTTCTTGGCCGAGGCACGCACCATGCACGGTCCTCCGATGTCGATGTTCGTGCGCGCCATCTCCGGCGTAACGCCATCCTTCGCCACAGTCGCCTGGAACGGATAGAGGTTCACGACGACCATGTCGATAGGCTGCGCGGAGAGGCGCTTCAGGTCGGCCTGGTGCGCATCGTTGTACGTCTCGCTCAGCAGCCCGAGGTAAATCTTGAAATCGAGCGTCTTGACCAGCCCGCCCTGCATCTCCGGCCGCCCGGTGTAGTCGCTGACCGCGACAAGCGTTCCTTCCGCCTTGTCGCCAAGTATTTCCTTGACCTTCGCGTACGTTCCGCCGGTAGAGTATATCTTTACGCCAGGGCACGCCTTTACGAGCGCTGGGACGAACTTGTCAAGCCCAGTCTTGTCGCTGACGCTCATAAGAACGTTTCTGACCTTAACTCTGTTGTCTATTTCGCTTACGATGTTGAGTGACATTTTGGTAGTTGGTTTGTTGTTTGGTAGTTGGTAGTTGGCACGTGGCGTCAGGCCATTAGCTCCTTCGCGCATTCAACGACGCGATCGACGGTGAAGCCGAACTCCTTCGCAAGCACCTTGTACGGTCCGGACGCGCCGAAATCGTCCTTCGTGACGAACTTCGTCTTGCGCCAGTCGAGGCGGAAGCGATCCCATCCAAAGCGGCTGCCCGCCTCTACGATTACGCGCTTGGTCATCTCGCCGGGCACGATGTACTCGCGGTAAGTGCACTTCTGCGCAAGGAAACGCTCAACCGACGGCATCGACACGACACGCACCGACTGGCGGCCATCCGACTCGTCCCACACGCGCTTCGCCGCGTCAATGCACAGCGAGACCTCAGAACCTGTGGCGATGAAGAGTATTGTTTCTTTCGACTGCTGCCCTGCCTGCCAAATGGTGTATGCGCCCTTCGCGACCCCCTCGGCACTCGTGCCCTCAAGAATCGGAAGGTTCTGCCGCGTGGTCATTATGCAGCTCGGCCCCTTCGTGTTCATGAGCATTTCGACCCACGCGTAGCCGGTTTCGTTCGCATCCGCCGGGCGGAACGTAGTCACGTTCGGGATCGTACGAATCGCCGCAAGCTGCTCGATTGGCTCGTGCGTCGGGCCGTCTTCGCCTACATAGAAGCTGTCGTGCGAGAACACGAATATGGACGGAACCTCCATAATGGCGGCAAGGCGCAGCGCGGGGCGGCAGTAGTCGCTGAACACGAAGAACGTGGCGCCGAAAGCGCGCAGGTCCTCGTATGCCGTGAGTCCGTTGACCATCGCCGTCATGGCAAGCTCCCTGACGCCCCAGTGGAAATTGCGGCCCGAGAAGTCGCCGGGAGCAATCCAGCCATACTTCTTGAGGCCAGTCTTGTTCGAGCCTTCCAGGTCTGCAGAACCGCCGACAAGATTCGTGAACACGTCCGCAAGCGCATTCATGACGGCGCCATTCGCGGCGCGCGTGGCAACGGGCTTCTCGGGGTCGAACTTCGGAAGAGCCGCGAGCAGCTGTTCACGCGTGACGGGCGCGGGATCGGCGATGCCCTGCGCCTTGCGCGCCTTCGCCTCTTCCTTCTCTCTGCGGACGTCTATGTTGCGCCAGCGATGGCACATCGCCGCGCGAGCCGCGAACATGTCATACACTTCCTGCGGCACGTAGAAGCTCTTCTCTGGATCAAAGCCAAGCGCCTTCTTTGTCGCGGCAACCTCTTCCGGTCCAAGCGGAGCGCCGTGGCAGCCGTGCGTTCCAGCCTTCGTTGGCGCACCCTTTCCGATCACCGTCTTGGCTATTACAAGCACCGGAACATCAACGACTTTCGACGCACGAAGGAACGCGCGTTGTATCTGGTCGAAGTCGTGTCCGTCAATTTCGACGACCTTCCACCCATACGCCTCGAAGCGCTTCTTCGCGTCATCGCGGTTCGTGTCGGTTACGTGGCCCTCGATCTGGATGTCGTTGAAGTCGTAGATGGCCGTGAGTCCGCCGAGCTTCAGCGTCCCGGCAAGCGACGCCGCCTCATGGCTGATGCCCTCCTCCATGTCGCCATCACCCATGAAGACCCACGTGCGGTTAGCACGGCCCTTCATCTTCGCGCCTATTGCAAGGCCAACGGCCATTGCAAAGCCCTGGCCCAGCGGGCCGGTCGTCACCTCTACGCCAGGCATTACGCCGCGCTCTGGATGGCCTGCGCAGCGACTTCCGAACTGGCGGAACGTCTGAAGCTCATCCATGGATACGCCGCCTGTGCCCGAGAGATGCGAAAGCGCATACACGAGGGCACTTGCGTGGCCGCCAGAGAAGACGAGCCGGTCTCGGTTCTTCCATGATGTGTCCTGCGGATCGACTCTGAGATGGCGCAGATAGAGCGTTGCGGCCATGTCCGCCATTCCCATCGCGGCACCTGGATGCCCCGAGTTCGCCTTCTCAACCATGTCCGCACAGAGGCAGCGGATGGTGTCCGCCGCCAGTTTAAGCTGTTCGTTCGTGACTTTCATACCGCATATTATATCAAAATATTGCCGCCTCTGTCGCACATCGACATAAAAACAGGCTCTTCGCGCTATGCCCGGCCGGAAATGGTTCGGACGACACGCATCGACTCGTCGCGCGCGTCCAGAAGGTATATCCTCCAGTCGTCGCCGCCGGGAAAAACCTTGACGACAACGTGCACGCCATTTCGTGTCTCTGCGGGAATGTTCTTCATGAAGGGACGATCCGCATATTCCAGCGCACGGTTTCTCGGCATGAAGTTCGGTATGACTATCGGGTCGAACTCGGGGTGGAGCTCGCGCGAAACGAGGCGCTTCATCGTGCTCTCGCGCACATGCCAGTGGCTCCACACGCACGACACGTATATCTTCGCGCGGATCGCGCTCACGAACCCTACGCCCATCGCATCGCCGCAGCCATGGTGGTTCATCTTGCAGAGCGTCACTGGACCGACGCGCCGCCCTACCTCGGCCTCGTAGTCGTACGGCCCCTCCTTCGTCTCGAACCCCTTCTTCATGAAGCTCGGTTGCAAGTCGCCTCCCGTCCAGAAGCGGAACCTGCCGTACTGGACGACGAAGCCCATCGAAAGCATGTTCTGCGGGAGCGTGCCGCGCCCGGTCGCCGCAACCGTCTCGGCGGCGCAGTCTCGCACACCGTCCGCACCGTCCCAAAGGCATCCGTTCGAGCAGATGTTCCTCACCGAAAAGACGCCCTTGTATGCGGCCGGGTCGCGCTGCATGGCGATCTGGTCGAGCGCGCCGACCCTGAACGGCTCGACAACGAGGCCTTTCTGCCTCTGCGCCTCGACCCACGGCGCGACGAGGTCCAGGCACGTCCCGTGCGAGCGGTATGTGCCGCGCGCGGGATACTGGTGGTCGAGATAGCGCTTGAAGCCGAAATCCTCCGCAACGCAAAGAAAGCCGTTGATCTTACGCCCGTCGGCGGTCGTCCTGTAGCGCCAGTCGGCCTCGGGCGAGAATGGCCGGTCGAAGCCCGCGTGGCCGATGTGGTCGTCGTGCCAGTGGGAAAATATGAGGTAGTCGATGTCTTTTTCGGGATAGACGCGGCGGATGTACCGGCTCACCCAGTCGCCGCCGAGCCTGTCGGCGGACGGCAGAAGCGGCGTATGGGCGAGATCCTTTGGACGGTAGCGCTCGCCGACGTCGTTGAGAACGGCAGTTCCGTCAGGCAGGCGGTAGAACATGTTCTCGCCGCACCCGGTATAGATGAAGTGAAGATCCATCTCGCCCGGCTTCCAGCCTGGGTAGACACCGCCCGTCTCCTGCGACCCCTCCGCAAGAACACGCCATGGCGACATCGCGCAAACCGCCGCCGACGAAGCAATGAACTCACGTCTTCCCGTCATGCGCGTCACCAGACGATAAGCATCAGCCCGGAAACCGTTACCGACGCGAGAACCGTCACCGTTCCATCGGCGTTCGCACGCGTCGTAAAAGCAACGTTGCACCCGGCCACACGCGCAGGCGCAATCGTGAGCTCCTTGGCCGTCGCCGCGTCCTTCACCGTGCAGACGGCGAGGTCGATGTAATTTGGCTTGCCATCCGCAGGCAGGACGAACGCCACGGGGAGCGTCCCGCCGAAAGGCGCATCCGAAAGATCGACCGCGCCCAGCGTCGCGACGTCGCCCGTCGCCGCAGGATCGACCAGCAGCGCCGCGCCGTCCGCGAACGTCACAGAGACGCCGCTGAGAGCATTCGTCGACCCGACGCGCAGGCAGCCCTTCTCGACCGCGAGCGTCGCCGTCGCGCCGCTTGCAACGCGCGCCGCGCCGTTGAGCGCGAGCGTGCCGTCGCCGGTCTTGCGCACCGCGCCGTTCCATGTGATGTCGTTGGAAATCGCGAGAGTCACATTCTCAGGCGCGGCGAAAGCGGCATTCC
>CACYCL010000055.1 GCA_902772905.1 uncultured bacterium | reverse complement strand
TGCCGCCCCTGCTGAAGGACCATGTTGTTCCCGAACACGTGCGGCAACCTTATCGCCGCCTGCGCCAAATGCGCCGACAGGAACAGCACCGCTGCGGCAAATACCCGCATAGCCGAAATCGCGACTTGTTTCATGTTGACCTCTAATCCCTATGCGACATTATTTAATGCGCGGCGCTTTCCGCTCGAAGGGGCACGGCCTTGTCTTCCGCGACCATGACCGGAGAGTCCCACATAGGCAGGTCTGCTATGACGGTCTTGCCGCCTTCGTATGCGATCCTGTCGGACGGGACCTCGTACACGCGCCCGGTGATCATCTCCACCCAGCGGGGCCTTTCCAGCTTGCCAGGCACCGCGATCGTAACATGGTCGAAGCCAAGCTCTGAGGTAGGCACACGGTCTGCAAACCAGTAGAACCTCACAGGCTGACCGTTCTTCGAGAACCGGACAACCTTCAGCCTGTGCCGATCCGTGTCGCGGGGGTCGAACCGGCTCACGAGCTCGTAGTCGATGCTCTCGTCGATTCTCTGCGGCAGCACGTCGTCGTCGATGTAGCTGTACACATGCTGCATCGCAAAGTAGCTGGGCCGCCTGTAGATGAATTCCTTCAGCGTGTTGGAGCGTATCAGCCCGAAGCTCTGCAGCATGAACGTATACTGCAGGTCTATCATGGAGAACAGGCTCGAAGGAATCGAGCGGGCGGCGTCATCGATGGTTCGCCGGAGGTTCCACTTAGCCTGGGAGTACTCAGACCATTCGCGGCGCTTGAGCGCATGCCCGAATTCCAGCTGCGACGGGCAGCCGGTCTCGCCCTGCATTATCGCGAAGTCGCCGCTATACGACTTGACGAGCTTGAGCAGCGGCTCGGCGCGCTTCTTGAACGCATCGTCGGGGTTGGGCACGTACGGATGGTATATGAAGTACGAGCCGAGGTCAAGGGCATCCTCGGCCTTCAGCTTTTCGAGCACGCACCTGTAGTCCTCAGGATATGTTATCGCCGTGCAGAGGCACTTCGCCTCCGGCTGGACCGCGCGTATCGCCTTCGCCGTTCTGTAGAACAGCTCCGCGTACCACTTGCCCTGGTGGAAAGGCTCGTTCCATATCTCCCATTCATCGACAACGTCCTTGTAGCGCTCCACGCAGGCCGTCACATAGCGCAGCCATGCCTCAAAGGCCTCGGCGTTCTCCGTGACCTGACTCACCTTCATCCCGAGCCGGAAGTCGCTGCCATACACGGGATTTCCGTAGGCCAGGCATATCCATGGCTTTATGCCCATTGCCGCCATTTCGCGCACATGCGGATCGAACCACGAGAAATCGTACGTGCCCTTCACTTGCTCGGTCTTCGCCCACCCGGAGAACAAACGCCCGTGCTTTGCGCCAAGCGGGCCAAGAAACTTCTTGTAGGCATCCCAATTGCCGTAGTCGCGGTCAAGCGTCTCGCATCCGATGGACCACTTGGAGGACTTTATGTCCCTGGCGTCGCGCACGGCAAGGCGTCCTACCTCCTTCATTCCCGGATCAAGCCTGTTCAGCCTGTCCCAGGTCACACAGGGCTTTTCGCCCCTAGCGTTGGGATCGTCGTGCTCGTTCCAGGCATCCCAGCTCTTGAGCTTCGAAGCGTCCTTGAACGCCACCGCGCCCGTGTCTGCTGCGCACGTCCATGCGAACGCCGCCATAGTGAGGAGACAAGCGGACGCAATTGTCTTCTGTTGCATTTTATTCTGTTGCATTTTATTTCCTTTCTTCCTTTATGCTCATTAATAAATTGTGATGACCAAGCCTTTTGGCCCTTCATAGTAAAGCCCGTCGTCGCCCACGCGCACAGTATATTTTCTTTCGCCTTCCGTTACGCGGACAAACCGCACGGTGTCCACATTGGCGGGCTTCGTCTCAGCCGTCCACGCGACAAGCTGGTCGCCTGTCTTCAGGATTCTATCCCCCACCGACACCGCTATCGTGGCATTCTCATAAAATGCGATGTTCCTTGCCCCTCCGGTGATCTCAGACTGCGCGTTCAGCACAGTGCTGCGCGAGGAAAGGTCAAGCGTCGCACCATCCATAAGAGTGCACCCCACGAAATAATCGCTGGTCGGCTTGAATTCGCCGTAGACGCTCGTCGTCCCGTTAAGCGTGGCGTCACTGCTGTTCCATTTCGCCTCGTAGTTCTGCACCTTGAATTCGGTGTCGACCTTGAGCAGACTGTTTATGACGAAATCCACGTTAGCCGCCGTCACGCCGCCATAACTGCCTCCAACAAGGAATACGCCGCGATTACCGACAGTGACAATTCCGTCATTTACCGTTGCATTATATAGACGGAAGGTTTTTCCTCCGCTGATGCTTACGTCGAGCCTGTGTCCACCAAGATCTATTACAATCGGATTGTCGGAGTTGAAGCCTATCAGCGTGTCGCGTTGGATGCTTAGCGACGAATCCGCGAAAAGACAAATGTCGCCAACCATCGTTGTTTTGCTCTGCCATCCAACGTCGCCCCCCGAGTTCTTCAACGTGCCACCCGCAAGCGCGAATCTGTATGCATTATAGCCGAGTTGCCCGTTCAGCTCCACTGTTCCGCCGGACGTCACACCGACCATCTTCCCCGCGCCAAGCGGTACGGACGACCCTGCCGCACCGCATATCAGAGTGCCACCTGCAACGACCGTCCCGCCCAGATAGGTCTGCGCCGTCTTTTGCGCGGCAAGAGAACCATCGCCATCCTTTACAAGGCGCAGGTTGCCCGCAAGCGTCACGCCGGAATTGACGGACTCAACTCCACCGGGTATATTGACGTTGAGTTTGCTGCGGCACCCGTATTGCAGCTGCCTGAACTCTATGAAGCCCCCTTGATCTGCCGTTGGTTCCGCGGATTGATCGATTCTGATCTTGTAGTACCGATACGTCGTTGAATTGGCGAAGTCGAAACATCTGGCTTCCTTTGCTTTAGTCCAAAAGTCGCCTTTGCGCCTATCGAGACACACCCAGCTCTCCGCATCATTGGAACCGAAGATTTTCCAAACGCCAGGCGCACGTTTGCCGAAATGCGTACCAGCAGCAGATATTATGCTGTAGGAATCCACCTGCGTCGCCACGCCGAAGTCGTAGGTTATTTCAAGAGGCCAGTTTTCCTTTGCGATGATGACGCGACAATCCGGTTCAAACGCATAGCTGGCGGCATGCTCCTGGTTCTCATAGAACGTATTTGTCGAGGATGCCGTCCCCGAGCCGGTCAAATCCGCAAACGCCGCTGTGTCGGTTATCGTGCCTGCACCGAAAAGGCCACCAACAGTTAGGTCGTGTCCGTTCATGTCTATCGTCACACCGTCAGCAATGGCGAGCGACGCGCCAAGCCCGCCCAGGTCGCGGTCTGCCGTGAGGATGCTGTCGCCTGAAAGCTCCACTGCCACACCATCGGATATCGTCAGGTTTGCGGCGTCTACGGAATTCGCGTCCGTCACTGACACCGTCCCTTTGCAGCGCCCGTACTGAAGCTGCAGGAACTGGATGTAGTTGCCGTCATTGACGGAGGGGCTCGCCGACTCGTATATCTTGATTTTGATGTAACGGTACTGCGATGGATTATCTAGGTCAAAGCTCTTCGTCTCGCTTGCCGTCCAACTTGTGACATTGGTTTGCGAGTCCAGTTTCGTCCATTCATCGTTGTCGTCAGAACCATACAAATCCCAAGCCCCCGGAGCACGCCAATAAGCCAGGTTGGTCCTCCAGTTTACGATGCGGTAGTGGTCGATCATCGTCGCTTCGCCGAAGTCGTAGGTGACTGAGAACGGCCAGTATCCGTTTTCGTTCTTCACAATGACGCGAGTTGAGGATTCAAAAGCCAACCCCGCAGTGGCAGTCGAATCCACCGACGTTATTCCAGCACTGCACGTAGCCTTGCTGGTATCGGTCGCGAGGTTCACGAATGTTGAGGTGATCGTACCCGACCCGGCGAGTCCAGCCACCCTAAGCGTGTGGCCCGCGAGGTCTACCATCACACCGGAGTCAATTGTGACAACTCCCTTGCTCGTCCAATCCGTGTCGTTCGAAAGCGTGATGTTTTCTGTTATTGTCTCATCTGCCCAAGCCGCTTGGCCAAGGCCTATCGCTACAACTGCTGCCGCGAAGACTCGAATAATCCTAGTTTTCATCTTTCCGTTTCCTTTCTGTGAGTTAGGACATTAGCATTATATCAAATACACCAGAATCACAGCATCCCTTTTGCGCAGATTAAAGAATCCTGTTTGCGTAGGTCCGCTCTGTGCGCAGGCAGGCGAGTTTTGATATAATAAGAATCATGGAAACGGTGCTTTACTTCCAGTCGCAGTCGAAGGTCAATTATGCGGAGAAACTTGCGGGAGTGCAGGCGATTGCCGCTAAATGCCGCTGG
>CACYCL010000054.1 GCA_902772905.1 uncultured bacterium | reverse complement strand
GTTTTCTGAACGCCAGGCGAATCCATCCTCCGACGCCGCGCAGTCCGCGTCGGACATGAACGACGAGATGGACGAGATGCTGAACCGGAGCGAGATTCCGGCGGATTATGCCGAGACGATGGTCGCGCTCTTCAGCGACAAGTCGCAGGGCGACGTCATCCGCGACTTCGCCGTGCAGCACATCGGACTCTACGCCGAGACGCTTCAGATGCGCGGCAAATACGATTCCGACTCCGCCGAATCTGCGACTCTCCGCGATGCGCTCTGGAATGCGGCGGAAGAGACGCGCACAATCGTTGCGGTTGCGGCGTTCCGCGCCCTCGCCGACATGGCTGCGTTCGACCCGCACATCGACGCCAGCCGCCTCGACAATCGGCTTGCCGCCTGCGTCGCCGACTCGTCCGCCTCCCCCGCCGCGCGCGTCATGGCCGCGCAGCTCTGCGGCGAGCGCCGCGTCGTTGCCGCGAAGAGCGCACTTGCGCGGATCGCCGCCGACCTCGCCCAGCCCGAGCCGCTTCGCCTCGCCGCCGAGAATTCCGCAAGACTGCTTGCGGAATGATGCACTTTCGCGGCTACTGCGAGTGGAACGGGCGCCTCGTCTTCGTATGAATGTCTGAGGCAATCGTGGTCGAGAAATGGTATAATACGCGCATGAGCACGAAACCGATGAATGTTGTCGAAAAGATTCTTGCCGCACATCTCGTCGAGGGCGATCCAGCCCGTGACGCCGAGGTCGGCATTCACATTGACCAGACGCTTACGCAGGATGCCACAGGCACGATGGCGTATCTGCAGTTCGAGTCGATGGGCGTAAGCCACGTCAGAAACGACTTGGCAGTGAGCTACGTTGACCACAACACTGTGCAGATCGGCTTTGAAAACGCCGACGACCACGACTTCCTCGCGTCAGTTGCGCGCAAGTACGGCATAATCTACTCAAAGGCTGGAAACGGCATCTGCCACCAGTTGCATCTCGAGCGTTTCGGCAAGCCAGGCACTACGCTCCTCGGCAGCGATTCCCATACGCCCACCGGAGGCGGAATTGGCCAGATCGCAATCGGCGCAGGCGGGATCGACATAGCTGTCGCCATGGCGGGCGGTGCTTTCCACATCCCTTCGCCCAAGATCCGCGCAATCAGGCTGAAAGGGCGTCTTCGCAAGGGCGTGAGCGCGAAGGATGTAATACTCACCGTCCTCGCCAAGTTCGGCACGAAGGGCAACGTGGGCTGGATTTTCGAGTACACTGGCCCTGGCGTCGCCACGCTGGACGTGCCTTCGCGCGCAACCATAACGAACATGGGCGCGGAGCTGGGCGTTACGACGAGCGTGTTTCCGAGCGATGCTGTGACGCGGCAGTTCCTCGCAGCCCAGGGCCGCGTGAAGGATTTCACCGAGATCGTCGCCGACCGTGGCGCGTCGTACGACGACGTGTTCGAGGTTGACCTGGCGAAGATCGAGCCGCTTGCCGCAGCGCCGCACAGTCCCGGCAACGTCGTGACCGTCGCTTCCATGAAGGGCACGAAGGTCAACCAGGTCATGATCGGCTCGTGCACCAACTCTTCCTACCGCGACATACGCACCGTCGCCCAGATACTGAAGGGCAAGCGCGTGGCAGACGACGTCGAGGTAGGAATCGCATGTGGCTCGCGCCAGGTGGTGAATATGCTTGCCGCCGACGGATCGCTGGCCATACTCGTGAAGGCCGGCTGCAGAATACTCGAGAACGCCTGCGGCTTCTGCATCGGCGCGCACATGAGCCCGGCGACAAACGCCGTGTCGCTGCGCACCAACAACCGCAACTTCGAGGGACGAAGCGGAACGAAGTCCGCGCAGGTCTACCTCGTGTCGCCGGAGACAGCTGCGGCCTCCGCACTGACAGGCCTCTTCACGGCTTGCGCGGGCACCAAGGCAGTTCCCGCCCCGAAGCGCTTCCCGATAGACGACGCGATGTTCCTGTACCGCGAGACTGCCGGGAAGGGCGTCAGGGGCGCGAAGATCATTCGCGGGCCGAACATCGCGGCAGTTCCGAAGGGGGAGCCGCTGGCGGCGAACATCAGGGGCGTAGCGGCAATCAAGGTCGGAGACAGGATAACCACAGACCACATCATGCCGGCTGGCGCACGGTTGAAGTTCAGGTCGAACGTTCCGCAGTACGCGAAGTTCGTCTTCGAGCCATGCGACCCGAAGTTCCACGACAAGTGTCTTGCGAACAAGGATAGCGGTCTTGTCAATGTGATCATAGCGGGAGAGAGCTACGGGCAGGGCAGTTCGCGCGAACACGCGGCTTTGTGCCCCATGTACCTCGGAGTGAAGGCGGTTATCGCGAAGTCGATAGAACGCATACACAGGGCGAACCTCATAAACTTCGGCATCGTGCCGTTCACGTTTGCCGATCCGCGCGACTACGACAAGCTGGAGGCTGGCGACAAGCTGGAGCTCAACGGCGTCAGGGCCGCCGTCGAAGGCGATGGAACGCTTCAGGTCAAGGGGCCGAAGGGTGCGTTCACCGTGAAAACGGCGCTTTCAGAGCGCGAACGGCACTTGATACTCTGCGGCGGGCTTCTAGCCAGCCTCTGATTTTGGTAAAATACGGCGCGAAAGGAGACATGAACCATGAGAGATCTTTTCATAGTTGGTGCAGGCGGATTCGGTCGTGAGGCCGTGTGGACGGTCGAGCGCATAAACAAGGCGTCGCAGCAGCCGCTTTGGAACGTGATCGGCTTTGCCGACGACGATCCCGCGAAGGCCACGGGGAACTTCGAGGGCTACCCGATGCTCGGCTCGACCGCCAAGGCTTCAGCCGACCATCCAGGCGCATCGGTGTTCATCGCCGTTGGCAACAACGCGATCCGCCGCAAACTCTACGCGCAGCTGCGCGGGCACGACTTCCCGGCGCTGATAGATCCGTCCGCGCAGGTCGCTCCGACGACCGAGTTCAAGCATGGAACGTACATCGCGGTGGAAGCGGTAGTGTCCGTAGGGACGGAGATCGGAAAGTTCGTCATAATCAACGCTCGCGCCGGTGTCGGGCACGACTCGGTGGTTGGTGACTTCGCGAACATCGCGCCAGGCGTATCCCTCTCTGGACACACGAAGATCGGACAGGACGTGTTCATGGGCACCAACAGCTGCACCGCGCCAGGAATGTCGGTGGGCGATGGAGCTGTCGTCGCATGTGGAACGCCGGTTCTCAGGGATGTCGAGTCGGGTGCCACGCTCTCTCCGTTCGGCACGCTTGCCGCGAAGGGCTGAGCGATGAAACCAAGAGGCTCGGCGTTTCTCCTTGTGTTGGCGCTTTTGGCCGGCATTGCCGTTGGCTACTGCCTTGCGCCGGCTGGCAACGGCGTTCCGGCGGAATCCGACGCGGAAGCGCGGCGTGGGCAGAAACGTCCACCTGCGGACGCTGGAGAATCGGCCAGCGTGAGGGCGCTCCGCTCCCGAATCGCCGAATTGGAGCGACAGCTTGCGGCGGCGAAGTCGGTGCGGCATGATGCTATGGCGTCAGCGGAGACGAACGCAGTTGCCGCCGTGCAGCAGAGCGGGCATGGACCGTGGCGCGGCGATCCGCGCAAGTGGATGGAGGACCTCAAGAAGAACGACCCGGAGCGATTCGCGCAGATGACGAACCGTTTCGCGCGCTTCCGTCTCCGCAGGCTGGAGCGGCAGCAGCGCAATCTCGACTTTCTCGCGTCGGTAGATACGTCGCGCATGAGCGCCAGCGCAAAAAAGACGCACGGCAAGCTGCAGGATGCCATTGCCGCACGTGCGGAGCTTGAAGAGAAAATCCACCAGGAGGGGATTAGTGACGACGAGCGCCGCGCCCTTATGGAGCATCTGAGGGAGTCTGACCGCCAGCTTCGCGAACTCCGCCGTGCAGAGCGCAGGAACCTTTTCGAGGCCACGGCTAACACACTGGGATTCGATGGCGAGGACGCGAACGAGATCGTCGCGACACTTCAGGAGGTCGTCGAGGCGACGGACAGCCCCAGAAGGCACATGGGGCCGCCGCCCGGCGGAGGCGAGCCTAGGTAGACGTCGGTCAGGCAGATGGCGCGAGAATATGGTATAATACGCGCCCGTATGCGATACGATTTTCCTGCAGGAAAGGATGAAGAAAAATGAAGCGTGCGGATATTGACAAGGTGTTGATCATAGGTTCGGGTCCGATTGTCATCGGTCAGGCCTGTGAATTCGACTATTCCGGCACTCAGGCTTGCAAGGCTCTCAGGGCCTGCGGCTACAAGGTCGTTTTGGTGAACTCAAATCCTGCGACCATCATGACGGACCCGGTGATGGCCGATGCCACGTACATCGAGCCGTTGAACGAGGCGAGGCTTGAGCAGATAATCGCGAAGGAGAGGCCCGATGCCATATTGCCGAATCTCGGTGGGCAGACGGGCCTCAATCTTTCCATGGAGCTTGC
>CACYCL010000053.1 GCA_902772905.1 uncultured bacterium | reverse complement strand
TCCGGCTCCATAGATGTTGAACGACATGAACCGCAGCGGCTGAGCCACCGGTGCGGCAGATAAAGCCGCGCATGTCAGCGCAACGCCAACACATGCGCAACTAACGCGTTTGCTTGCCCTTCTGTTGGCTATACAATCTTTCATGCCCATATTGTACTATATACTTCCATCGGCCGTCAATGCGCAATTCACCCAGGTTGACGGCATGTCCCAGAATCTACCGGCCAATTATGCTATAATATCATGCAAACATGATGGACGCGCTAGAGCTCTTCGCATCGCGCTTTACACCCCCGGCGACACTCTCCGGAGGAGGGGGGGCGATTTGCATTCCTTCCCTCACTGGCGCCGCAGACGCCTTTCTCGCGCTTGCAATGGCTGCAGACGCACGTATCGTTCTTGCCGTGACGCCTGGTCTGCCTGACGCAGACAGGCTTTCGGATGACCTTCACATTCTTGCCTCAAGACCGTCCGCATGCCAGACGCGCATACTGGATTTCCCCCCGCTCATCAGCGATGACAAGTCCGCTCTTGGCGTTAGGCTTAAAACGCTTGCAGCGCTAAAGGCGTGGGAGCTCTCCCCATATCCGTGCGTCATCGTCGCCCCCTTCCACTCGCTGGCAACTCCTCTGCCTGAAAGCCCAACGCCAAGTATGCTTCTGGAACCTGCGCGATCGAGCTTTGCCGACATCTGCAAGAGGCTTTCGGAGATTGGCTACAACCGTACGCCACAAGTTGAGCAGGAGGGCGACTTTTCCGTTCGCGGAGGCATTGTGGACGCATGGAGCCCTGGCGAGGAATTCCCCGTCCGCGCCGAGTTTTTTGGCGACGATCTAGAGTCTCTTCGAACATTCAACCCAGCTACGCAAGTGTCGATAGCTCGCATTGACAGAGCCGAACTGCTGCCTATCGAACTTGGACAGAACGATGGGGCGCGCACTATCTTCTCGCTGCTACCGCAGACTGCGCAAGTTCTGGCAATAGAGCACAACGACTATGACCTCAAAGGTCTAATTGGCGAATCATGGACGGAAGATGGCCACGCCATAGTATACGTTGGCGATCCAGCACCGCGTGGCATCGCCACGTACAACTTCCAGACAGCGCCACTCCCAGGCTTTGCGGAACTCGGCGCAGACGAAGCCCACCATCCCGAACTATTCGACGCAGCGCGAAAACGTCTCGACCAGCATGTGGCAGCCGCCAAGAAGCGCGGCACAAACGTTCTGGCCATTGACGACCTGAGCGGCGGATTCGAGCTAAACGGCGTTCTACTCGTCGTGACCAAGGCAGACCGCGTATTCACCAAAAAGAAAGAGCACGTTCGCCAGAACGCGGCCATCCTGCGCGGACCCCGCCTATCAGACTTCGACGACCTCGAACCTGGAGAGTACGTCGTACATGTGGACTACGGCGTCGGGCGCTATATCGGCTCTTCCGAGATACTGTTCGACGGCAAGCGCAGCGAGGTGTTCACAATAGAATACGCCGACGGCGGCAAGCTGCACGTTCCCGCCGCCCATGCGCACCTGCTCTCTCGCTACGTGGGCGTGAAGGGAGAGGCCGTGCACCTTCACCGGCTCGACGGCAAGCGGTGGGAAAAGGACAAGAAAGACGCACAGAACGCCGTCAGCGACCTCGCGGCCGCCCTTCTGGAGACTCAGGCGAAACGCGACATGACGCCTGGCTTCGCATACAACGTCGCCTGCGATGGACGGGACGCATTCGACGCGGCGTTTCCATACGAGGAAACTCCAGACCAGCTGGCGGCCATAGCCGCAATCGACAAGGACCTCTCCGCGCAGAAGCCGATGGACCGTCTCGTCTGCGGCGATGCTGGATACGGCAAGACCGAAGTGGCGATGCGGGCGGCGTTCGTAGCGGCGATGAACGGCCGTCAGGTGGCCGTGCTAGCGCCGACCACCGTTCTGGCCGAGCAGCACTTCGAAACGTTCACCGCGCGTTTCGACGGTACGCCCATACGAATAGAATCGGTATCGCGTTTCCAGAGCGGCGGAACACACGACGGGACGTTCAAGAGGCTTGAGACAGGTGTCTGCGACATCGTGATAGGTACGCACGCGCTTCTCAATCCTAAGGTGCACTTTCGCGACCTGGGACTGATCATCATCGACGAAGAGCAACGCTTCGGCGTGCGCCACAAAGAATTCCTCAAGCGGCTCAGGGCAACAGCCGACGTGCTCACGCTGTCGGCAACGCCAATACCGCGTACGCTGTATCTTTCGATGACCGGGGCGCGCGACCTCTCCCTCCTCCGTTCGCCGCCTCAGGCTCGAGTGGCGGTTGACACACGAATCGTGCGGGACTCCGACGAGGTTGTAGCCGAGGCAATCGAGTCCGAGATCGCTCGCGGCGGACAGGTATACTTCCTTCACAACCGCGTACTTTCCATCGGCAAGGCGGAGAAGAGGCTTCACGCACTGTGCCCACGCGCACGCATAGTAGTCGCTCACGGACAGATGGACGCCAGAACGCTTGCAAAGAAGATGCGCGACTTCGAACGCGGAGACTACGATGTGCTGCTTTCGACAACCATAATCGAAAGCGGAATCGACATTCCGCGCGCCAACACGATTCTCGTGGACAGGGCAGACATGTTCGGCATGGCAGACCTCTACCAGCTGCGCGGACGCGTCGGGCGGTCATCTCGTCAAGGCCACGCATACTTCCTTCTGCCGCCTTCGGGCGACATAGACTCGGATGCGAGGGAGAGGCTTACTGCGCTAAAGCGCCATGGCGGGCTCGGCGCAGGCTTCAACCTCGCCGTGCGCGACCTTGAACTGCGCGGCGCCGGTAACCTGCTCGGTTCCCAGCAGTCAGGCCACATAGCGACCGTCGGCTTCGGCCTCTACTGCCAGCTTCTGAAGCGCACCATAGCAATGATGAAAGGCGAGCGCGTGAAGGAAGTAGTGGATGTAAAGCTGAATCTCGACTTCGTGAACCCTCGCCTGCCCATGGAATACATAGAAGAAGACTCTCAGCGAATGACCCTGTTAAAGCGCTTTGCCGAGGCTCAGGATGCAAAGGCCGTACGCGAACTGGACGCCGAAATGAGAGACCGCTTCGGACAGCCTCCGCCCGAAGCCGAGGAGTTCGTGCGCGTGGCCATGCTGCGTGTGCGATGCGCGGCGGCGGGGATATCAAACATCGACGCGATGGGCGAGCGAGCTGTAATGTACAAAGCCGGTTCGCGCGAGATTTTCAAGGTCGTATACCTCAAAGGCAAGAATCCTCGCCGCAAGCTGGCGGAGCTGACAACCGCTCTGGAGAAATAGACGTGCCGCTACCGTTTGCGGCACGTCACCTCGATGACGTTGACGCAGTTGCGCAGCTGAAGTATTATCTGATCGACGACACGCGCAGTGCCGAGCACGTCAATGCGCATCCGCGACACGGTTCCGTCCTCCGTCGGCCCGACATGCAGCGTCTGAATGTTGTAGCCGCGACCGGAGATAAGCCCTACTATGCGCGCCAGAACCCCCGGGCGGTTCTCGACAAAGCAGTTGAGACGGTACGTCTCCTCTATCGCTTTTTTCGTCTTCATGCCAGAGTCTCCGGATCAATGCACACTTCCAGCAGCACAGGAGCCCTTGTCCGAATCGCCTTCGCAACCGCCGCGTCAAGTCGCGCCTGATCGGAAACGCGGACGCCCCTCACCCCGTAAGCCCCTGCCAGCTTCACGAAGTCTGGAGAGCGCATGGTCGTCGCGAAGAATCGCGAGCCGAAGTCCGCCTTCTGCATCTGGCGCACGAGTCCAAGCGTTCCGTTCGCGAACACCACGAAGACGACAGGCAGCCCAAGCTCCGCCGCAACAACAAGCTCCTCGGCTGTCATCTGCGCACCGCCGTCGCCCACGAACGCGACAACTTTCATGTCGGGACGGGCAATCGCAGCGCCTATGGCTGCGGGTATGCCAAAGCCCATTGCGCCCATGCCTCCCGACGACACGAAACAGCGCGGACGCACGTGGCGCAGATAGCGCGCCGCCCAAAGCTGATGCTGGCCTACGTCCGTGACAGCAACAAGCGAGCCCTTCGCCGCGCGGCATACGGAATCGACCACGGCCTTCGGCACGACGTATCCCCTCTTCGGAGAGGTGGCGCAAGCGTCGCAGTCACCTTCGTCACCTGTCTGGCGGCAGCGCGTCACCCATTCGTCGTGCGAGGCCGGGCGTATTCGCGAATCGACAGTGGCAAGCAGGTCTTTTACGTCTGCCACAATGCCGAACCCGACCTGCACGTTCCTGTTTATCGCGCTGGCGTCGCAGTCCACATGGACGATTCGCGCCCACTGCCTTCGAGGCAACGCAGCAGCAGTTCTGTCGTTGAAGCGAACACCCAGCGCAAGTACGAGATCGGCGTCGGCAAGTGCACGGCACGCCGCTGGTTCGCCATGTATTCCGCCCATTCCAAGAGAAAGCGGATCGTCCGAGTCGATTGCACCGATGCCCATCATCGTAGTCACGACGGGAATTCCAGCCTTGTGCGCGAGCGCAACGACATCGGCAGATGCCTCTGCGGCAATCACGCCGCCGCCAGCGTAGATGATCGGGCGTCTGGCCGCGTTCACAAGCCTTGCCAGACGGTTCACCTGTGCGGACGACGCAAAGCGCTCCGGATGATAGGCCCGCAGCGACACGCGCGCCGGATACTTCGCAGCCGTCTGCGCGCGCTGGCAGTCGCGTGGAACGTCAATGACCACCACACCTGGCTTTCCGTGCGTTGCGATGTAGAACGCCTGGGCTATTGTCTCCGGTATCTCGTCAGCGCTCTTTACTAGGAAGTTGTGCTTCGACACTGCGCGAGTGAGGCCAGTCGTGTCCGCCTCCTGAAAAGCGTCGGTGCCCATCTCGTCCAGCGGAACCTGCCCGCAGACCAGCACCAGAGGCACACCGTCCATATTAGCGGCCCCAAGCCCGGTTATCGTGTTAGTGAGGCCTGGGCCACTTGTGACGAGCGCGACGCCGGGGCGTCCGAGGGATCGGGCGTATCCGTCTGCCATGTGCACACAACCCTGTTCGTGCCGTCCAAGCACAAAGCGAAACTTAGCGGTGCGCACACAGTCAAATATGTCTATGACGTTGCCGCCAGGATAGCCGAACACGACCTCCACACCTGCCCTCTCAAGGCCTTCGACAAGCGCCTTTGCACCGCATCTCACAACGGCGCCTCCATATCTCCACATTTGCGTTCCATCGCGCGTATTATACCATTTCCCGCCAGCTGCCGTTTCGTGGCATTCAGTTCAACCGCCGCATGTCAATCGCCGAATTTGATTTCGCCCACGGTAACCTTCTCACGCGGCCTGTCGAGACGGAGCGAGAGTATCTGGCGCTTCTCCTCTGGCCGCCCCCAGTTTGTGTACACAGTGGCAGTTGCCGTGGCAGGCCCGGTCAGTCTCTGCTGGCTCGATCCGAAATAGTGTGTCAACACCTTGTACACGCCTTTCTGCCCTTTGACCTGCAGGTACTCTTCCGGTCCATAGCCAGTTGTGATGTCACGCGAGACAAACCCACCAGACGCAGTGCGGCGGTTCTGGTAGAAGGCCTCTTCTTTGCTCGGCTCCAAAACATGTATGTCTATATCGGTGTTGTCGGCGTCCCACGAGAGTATTATGCGCAAATCCACATCGAGCAGATACTTGAACTCGGCATCCCATTCCGGTATTCTGGGCCTGCCGCCCTGACTCCACTTTTGCTTCCCACACCAGTCGGCGAGCGCGTTCAGCTCCTCCACCGCGAACACCGCCACTGCAAGCGCATTCTGGCGGCTCCACGGCGTAAAGGCGGTCCTCTTCAAAAGCTCCATCGCTTCCGAGGCATCAGCTGCACTGGTGCGCAGCTTAGCGCGCTCGGTGAGCAGCAAGGCGAGGTCGCGGAACGCATGTGGCTCTTCAGGGCGGAGCTTCGCTACCTTTCGCAGCACTGGAATGGCGCGGTCGTATTCGCCTGCTTCGCGGAGCCTCCATGCAAATGTGCGAAGTAGAGCTGGGTCGTCTATCCTAAGCTCTGCAAGGTTGGAGAGAATGCGCATTGCCGTCGCCTTGTCTCCGCGAGCGAAGAAAAAGCCCGCGCAGTCGAGGAAGAATGCCGGCGACGATGAGCTTTTCACACGCAGTTCGAGATAGCGGCGATAGAGCATGGCGGCAGGGGCGTTCGTGCCGTCATGGGCAGTGGCGCAGTCCCTGAGCGACTGCAAGTAAGGAGTCTGCGGATCCCAGGCGGCTAGCTTCACCTGCGCCGAAGATGCTGCCGGAGATGCCGCGCTACCTTCGTCCGATTCCTCATTTGCCGGGCGGCCAGCTTCGGCTCGCATTCTTTCCATTCTTTCACGTGAAGCCGACTCGGACATGGCTAACGCAGCAGTTCTCGGCACGCTTCTCCTTGACGACTCGCGTATCCTTGATCTGGCACCCGTCAAAGCATTCCCAGCACGGCGCAGGATGCCTGCGCGCTCCTCAGGCACAGCAACACCGTCCTCAGGCGATTCAAACAGTCCGCTCTTGGGCGCAGGCCTCTGCGGCACTGGGTTCTTGTGCCAGGCGACGCGCTCCGACCAGTCTCTCTTCAGCTCCGCAAGCCAGCGCGATTTCTTCTCCTCCGCATTCTTCTTCGCCTGCGCCGGGCTGGGACGTCCCTTCTCCCACTGCGCATGAAGTTCCGTCTCGTTCGCCGGAGGTTCGATGCCGTACTTGAGGTACTGGTCAAGCGTGTCAAGCACGATGAGCGACGTCTTTGGACTTGCCAAGCCATATTCGCGACCAAGCGCAAGCAACTCGTCGGCGTTGTCGTCGGCGCGTGGCGAGAGCTGCACTATGCGTTTCGCAGCCCGGGCGCGCGCAATCGTGCGGCCTTCCCTTGCATCGGCACGCGTGAACGAAATTGGATCCGAGAGCATCCCGCTGCCGAAGTCGAAGCGAACAGTTGCCTTGTCAGCCGCAAGACGGCCCAGCACTATGACGCGCTGACCGACAATGCGCTGGCCGATGCCCTGAACGAGGTCGGCGCCTTCGCACACAACGTTGGCGAGGAAACGAGACTGCGGCGTGTATATTTCGGCGGCGACCGACTCATTCGCGGCAGTTGCGAGGTCGAGGACACGACCACCGCAGGCAAGGCGCAGGCTTTCAATGTCCTTCTCTCCGCCAGAGACGAGCGCAAACGCATCCAAATGAATTTCATTGGCGCCGTCGGAGAGCGTGTCCATGCCGTCAGTAAAAAGAATCGTGGTTGAATTCTTATCGGCTGGGAGCTTCTTCAGCGCGGCGACAAGAGCGGAGAAGTCGGTTCCGCCGTCGTAGGCCACATCGTCAAGCGCGGAAAGAAGCTCAGAGCGAGACGAGAAACTGCGCATCGACTCTGGCGCATCGCGAAACACGACTAACGAATAATGGGCGTCAGCAGGCAGAAACTCCAAAACTTCGCGCGCCTTGGCAACATCTGCTGGTCTGCGACTGCCAGATGCGTCCCAGAGAATGCGGAACGAGGCAAATTGCAGAGCCTTGCGCTTGACCATCGGCACAGGGGCAGATGCGGCGAACCAGTACTCGGAACCAGTCTTCTCGACGGCTGCGAAGGCAAGCGGCAGCTGCGGCACGGCCACGACGACATCTTCGCCGGGCGTAACGTCGCGGTCGGTGGCCGACGTGCGCCACACTGCCTCAGCCGAAGCGAAGCGACGGTCACCGAGACCGCCAAGCTGCGGCGCTGGAATATTGGCGCTAATCGGCACTGTGATTTCCACGGTGCGCTCGGCGAGCTTCTCACGCGGCATTGGAAGAAGCAACGCGGCGTCGCCGTTCGGAGCGAATGCAAGCGGGGTCACGTAGTCCACGCGTATGGTGCGTGTGCCATGTGACGGAATCGGATATATCCGCGTCTTCCAGAGGTTGCCCTTGACGTGTTCGACGATTCCTGGGTCCACTCCCGCCTTGACCTCTGCCTCGAACGCAATGCGAGCTTCGTCCTTCTTCACTACAACGCCATCGCGCAGATGACCGTTGACATCAAGCGCATAGCCGCACACGCTGGCGCCTTCCGGCAAAGGGAAGTCCAGCTCGCCTTCAAGAACCCTCCCGTTTGGATTGGCGAACACGATGGTCGTGCTGACCGTGGCGAACAAACCATTAACCTGCGCATCGACAGCATATGAATGGATGCTCACCGGCTTTTCCTCGGACCGCACTGCCGCATGAACGACTGGGGGCGGCACAGGCTGCGGCATCGGCCTAATGGCAACATCGGCGCAGAGGCCAATCAACGGCAGCATAAAGACCGCACAGGCCGTCGCGAAGCAACGAGAAATGGTAAGTTTTGCTTTCATGCCCGATAGGATATCATAAATTGCGAAGAATTGATAGTGAGGAAATTGTCTCTACCTGCGAAGGCGGAAGAACTCCTGAAGGAGCGACTTCGACTCTGCCTCGCAAACGCCATCGACAATCGCGGGATGATGATTGATGCCGGGATGGTCAAATATGCGAAATACCGTGCCGCCCCCGCGCTTCGGATCAGACACGCCCCAGACTACAGCATCAAGACGGGCAAGCACTATTGCGCCCGCGCACATCGGACACGGCTCTTTCGTCACGTATATCCTCGCGCCGGAAAGCCTCCAACTCTCCTTTGCCTGGAACGCCGCGGACAAGGCCAGCATCTCCGCATGTGCCGTCGCATCCGTCAGCATCTCCGTCTGGTTGTGCCCCCTTCCGAGTATGCGCGCAAGCGACGGGTTCGGGTCGAACACTGGCGGACGACCGTCATGCGCAGGTTCGACGACTGCAGGTTCGACAATCACGCAGCCAAGCGGAACTTCGCCGTCCTCGCCGGCCTTCGCCGCCTCCCGGATTGCCATGCGCATGAAATGAGTGTCAAAATCGTCCATGCTCATCCGAATATCCTCTCGGCATTCGTGAAAGTAAGCTCGGCGAAGTCATCCGGCGACATGCCGCGAAGCTTGGCGAGAAATTCGCAAGTGTGCGAAATGAAAGCAGGCTCGTTCGCGTTCCCGCGCATCGGAACAGGCGCGAGAAAAGGCGAGTCGGTCTCGATTAGTATGCGGTCGTCTGGAACTGCAAGCGCCGACTCTCGCACATTGTCCGCCGCACGGAACGTAACTATGCCAGAGATTGAAATGAAAAATCCAAGATCGAGATATGCCCTGACCTCGTCCGGCGATCCCGTGAAGCAGTGGACCACTCCACGCGACGGAATGTCCTTCAGCAAGGCGATCGTGTCAGCCGCAGCTTCGCGTGTGTGTATTACGACAGGCATATCACGTCTGTGCGCGTATTCAAGTTGCGCCGCAAAAAGCGTCATCTGCTCTGCGCGCGTTTCGGGAGAGTAGTGGTAGTCCAAACCTATCTCGCCAATGGCCTTGATACTGAAGGCCGACAGCTGCGCATTTAGGGTTTCGGTTATCTCCCTTTCCGCCATGCCGACCTGGTCTCTGTCAAAACCGACCGCACCACCAACGACAGGCAATCCCCCATTCTCCGGCCCCCTCTCCGCATTCACGCTCAGCGCGGCGACAACCGCCGCATTAAGCTGCGCACTTCCGCCGCCTATAGCCAGAATCTTCTCAACTCCAGCTGCCTTTGCACGTGCAAGGACGGCAGCGATTTCCCCTGCATCCGTGGTCTCGAAATGGCAATGCGAATCGTAGATCCTCATTTCATCGTCCCCCGAGATTCGAACTCAAACACCTTGCCAGTGAACGGATGCGTGTACTTGAGGCGCAGCGAGTGCAGAAACATGCGCTTCGCCTTGCGGCCGCCGTACTTGACATCGCCTACGACCGGATGCCCTGCCTCCGAGAAATGCACCCTTATCTGGTTTTTGCGCCCTGTCTTCAGCTTTACCTCGACAATGGTTGCACCGTTGCCGCAAGAGACGCGCTTCCACTCCGTCCGAGCGAACTTAGGCGTCGTTGCGGCGCCTCCGCGCTGGTTCGAGTCTGCTGGCATTGGCACCGACCTCATCCGATAGCCGTCCGCGTCTTCTTGAAGGTACGACTCGAACACGCCGCTTTCATCGGCAATCTCGCCCTCGACACGCGCCAAGTACGTCTTCTCGGTAAGTTCACCCCAGCGCTCACGAAATGCGGATGCAATGCGTTCGTCCTTCGCGAACATCATTACGCCACTTGTCTCGCGATCCAGCCGATGCACAAGCCAAACGCGCCTGCTGCTCTTCGCCTGGCCTTTCCTTACGTATGAGTTTAGAAAATTCTCCGCCGTTGGCTGAGACTCGCGCGCGGCACGCCCCGCAAGATGCGTGTGTGTCGCAAGCAAACCGGCAGGCTTGTCGATGACTACGACATCCCGGTCTTCGTGCAGCACCTCGAACGGCAGAAACTTTGTGCGCATCGCCTTACGCCAGCACCTTCACGATCAGCTTGCGGGCGCGCTTTGGCACATCCGTCGTGACGGCCGGAGCATGAGGACATGTCACCGGCCAGCATATAGCGAACTCTCCTCGCTTGACGGTAAACCAGTCCACAGGCTGCTTCGGCAGACCGCAGTCCGATGACTCGTCAAAATCGAACTTCGCGGTAGGATCAAGCGCGGCCATGCCAATTCGCTCGTCGGCCTCAAGCGGAATGTGGATGTCGAAGTAGCTTCGGTGCAGTTCATTCGGGCGGTCGGCCTGAGAGACGTACTGCGCATCAACGCAGTTCACAAAGACCCTGTCACCGTCAATTTCGTTGCGGCCTACCTTGAGCGACGCGAAATCCCCCTTCGCGACAAAGTCACAGGCCACGGCAAAGTTCGCTCCGATTCCGGCATACTTGCCTATATTTTCGAGCTTGTCTATGACGTACGTTCCCTCCAGCTTGACCATGATTCCTCCTTTTTCCGCGTTCGCTTTAATAGCATGTGCAAGGGTGCGGATTCTCGCACAGACGTTTCACTTGTGAATTATAGCATATTTATCCGACAATCACACCACTCCACACTGGAACATTCCCATCTTTTGTGCCGTCAATGGCTGCGCTTCCGCGCTTCAATCCATTGACTCGAAAAGCCCCCTCTTGAAGCCAAAACACCCCCTTCTCGCCGCTCCAAAACGCCATCGCCGTCAAGGGAGAACTGCCATTCAACCGCTCCAACGAACCCCTCCGTTTCGTTCCCAAAACCCCTCTAGACCGCAAGCCGGAGCATAGGCTATGCTAAGGCCGACCATAGCCTATGTGATCTCGGACTCTAGGCTATGCGATTTCGGACTCTAGGCTATGCGATTTCAGATATAGGCTATGCAACGCGACGGCATAGTCTAGACTCAGGCTTCGCATAGGCTATGGTCGG
>CACYCL010000052.1 GCA_902772905.1 uncultured bacterium | reverse complement strand
TGGCGGAGCGTGATCCGGCATCCCGCCCTGACGATCGCGTTCCAGTCCGAGGCCAGCGTCTGGCGCTGGCTGAAATTTAGATGCGTCCCTGGCACGTGTTGTGTGGTATAATAACGCACGGCGTCCTTTCTTTGGTTCTGATGCTTGGGTTTGGTCACCTGAATCATACCACAGATCGTGACGCCTTTGGAGTCCTTTCCGCGCGCGACGCCCCCTAGGGGGCGTTCCTTCCTTCTTCGCTTCTCCAGCCTCTTCCGTTCCCTGTCTTTCTTCCTTTTTGCCTCTGCTCTCCACCTCGAAACCTTGCCTTTCCGATTTGACTCACTTGATTGTACAACTTTCCTTGCGTTTACTCTGACAAAGTACCCTATCTCTCATTATGGTATAATATACGCAAATGCAAGAAGCAGATAGGTTGGCAATGGGCGCAGGACGCGTATATTTTGTGTCTGGTATTGACACGGGCATAGGCAAGACGATGGTGGCCGGGATTATGGCTCGTTCGCTTGCTGCTGCGGGGCGTGATGCCATCACGGTCAAAATGGTTCAGACTGGAAACGTGGGATTTTCAGAAGACTTGGAAATGCATCGCGCCATGTGCGGAGGCGTCCGTTTCCCTGAGGACGCCGATGGCTTGACCGCGCCGCAGATATTCAAGTTCCCGTCGTCGCCTCAGTTGGCCGCATCGCTGGAAGGTCGCATTGTGGACACGACGGCCATCGTGCGCGCCGTCAGGCGATGTGCGGAACATCATGAGATTGTGCTTGTTGAATCGGCTGGCGGCTTGGCTGTGCCGCTTACGGAGAAAATGCTTTCAGTGGATCTTGCGGCGTCAGAGGGTTGGCCTTTGGTGCTTGTGACGTGTGGACGGCTTGGCTCAATAAACCACACCCTGCTTTCGCTTGAGGCGGCAAAGTCGCGAGGCATGAGTGTCGCCGGAGTGGTGCACAACTGGTGCGACGGCGTCGATTCTACGATTGACGCAGATACACGGAAAACGGTGAGTCGCCGTCTTGCGATGATGGGTTTTCCGCCGATAGTCATTGAAGTGCCGCGTTTCAATGCCGAGGGGCCGTATCCTGACGTGGACTTTTCGGAGATGTTCGCATGACGCCGCTTGAATACGACCGCACGCACATCTGGCATCCGTATGCGTCGCTGGGCAATCCTCCGCCGGTGAACTTCGCGAAGTCCGCCTCTGGAGTTGAGATAGAGCTTGCAGATGGCTCGCGGCTTGTGGATGCGGTTTCCAGCTGGTGGTGCGTTGCGCACGGACACAACCATCCTGCCATAGTCGAGGCGGTGCGCAGGCAGTCGGAGCGACTGTGCCACGTGATGTTTGGTGGTTTCACGCATGACCCGGCTGTTGAGCTGTCCAGGCGGCTTGCGAAAATTGCGCCGCCCGGACTCGACCGCGTGTTCTTTGCAGACTCCGGGTCGATATCTGTTGAGGTCGCAGCGAAGATGGCCGTGCAGTATCAGAACGCGTTGGGGCATTCGGAGCGTAACAGGCTTGTTGCGCTGAAGGGCGGCTACCACGGCGACACCTCTCTTTGCATGGCACTCTCGGATCCCGACGGAATGCACGTTCTCTTCAAGGGGATAATGACGAAGCACTTCTTTGCGGAGAAGCCGTCCATCCCAACAGACGGGGAGTGGGATGCGGCGGATGCGGAGTCGTTGCGCCGTGTGGTCGATGAGCATGGCGACGAGATTGCGGCAATCATCTGCGAGCCCGTATTTCAGGCGGCCAACGCGATGAACTTCTACCATCCGGAATATCTGCGCGAGATGCGCCGCATCTGCGACGAGCGCGGCATACTTCTCATATTCGACGAAATCGCCTCAGGGCTTCATCGCACAGGGCCGAGATGGGCGCACGAGCGCTCTGGAATCGTGCCTGACATAATGACGGTCGGCAAGGCTCTTACCGGAGGGCACATGACCTTGGCGGCGACTCTTGCAAGCGGAGAAGTGGCGGATGTCATATCGGCAGGCTCGCCATCGGCCTTCATGCACGGGCCGACGTACATGGCGAATCCTCTTGCCTGTGCGGCGGCATGTGCGTCGCTGGACCTTTTCGCGGCAGACGACTATGCAGCCAAGGCGAGGGCGATTGGGGCGAGGTTCGCTGAGGGGCTGTCTCCGCTCAGGGAGCTTCCTAACGTGCGTGATGTCCGCGTGCTTGGCGCTGTTGGCGTTGTTGAGACTGACCGGCTGCCAGCGGCGGACGACATAGCAGGTGTCATACGCAGGCACGGCGTGTGGCTTCGGCCATTTTGCAACTTCATATACGCGATGCCGCCGCTAGTCTCGGACGGCAAGGCGATTGACCGCATAATCGAGGCGGTTGCCGAGCTTGCGTCCGCTCCGCCAGGACCGCCGCCCGCCGACGGCGGCTTTCACGAATGACGCGGTACGCAGTCATTTGGAATATTTGGTATACTATGCAGAAACGATTCCTTACGCAGTCGAGAGGGATGAAGGGTTGCTGATGAAAATTCTAGTATATCTCGAAAAGGCGGCGGTCAGAGGCGGGATTGAGGTTTTCGCTGAGCGGCATGTGGCGAGGTTGCGCTCCGAGAAAAACGAGGTAGAGGTGAGCGATGCCGTGGATGCTTTTGACGCCTTTGACGAAGTCATCGTGCACAAATGCACCGATGTGGCGATGCTTGAGAAGTTCCCGCCCGAGAAGACGACATACTACATACATGACCACGAGCCGATATGTCCGCGAAGCTACGCCTACACGCCATTCAAGCGCAACTGCACATGCTCTGGCGGTTTGTGGCCGTGCATACTATGCGCTCCGGTGTGCCGTTCTTGGAAGGTGGCGCTCGGACGCGTCTTCTCTCAGGCCAGGCGTAAGCGTGCAATGGCGCGGTTCAAACGGCTTGTTGTCATATCAGAGTTTATGAAGCGCAGGCTCGTTGCGAACGGGTTGCCGTCAGAGAGAATTGAAGTGAGGCCTCCGAGTATTTCCATCTCTGAGAGTGCAGTGGCTGCCGGATGTGGCAAAACGGGCGTCGACCTTCTATATGTTGGCCAGCTTATCCGGGGGAAAGGCGTTCATCTTCTGTTGGAGGCCATGGCGCGCATGAAGTCACAGCGCACTCTGGACATCGTCGGAACAGGCAACATGGAAGGGGAGCTGAGGGCGATTGCGGAACGGTTTGGGCTGGTTGGGCGTGTGCGTTTCAACGGCTTTCAGCCAAATCCACAGGAATGGATGCGAGCGGCGAAATGTGTTGTCGTGCCGAGTTTCTGGCAAGAGCCGTATGGACTTGTCGCGGCGGAGGCAGTTGCGCTTGGACGCCCTGTTGTGGCATTTGCGATAGGCGGGCTGCCCGAGGCATGTGGCGGAAAGGCGTCTCTAGTGCCGCCTGGCGACGTTGCGGCGCTGGCTCGGGCACTTGACGTGGAGTGATGCAAAATGAGTGGAAAAGTAAGGGTATTCGTTTTCATCGATGCATTGGGGTGGAAGCAGGTTGAGAGGTTCGGGTTCCTTGGCGACCTGTTGCCGAACCGCAGAAAGATTGAGATGCAGTTCGGCTACAGTTGTACGGCGATTCCGACCATACTGACTGGAGAGCGTCCGGCCGTGCATGGCCATCTTGCGTTTTACGACTATGCGCCTAATAAGAGTCCGTTCAAGAAGATGCGCTTCCTTGCGCCGTTTCTCCGACCGCGAGGCTTCTGGCGGCGTGGCCGAGTTCGCAACCAGCTTTCGAAATGCGTCAAGCGGCTTTATGGCTTCACAGGCTACTTCCAGCTGTACGGCGTTCCAATAGAGCGGTTGCCGATGCTTGACTACTGCGAAAAGACGGATCTTTTTGTAAGGGGAGGACTCGCGCCAGTCAAGAATCTGGCTGATGTATGGAGCGAACAGGGCGTAAAGTACATAATATCAAATTGGCGACTGCCTGAGGCGGAGAACTTTCGCGAGGCTGCTGAGTCGTTCCGCGCAGGAGCAGTCGATCGCGCATTTGTGTATTCGGCGGCTTTCGACGCTCTGCAGCATGACAATGTCGGGCGCGACGACGTGTTGGGACCAAGGATAGAGAAGTATGCGGAAACCATACGCGGGCTGCACCGTGCGCTTGTCGAGGGCGGGCGCCCGTTTGAACTGACGGTGTTCTCCGACCACGGCATGACGCCTCTCAGGGGAACATCAGATGCGCCTGCGGCGCTTGCTGGGGCAGGCCTTGTCTGGGGCGTTGACTATGCGAGTGCAATAGACTCTACCATGGCAAGGTTCTGGTGGCTGAAGGGCGATGCCGAGAAGAAGGTGCGCGCTGCGTTCGCGAACTTTCCCGGACGCTGGCTAACCGAGGGCGAGATGCGCTATCACGGAATATGGCGAGAGGACCATAAGTTCGGTGACGCGATCTTCCTTTCGAATGCGGGAGTGCAGTTCATTCCGAGCGACATGGGCGTGAAGCCGCTAAACGGAATGCACGGTTTCGACCCTGCCGACGAAGATTCAGATGCCTGCTGGCTTTCCACGGAGAGCGTTCCGGACGATGTTCGCCGAGTGTGCGACTACTTCTCCGTCATGACTCGTGCTTGATGCATGTTCGTGCTTGAAGCGTCAAAGCGCGTTTTGGTATAATTGCTCCTTGAAAGGCATTTCAGATGAAGCAGTGGATAGCAATCCTTGACTACGGGTCGCAATACACGCAGCTTATAGCGCGGCGTATTCGCGAGATGGAGGTATATTCGGAAATCGTCAGCTGCGAAACGACCGCTGCACAGCTTCGCGAGAATCCGCCGGCTGGCGTGATACTCTCTGGCGGGCCAAGCAGCGTATTCGAGGATGGTGCTCCGACGGTAGATCCAGAGATATTCGACATGGGCGTGCCGGTGCTTGGCATTTGCTACGGGATGCAGCTCATGAGCCACAGGCTCGGCGGTAGGGTCGTTCCAGGTATAGAGCGCGAATACGGCAAGATGCCAATAGAGATCATGCCGGGGAATCCGCTCTTCGTCGGTCTTCCGTCCACGTTCACCGTCTGGATGAGCCATGGCGACCGCGTTGAGGCGATACCGGCCAACTTCACGCGGGGCGCGGTCTCGGCGACGTGTCCGTTTGCGGCAATGTTCGACAACGAAAAGCGATTCTATGCGCTCCAGTTCCATCCAGAAGTCGTCCACACGCAGTATGGCATCGATATTCTCTCGAACTTCGTGTTCAATATCTGTGGATGCGTCCGCGACTGGAAGTTGACGACTTGGGTGGATGATACGGTCGAGAGAATGCGCACGGTCATTGGCGATGATGAGGTTGTGCTCGGGCTTTCCGGAGGCGTAGATTCGTCAGTCGTGGCGGTGCTGCTTAACAAGGCCATCGGCAAGCGTCTTCACTGCATCTTTGTTGACAATGGGCTGCTTCGGTACCGTGAGGCCGAGCAGGTCGAGGAGATGTTCAAGAAGAACCTCGGTCTCGACCTCACCGTCGTCAGGGCGGCCGGACGCTTCTATGAGGCTTTGAGGGGCGTTGAGGAGCCGGAGGCGAAGCGCAAGATAATTGGCCGTCTTTTCGTGGATGTGTTTGCAGAGGAGGCGCGGCGCTTCCGTGACTGCCGGTACCTTGCGCAGGGCACGATATATCCCGACGTAATCGAAAGCCGATCTCCGAGAAAGGGCCCGTCGCAGACAATAAAGAGCCACCACAACGTCGGTGGACTGCCTGACGACCTTAAGTTCGAGCTGGTAGAGCCGCTCAAGGAGCTGTTTAAGGACGAAGTGCGAGCCGTCGGGAGAGTGTTGGGCATGGCCGGCGAGCTTCTCGACCGTCAACCGTTTCCTGGCCCTGGGCTCGGCGTACGCGTTCTCGGCGAGGTCACGAAGGAAAAGGTTGAGCTTCTGCAGCAGGCCGACCTCCGCGTGCAGGAAGAAATCAGGAAGCTTCCTGACTACAAGACGATCTGGCAGACGTTCGCAGTGCTGCTGCCGGTGAAGAGCGTGGGCGTGATGGGCGATCAGCGTACCTATGAATATACATGCGCAATACGCAGCGTGAATTCCATAGACGCGATGACGGCCGATTGGACGCGCATACCATACGACACGCTTGCCCGCATGTCCAATCGTATCATCAACGAAGTGCGCGGCATAAACCGCGTGGTGTATGACATTTCGTCTAAGCCGCCGGCGACGATTGAGTGGGAATGATGGCGGGTCTGGACGGAATGAAGTCTATATCGCTTGAGGAGAAGTCGTCAGCGGCCACGCTGTCCGACATGGAGATATTTGTTTTTCCTGAGCTGATGTTTTCGCTTGTGCTGGCGAACATCCTGTCTCCGCGCATCTGGGCGTGGCGTGATCTTGAATGGTTTGCCGGAGTGCGCGAGATGCGACCCAAGAAGCGTCTGCAGCGTCTGCGACAGCACATAATGGACAATTATACCTTCAATCTCGACCTGGAGACGTGGGGCTTAACCCGTCAGGAAGTAGAACTGGGAAGGTTTGCGCCTTTCCTCTCTCCGGACGAGATAGCGAAGTCGAACGCGCTTTTCGGGTATCAGGGTGATGTGTACTACTACGACATCGACATTCGCCGGCATTTCGGCCTTGACAAGTATTCTGGCGATACGATACCGTATTGGAAGACCGAGACGGTAGAGGCGATGGACGCCTTCCGCCACAAGGAAGGGCACGAGGTTGGCGCGGGAGAGTGCGTTTCGCTCGCCGGGTTGTATGCAGCCGCGGCGTTTGTCGTGTGTGGATTGCCGCTGGAGTCTATATACTTGATGGCAACGCCGCTCCACTCGCAGAACTTCGTAGACGTTGACACTGGGATTCTCACCAACAACCGTCGCCTCGTTACCAAGGCGATGTGGGCTAACGGAACGGTCATATCACAGCAGGCTCGTCGTGCTCTGGAACACGAGCGAGTCACTGTAGTCTCGCATGCCACTGGTTATATGCATCTGCTGTATCCAGAGGCGACGATAGACCCTCTTGTGTACGACGCATTTTCTAAGAAGCTGTGCAGCTTCCTCGTGCCTCCGAAGGATGCCGCAGATCAACGGCTTGTCGTGCCGAGACTGCCGGACGCAGGAAGGGTGAGGTTCGTCAACGGCGACACTCCGCTCTCTTTGACGCCAGACATGGGATATGCGGAGATAGCCGATAGGCTTGAGGCTTTGCGTGGTTCAAATCGTGCCGCTGCGCTTGCGCCGTATGCAGGGCATGAACTTGGCAAAACGGAGTTCGCCCCGTTTATGAAAGCCGCCTTGGAGCGCTCGCCGGTATCGCGTGACGCCTTGAAGGGCATGACTGAAGAAAAAGCTCTTGGCGCTATTTCTGCTCTTGCGGACGAATCAATATACGACGGGACCTCTCGGCTTGCCCTGCCAGACGAAGCGTGGAATTTCGGGCGTGGTGACGGGCTTGAAAAATGCCTCCTCGCCGCGAATGTGATTGGCGGTGACGAAATAGCTGTGGATGGTGGACATGCGACACTTTTGCGTGGCGGACGGGAGGTTTGTTCGTGGAAGACGATGAAAATTCCGCGTGAACGTCGCTTTGCGGTGGCAAGGCAGGCACAATAAATGGTATAATACGCATGCTTGCACGTGGTGGACGGGGTGTCCGCCTCGGCTTGCGGTTGAAAGGAAAAAATAAAAATGAAGTGCATGTACATTGTTGCCGTCGCGGTTGCTCTCGCTTCTTCCGCGCTCTTTACGGGATGCGAGAAGAAGGAGCCTACGCTTGCTGAGAAGATGGAGCAGGCTGGCAAGGACATTTCGAAGGCCGCCGACAAGGCTTCGAATGATGCGGCGAAGACGGCCGACAAGGCTGCCAAGGACGCCAGCAAGGCTCTCGATTCGCTCAAGAAGTAAGGCGACTTAGATTCTGGCGCATTTTGACGCCCTAAAGATGACGGAACTGGCATCTATCTGCTGGTTCCGCCGTTTTTTGCCTTGAAGCGTTTATTTTGATATGTGATGACGTTTCACGGGGAATCATGCCCGTATTTTAGGCTTTTCTTAGTTCGGTCGTAATGGATGAATCCGAAAAATACATTATTTCATTTCCCAAAATAGGGATCATTGATTCTACGACACATTGTGTCGACCTCCCGTCCAAATGGAAGGATCAGAAAAGCATAAACCCTCCATGTCAAATACAGTAGGC
>CACYCL010000051.1 GCA_902772905.1 uncultured bacterium | reverse complement strand
CGACAAGGCGTTCGGCGCGGACTTCAGGATCGTCGCCGAAGATGCCTGTGCGGACGCTGGGATGCCGTTCCACTTCTTCCTTGGCGAGACCAAGGCCGCAAAGACGGCGGGAATTCCAGGACGTGAGCTGAAGCCAGACGAACGCTGCCTGAAGCGCAAAGGCAATGGCCTCTATCTCGTCGGAAGGGATAGCGGCATCAGCCTTCCAGACATCCCGAACACCCGTACGTTCAGGAGTCTCGGTACATTGTACGCCGTTTATGATTTTCTCGAAACAGAGTTGAATGTCAAGTGGATTTGGCCTGGCGTGACGGGCGAGATTATTCCGAAGCGGGCGTCATTGAATATAGACGTCCTTGATCGCGGTGGAATCGAACCGCTGGACGAGCGCTTCTTCTACGGAACGACTGGCGGGGAGCAGATTGGTTTTTCCTCCCGTCAGGCATACGACCGGTTCTTTGCGGCGCAGGCAAAGTTCCTCGTCCGGCACCGCCACGGACGACGGTTGAACACTATCACGGGACATGCGTTCGGCGACTGGTGGAAACGTTTCGGGAAGGAACACCCGGAATACTTCAATCTCCTTCCGGACGGCACACGGCGACCGCTTCACAATCCGACGCTAGTGACTATGTGCTGCTCCGAGCCTGGCGTTTGGAAGCAGAAAGCCGCCGACTGGAATGACTGGTGGCATAAGGTCGGCAAAAGGGGCGGCTTTGAGCCTTGGGTGAACTGCTGTGAAAATGACAGCGCTGGACTCTGCACATGTGCGAAATGCCGCGCATGGGATCCGCCAGATCCGCGCTTTGGGCTGCATCCGTACTGGAAGGGCGGGCTTACACGTGAGTTTCTCGACAGTCTTTGGAAGGAGAATGGTCCGAACCACGGCGAATGGGCTCTCAGCTGGTTTGTCGGCGACAACCGCTGGGACATCCCTGAACAAGACTCCAACTTGAAGCCCGTCGCGCCGCTTTCCGACCGCTACGCGAACTTCTACAACCATATCCAGGTCGAGGTCGCCAAGTACGATCCACGTGCACGAGTGGTGGGGTACGCCTATGAGAACTATGTGGAAGCGCCGCAGATGACGAAGGTCGATCCACGAGTGATAATCGAATACGTGCCGCGTAGCTACCTGCCGTACGACAAGACGGAATCGAAGTTCTTTCGCAAGCATTGGATGGGCTGGAAGAAGGCGGGCGTGAAGGATTTCCGGTATCGTCCGAACTATATGCTTGCATGTGGCGGATATCACCTCGACCAAGGACCTCGCATCCTATCCGACTTCGCCTTCGCCTACACGAACGGCATGAGAAGCTGCATGTTCGATTCGCTGCGTGGCTCGTGGGCGGCGCATACGCTGATGGACTACGCGCTCATTCGTGCAATGCGCGATCCGCTGCACGGCTACGACCGCGCGCGTTCCGAACTGCTGTCGGCGTTCGGCAAGGCGCACAAGGAGGTCGCGGCGTTCTTCGATGGCATTCGCGCCCATTCCGAACACTGGACGTTCGCCGACATACGCAAGATGTCATGGGCGAACCATACCGGCGCACAGGGCGGCGGAAGCTTCGGCAACTGCGCGGCGATCCTTGGCGAGTATTTCGACGACAGTTTCTTTGCCGATGGCTACGCCGCGCTGGGCAGAGCCGAGGAGGCGGCAGATGGCGATGTTGCAGTGATTGCCCGCATCGACTTTCTACGAAAGGGGCTTCGCAACGCGGAGCTGACGCGCGCCGTGCGCATAGCGCAGAAGGCGTGGCAGAAATACGGCGGCGAGACGAAGAAGGCGGCGTTCGACGCGGCATTCAAGGCCATGAACGATTACCGCGCTTCGGTCGAGGGCGATTTTGTCTGCAATTTCTCCGATTCGGCCCGCAGCGAGCGCAACAGCATGCAATGGCCGCATCAGAAGATTGGAAAATGAAAGGTAGCAGATATATCTGCGCAGCATTGGCAATCCTCGCCATGTATGTCGTGCGTGGTGAATGCGATGTTGCGCTTACCGAAGGATGGCGGTTTGCGAAGGACGCCACCCACAAGGCGGACTGGTCTGCCGAGTCGCTTGACGATTCGGCGTGGGATACTGTTCGCGTACCGCATGACTGGGCGATTGCCGGACCCTTTCTTAAGGATGAGCCCACGGGCACGACTGGGCGTCTGCCGTGGAAGGGCGTTGGTTGGTACAGGCTAACGTTTGATCTTTCGGCTTCCGATGCCGAACGATGCGTGTTCCTAGATTTCGACGGGGCGATGTCAGCGCCAGAAGTATATGTGAACGGGAGAAAGGCAGGCGGCTGGGACTATGGATACGCTAGTTTCCGTGTCGACGCCACGCCGTTTGCACGTGCTGGCAGCAACACGTTAGCGGTGCGTCTTTCCACTCTTCACATGGCGGCACGGTGGTATCCTGGCGCGGGCCTCTACCGGCGCGTGACGCTGCGGGTGCGCGACAAGATGCACTTCTCGCATGACGGCATCTTCGTGACGACTCCGAAGGTCTCGCGTGAACGCGCCGCTGTGAAAGTGGCATGGGAGACGGAAGGCGCGGCGAAAGACATGCGCGTCGCCGTGCGCATATCGCGCGAAGGGCGTACCGTAGCCGAGAGGGACGAGGCGGCGGAGCGCGGCGTGATGTTCATTGAAGTTGAGAAGCCAGATATGTGGGATGTGGAGAACCCTGCGCTTTACGAGGCCGACGTGTCGCTCTTGGATTGCGCAGGGACGCACGTATCACGCGAAACGGTGCGCTTCGGCATCCGCGAAATCGCCTTCCCCGTCGCGGACGATCCGAACGACCGGGTGGCGAATGGGTTTCACCTGAACGGGCGGCGTGTGCAGCTCAAGGGCGTGAACCTCCACTCCGATCTGGGACTTCTTGGCATGGCGTTCGACTGTTCGGCGGCGAGGCGGCAGCTGCGCATCATGAAGGAGATGGGAGCAAACGCCCTGCGCACCAGCCACAATCCGCCAGCGCCGGAACTGCTAGACCTCTGCGACGAGATGGGGATTCTCGTGTGGGATGAATGTTTCGACAAGTGGGACGCCTATGGCGGGCGCCGCGACGATCAGCCGCTGGAGGAATACGTGGCGCGAAACCTCAAGTCGTTCGTGAGGCGCGACCGCAATCATCCATCGGTGATCGTCTGGTCCATCGGAAATGAAATCTGGGAATGGGATCCAGACCATCCGATCCGCAGGCCGGGCGATCCACTCGCAGACCGTGGACCGTCGGGGCAGACCAAGGCGCGAAACGCGTTCTTCCGCGACCAGGTGCGGCTTGTCGATTCCACGCGCCCCGTTGGCAACGGAAACAGGCCATTCATGAACGAACAGCGCATTCTCGACCTTGATGTCTTTGAGCCGCTCGACCTGACTGGGTGGAACTACTTCCGCTCCTACGTTCCTGTCAAGCGGGAGTATCCGCGCAAGCCGATTGTCTTCTCGGAGTCCGCTTCGGCTGTTAGTTCATACGGCTTTTACCGCGAGAACCCGCTTGGCGGCATGAAGGACTTTCCGCATGGAACGAATGTCGCTGCGCAGATCGATTCCCGCGACTTCCAAAGTACGCTTGATACCGTCGATGAAGTGTTCGACTGGATGGAGCAGGATGCGTATTGCTGCGGCGAGTTTGTCTGGACGGGTATCGACTACCTTGGTGAGCCATACCCATATGACAAGGAGGCGCGTTCGTCATATTTTGGAATCGTCGACTTGACGGGCGCACCGAAAGACCGCTACTGGCTATACCGCAGTCATTGGCGGCAGGACGTGCATACGCTGCATATTTCGCCCGATTCCTGGACGTTCCCTGGGCGGGAAGGCAGCGCTACGCCGGTTGTCGTGTATACCGACGGCGACGAGGCGGAGCTTTTCTTGAACGGGCGCTCGCTTGGGCGACGGCAGAAAGGGGAGCGCGTTGTATTGCCGGCGGCAATGACCAACAACCACTTCAAGGCGTTTTGCCGGTATCGTCTTATGTGGCTGGATGTTCCGTACGAGCCGGGCGAGCTGAAAGCCGTCGCCTACAAGGACGGTCAGGGAATCGGCGAAAAGATACTGCGTACGGCTGGCGAGGTCGCCGAGCTGCGCCTTTCCGTTGAGCCGTTGACGAGAATTGATGCTGACGAGCTGATTTGGGTTCGTGCCGAGGCGTATGACTCAGCCGGAGTGCGTGTGCCTGATGCGACGGACAAGGTGGCTTTTTCATTGGAGGGACCTGGCAGGATACTTGGCGTCGGCAACGGCGATGCCTGTGAATACGTTTCTTTTGCAGATGCTTCCGGGCATCGCCTCTTTGGCGGATGCGCAACAGTCGTATTGCGTCGTGAATGTGGCGGCGATATAAAGGTGCGGGCTGCGCTAGGTTCCAGCGGACGGCAGTTCCATTGTATCGTTAAATGAACTCTTTTGTGAAATACGGGCATCAAACAGAAGCATGAGGAGGATAAAAGCATGGCAAAGTCAATGACATGCAACGGTACGACGGGAATTCGGAGCTTGACCGCTGCCTTGTGTGCTTTTGCATTGGTGCCTGTTGCAACGGCTATGGTGAAGCCGCTTGAGGAGCCGTGGCTTCGGTCTGGAGAAAAACTTGTTTGCTTTGGTGACTCTCTCACGGCTGGCGACTACTACATGAAGCATATTCGCGCTGCGCTTGAGCCGAAGGGCATAAAGGTCGTCAATGCCGGCGTTCCCGGCGATAAGACTCCGATGGCTCTCACGCGCATACGCGATATCGTGGCGGAGAAGCCCGATGCAGTTATGATCTACTTTGGAGCAAATGATTCTGTCGTCGGCAAGGCGCGATGGCGCGACGAGCCTTTGGTTGGACTTGAGACATTCAGGGACAACCTCGTTTGGATAGTCTATTATCTGAGACGGAATGGCATCAAGAAGTTTTCGATAGTGGCTCCTACCGGTTGCTGCGAAGGTGCTGCGTTGCTTGAGTACGGCTGTAGCTGCCCTCCGTATGCGAGAATGGCGCGACGCGCGGCGGACATGTCTGACGCGGTGCTTGTGCCTCTCGACATGGCTTTCGCCTTTGAGCACAAGAAAAACCCCGACAGCCCGATGTCATGCTACTTGACGAAAGACGGCACTCATTTCAGCGACAGGGGCTCTAGGTTGGCTGCAGATACCATGCTGAAGGCGTGGAACATGCATTGCGCCGAATAAAAGACTCTCATCCATCTGCCGTATTGAGAATATAGATGCTGGCAGTGCAACACCCCGTCGCGAGTTTATGGTATAATTCACGGCAAGGGAAAACACATGATAGGCTTTGGATTCAAAAGACTGCGGCTTGGCGAGCTGTTTGGAATACCCGTGTACCTCGACTGGTCCACGATATTCCTGGCTCTCATGTTTCTGCAGACCGGTTCGGTTTTGTTCGCCTTTGGGCTGGCGATTGTGTTGCTTGCGTCGATAGTGTTGCACGAACTGGGGCATTCTCTGACAGCGCGTTGCTTCGGCTGCAATACGCGCGACATCACGCTGACAGTGATCGGCGGCTGTGCGTCGCTTGAGCGCATGCCGCGCAAGGCGTGGCAGGAGTTCCTTACGGCGGCGGCAGGGCCGCTTGTCAGTTTTGTTCTGGGAATTGTCCTTTATGTGCTTTCGGCGTTTCTGCCGCATGGCAACATGCTGGGCGACGTGTTGTGGTGCGGAGGACACATCAACATCGGCCTTGGTCTCTTCAATCTGCTGCCGGGCTTTCCAATGGATGGCGGCAGGATATTCCGCAGTGCGCTCAGGCTTGTGTTCACGCGCACTAAGGCGACGTATGCCGCCATGATCGTTGGGCGCGTAGCGGCGGCGCTGCTGCTCTTCGGCCCGCTTCTTGGCATAACGCACATCTGGATAATTCCAATCGGCGGCTCGTTCATACTGCGGGCGCTCATAGCGTGGATGATTTGGCAGGAGGGATATCGCGAATATCTGCTGGCACTGGATGAAGAGCGCTTCACTCGCTGGACGCAGGCGGACTTCGATGCGCGCGTGTCGCCGCCGCCGTATGATCGCTGATGGTCGCTTCGACCCGAAGATTGGTGGAGAAGAAGAGATTCGAACTCTCGACCCCCACGTTGCGAACGTGATGCTCTACCAACTGAGCTACTTCCCCAATCCGTG
>CACYCL010000050.1 GCA_902772905.1 uncultured bacterium | reverse complement strand
GCGACGTCCCCCAACGAGTCCGTATACGGCATTGGCATACTCTTCGCAAAATCTCTCCAATGTAGGAATCCTCATCATGTCAAAGCATATTCCGTTGATTCCGTCTTCAAGGGACAATCGGTCAAGAACTTTCATCACAAGAGATGTTTTTCCATAACGCCGTGGCGCAAAAAGCACCACGTTTGTCGAACCATCGACAAGTTTTCGGTATAGACTCTCCGCATCCGACTTTCGGTCATAAAACTGATAGCCGGAAACTTCCTTTCCGAATTTAAACGGATTACCCATTGACATGCTTCCTTTCAAAACCGTTCATTATTGTATCAAATTCCGGTTTTACATGCAATATGCCGTTCGGATTTTTCCGTATCGGGTTTTTCCGTAAGATGTCCGTTTCTAGGTTTGATTGCTCTATCTCAGCCCCATGTAGCACTTCACGCGCATGCCGCTGTCATGCCAATCGCCCATGTAGGAGGGGCCTACGCCTTCACGGTATGCCGGTCTGCAGACGAATGCATTTTCGTGCCACGATCCTCCCTTGCGAACACGGCTCGTCCCGTCCGTGACGCCGTCGGCCATCTTTGTCGGGTCGGAAGGACTCACATTCACGGCACCATTCAACGCGGTGATCGACTGGGAGTACCAGTCGTTGCACAATTCAGCGACACCGCCAAGCATGTCATAGAGTCCCCATGCGTTAGGCATGTACGAACCGGCCACCGGAGTGCCGTTCTCCACCCCCTGATACAAGGAACGATTCAACGAATCGGTCGAGCCGGTCCACCACATGTCGGCGTTTGTGCCCTTGTATCGCCCCAGACGATCCAACTCCGGATCCGTGAGACGCACCGCATACGTCATCTGCATATCGACGCCGGTTGGCCAGGTGTTGTCACCATATCCGGCCCGGCAGGCAAATTCCCATTCGGCCTCGCTGGGCAGATCGAAATCGATCAAGTTTCCTGAACGTGTACGCATGACGCCAAGGATGGAGGCCGACGAAGGAGCGTCGGGGTAAGGCGTACCGCGTGCGCATGGATTGGACTGATAGGTGTTGTAGAACAGCGCATCCTGTATCCTGAGCGTCCTGTCTATTGAAAATCCCCCCGCCCATGTTCCCAAGAGCACCCTTAGCTGCCCCTGCGTAAGCGGGAACACGCCTATGTAGTAGTTGCGGTCAAGCGTCACCTCGTGCGGATCCTCGCGCGGGTCATATCCCTTGCCGCTAGGCTCTGCAACATGGTCAGCTCCCATCATCCACTTCACACCCTTGGCGCGTATTTTCCTGAACACCATCGAGCATGTGCGATATTCCACATTGCCCAGAAGTCCGCCCGGAATCGCATTTGTGGAGGTATAGTACCGTACGCGGTCCTCGGCGCTTGCGGCGCCGGCTGCCAGCGAGAATACCATGTAGTCCGGCGTGTCGTCCATGGGCCACGCCGTAACCACGGCACGTACGCTTGCGCTGTTCTCAGGCAAATCACATTCGGCCACGAAAGTAATCCTTCCCGACGAAGCGGCGATCTTGCGGTTCACGTCACCCATCGCGCGCGAGACAACCTTGTCATCCATCGCCACCCATGCGCTACCGCTGTTGGTCTCCATGGACAGGGTGATTACCGCCGGAGCTTCGGCAAGGTCGTAGGTGACCGTACATTCGCGACCATCATTCTGCGAAAGCACGACATTAGACACGCTTGGCGATGCAAAAACCGCACCACCAGCCAACACAAACATGAAGAGGGAAAGATCTTTCATTCTGCATTCTCCATTCAACCTGCATTCTTCATTCTTCATTCTACATTCTTCATCCTACTTCAGCCCCGCCCTGCAGCAGAGCCTGGCTCCACCCTCCTGCGAGTCGCCCGGATAGGTTGGTGCAGCATCGTAACGACGCGCCGTCCTGCATACACTGGCGACGGACTTGTAATCGCCGCCACGCATTACACGCTTCTGCCCTGCCGTGATGCCATCGGCAAGTTTTGAGCCGTCCGCCGGATCTATGTTCACCACGCCGTTCAAACCGGTGATGTCCTCGGCATACCAGTCAAGACACCATTCCCAGATGCCGCCGTGCATATCGTAGAAGCCGTAGGCGTTTGGCGCGTAGCTGCCTGCGATCGGACAGGCGTTTGTGACCCCGAGCGTTCTCGCCACGGTATTTGTATAGTCATTCCAGGTCTTCCACCAGTCACTGCCCTGGTTATAGCGATAGCGGCCAGGCATGCCATGGTCGGTCGTATACGGATAACCGTCCTCGAAATGGTACTCGACTCCGTTGCCCCAGTAGCCGATGGGCTGGTTTGCACGGCAGGCGAACTCCCATTGGGCCTCTGTAGGCAGATCCCAATCATCGACAACGCCTGCCGTAAGAGTGCGGAGCTTATAGAGGATC
>CACYCL010000049.1 GCA_902772905.1 uncultured bacterium | reverse complement strand
TTATATAGTAGCGTGGATTGTATGTGCTGTTGCTGTTGTCAATTGCTTTTTGAGGTGGAAATGGATTGACGTTGCGTTTTTCGCATTCCAGCTGCTTCTTGGATTGTTCCTTACATATATGGTCTGCTTCTCGAATCTGACGGCAATGGGTTGGAACTGGCTCATTGTTCCGTTCAATCTGCTGCCGCTCGTGCTTTGGAAGTGGCGGGCGAAGTGTGCGCTGTGGTTCGCGGGTGTGCTGGTGCTGTGGGAGATTGGCATGATGGTCCATCCTCACCGCCTTACCGATCCTGCCTATCTTGTGCTTGTCGCCGCGTATATAATAATGTACGCGCGCATAGGCTGGCCGAAGAAATGGAACTTGGCTTATCAGAAGAAGCCGGTTGGACCTCTTACGCGCTCCTGCGCCGACATCTTTGGAAACTTGCGCCGCCGCAATATGGAAGGAGGGCGGGCATGACAGCTTCCTCAAAACAGGTCGCTATGCGAACCAAGACGAACGCAGATAAGCTGAAGCTCGTTCTGCACGATGCGGTAAATCAGGATAAGGTCTGGCTCGACATGGCAATCGCGATAGCCGGCGTAGTCTCCGGAAAGCGCATGGTCGCGCAGCGCGGGCGGAAGGGGTTGTTGAGAGCAGAGAAGATTAATGACAGTAGTTATCTTCTCAAGGCTTTTACCGCGCCTGACAGCAAGTTTGAGGTCGCGCGAGAACTGCTTTTTGAAGACTGCGGTGAGCATGACGGTCAATCCTCCATGTCCAATGCGGATTTGAGCATTTCTTCGACACTGTTGAACGGTCCATACGAGGGCTCCAATCCTGCCATATCGCGGTCGAGGACGGCGCGAGTCTCGGCGTTGGGCATGTGCTCATCTTCTTCGGGCAATTGTATGGGGAACGGAAAGCCCCGGTGTTCAATAGTCTGCATGAGCAGAATATTCATGCCTGTTGATGTGGACATGCCGAGCCGGGAGAAGAGTTTGTCGGCGCGGCGCTTGATTTCGGGCTTCACGCGGAATGCAATTGTAGCTGAGTTCATAGGTAATCGCTTTCTGTTGTTTGACAACGGTGAACAGTATAGCACATATGGACTGTTCGCGCAAGAGTCAAACCGCAACGGGAGGGCGCGTGTCCTCACGCGCCGCATGGTAGGGCGGTCGCGCCGTGTACGCCGAGGCATGTCCTTTGCTCGGTGTAGGAAAGTCAAACCCTCGGTGTGGGGAGAACAAACCCTCCGTGTAGGGAAGTCGCTCCCCCCGTGTAGGGAGAACGCCCACCCGTACAGGGTAGTCAGAAGGCTCGTTAAGGGTTTCCATTGCGCTGCATAGAAAGAAAACCATTGAAAAGGAAAGAAAGGTAAAGTAAATATGAAAAAGATAACAGTAATGGCGTTTCTGCTGGCACTGCTCGCGCCGATCATGAGCGCGTGGGCGGGAGGTGGTGACACGCCCACGACATATTACGCCGCGCTTAAAGCGTCCGTTTCGTCTTCCGGCGGCGGCAAAGTGTATGCCGCGACGTCGAATTCTGCACCGTCGGCGAGCAGCTACAAGGCGGATTCATCGCAAAGCAGCAATCAGAGTTCGACGACACAGAACGAGTCAAAGAACTTCTATGCCTTTGCGTCGGCCAATGAAGGTTATGAATTCAGCCACTGGTCCACAAGCAATGGCGGAACATCCGCTTCTACGGCAAATCCATACACCGTGGGCGTGAAATGCTCGTCTTCGACCGAATCCAATCCGAATTTGACGACGGTGTATGCCGTATTCAAGAAGAAAACGCTGGCAGCGTTCGATATCACTTTTGCAACGAGCGACGCTGGCACATATACCGTCGATGGAGCCGCGCCTGCCAACAAGACTGGCTTGATCGAGGCGACGCAGGTCGTGCTGGCGTCGTCCGATCCAAACTTCCTGAGTTGGAATGTAGGTGGCACGACGGTAAGCGACAATCCCTATACCGCCACATGCCTTGCCAATATCGCCATCAGCGCGAACTTCCTCACCGCCGACCAGGTAACGACGGCGACGACGTACGACGAGCTGTCTGCGGCGCTTTCCAACGCTCAATATGTAAAAATCACGATTCCTAGTGGAAAGGAAATCTCCGTCGCCAAAGGCGCGACGCTCACGGTCCCCTCCGGCAAGCAGCTGGTGGTGGATGGCAAGCTTGTCGTTGTCGGTGCAGTGGCGAACAGCGGCGCGATTACCGGAAACGGTACGCTCTACAAGGTTTCATACCTCGTTAGCCAGGGTGAAGTGATAACACCTAAGACGGCAGATGGTGCAGAATGTGGAATTATAAACAGTGCTTCAACGAGCAATACGTCTATGCCACGATATTGCAATACGACGGTTACTGTGAATACCCCATCAGTTCAGGGAACA
>CACYCL010000048.1 GCA_902772905.1 uncultured bacterium | reverse complement strand
TGCTGACGGCAAGATGAAGGACTACGATGCAGCGTTCGCCCGGCTGAAGAAGTCGAAGTTCAGGAGTCGTTTCCATCTCTCGGAGGCGGACAGGAAGTACGTCGCTGACAAGGGGATGGATACGATCCGCTCGCATTGCGAGGAATTCATCCGAACGCGCCTCGCGCCCGCCAACCCGCCGAACGACGGAAAGCAGACGCCGATGCGCGGACACCCCGTGTTCAAGGCGCAGCACGCCTGCGCCTGCTGCTGCCGCGACTGCCTCGCGAAGTGGTGGAAAGTGCCGCGCGGGGTTGAGATTCCAGCCGAGCGGCAGCGCGGCATCGTCGATTTCCTCATGGTCTGGATCGAACGGGAGATCGAGAGATCTGCCCGCGCCAAGTTGATGTGGATGGTGGAGGAGATACGATAGATAATGCGTTTTGCAAGAGGTCTGATGATGGTCGCAGCCGTCCTTGTGGGGACGGAGGCAATGGCTTTTCAGATTTTCGTCAGGACGCTGTCGGGCAAGACCGTCACGCTGGAGGTCGAATCCAACGACACCATCGAGAACATCAAGCAGAAGATTCAGGAGAAAGAGGGACTCCCGCCCGACCAGCAGCGGTTGATTTTTGCCGGAACGCAACTGGAGGATGGACGCACGCTTGCCGATTATGACATCTGGAAAGAGTCTACGCTCCATCTTGTATTGCGCATTCGTCCGGGGTCGGGCGATGGCAACGGCGAGCCTGCTACGACAATCTCATCTGTCGCGATATACGACTTCCAGTCTGATGGATACGGCGGTTTCAGGCTGTCTCTTGATGTTACGATTTCACAAGGCGACTACAAGTCCCTGGCCGGCGATTTCAACAGTACGCTCAAAGTGGCATCGGCCTCTACCGTGGCGGGAATCAAAGCGATCGCTTCGTATGACAGTGTCACGGCGGACAATCAAGTGATGGCTACTAACGGCGTGGTCTCTGCGTTGAACGGCAATCCAGTGAAAATCGACCTCTTTCTGCCCGCGCCCTCCGCCAGCACATCTTTCTACAAAGTATTCGCGCTGGATGAACTGCCGGCAAGCACTAAATGATGGCGAAACAAATATACTTGGAGAACAGAAAAATGAAGAAGAACCTTGGAGTAAAGAACTGGATGTTTCCGATGCCGGTCTTAATGATCGGCACATACAACGAGGACGGCACACCGGACATGATGAACGCCGCGTGGGGCGGAATCACGCTGGAGGATGAGATTACGATCTGCATTGATACCTCGCACAAGACCTGGGCGAACATTGCCACGAGAAAAGCGTTCACCGTCGCGTTCGGCACGGCGGCGACCGTCAAGGCGTGCGACTATCTTGGAATCGTCAGCGGCAACAAGACACCAGACAAAGTGTCGAAGAGCGGCTTCACAATCACGAAGAGCGAGTTTGTCGATGCACCCGTCATCAACGAACTACCGCTCGTATTGGAGTGCCGGCTCGTCTCGATGAACGAGGAAAACTGCAACGTAGTGGGCAAGATCGTCAACTGCGCCGTTGAAGAGTCCACAATGACGGACGGCAAGCCCGATGCGGGGAAGATGAAGCCAATCTGCTTCGACACCTGCGCCCACGTCTATCGTCTCATGAGCGAACTCGTAGCGCCTGCGTTTTCCTGCGGCAAGGAACTGATGTAGCAACAAAAGAAAGGAATCCAACCCTGATCAGATTAAACTGCTTTTTCCAGGCAAATGAAGGTCGTTGCCCGGAGGCGCTTGCCGCCGCCATCGAACTGACGGAAGCGTCGCTCAAACAGGACGGATGCATCTCATACGACGTGTTTGCCTCCGCAACCCGCCCCGGTGTTCTTCTCATCTGCGAGACATGGTGCGACGAAGGTGCACTTGCCGCGCATTCGGCATCCGAGCCGTTCATCAAGAACGTCGCTGTCATCAACGACTGCGGCGAGATGAAGATCGAGAAGTTCGAGATGCAATAGAGCATTTGAAAGGAGAACAGCAATGACATTCAACGAACTGGCGAGGAAACGCTATTCGTGCCGCAAGCTTGCGACGAAGCCTGTGGAGCAGGAGAAGCTCGACGCGGTTATAGAGGCGGGTATACTCGCGCCGACTGCCGTCAACAAGCAGCCGTTCAGGATTTGGGTCGCAAAGTCGCCCGATGCGCTCAAGGCGATACATGACGTGACGCCGTTCACCTTCGGCGCGGGCGTGTTCCTGATCGTCGGGGCGAAACGCGAGGAGGCGTGGGTGCGTCCTGCGGACAAGGCGAACTTCGCGGATGTCGATGCAACAATCGTCGCTACACACATGATGCTCGCCATCGAGGACCAGGGGCTTGCCACGACATGGGTCGGACACTTCGACGCGCCGAAACTCCAGGAACTCATCCCCGAACTCGCCGGTTACGACCTCGTCGCTATCTTCCCCGTCGGCTACGCCGATTCCGCAGCAAAACCCTCGCCTCTGCACGCGATCCGCAAAAGCGTCTCCGAGCTCGTCGCGACCATCTGAGGATTCACATGAACATGGAACAGAGGTCGCAGTACATGACGAAATCCAGAAGCTTGAGGGCTTGCTGGCGTATGCCGTCGCACACAACGAAAACGAAAAGGAAGAGGCCGAGCGCATCCGCGCCGAACTGGTGCGGAAAGTGGAGGCGATATAATATATGATTGCCCTGATACTTTCGATAATAGGCTTTGCCGCG
>CACYCL010000047.1 GCA_902772905.1 uncultured bacterium | reverse complement strand
GGTCGATGCCGTTCTTGAGAACCGCCACGTCGTCCGCGCACTTCGCCTCCGCCGTGAGCGGCGACACCTTGCGCCACCTGAACGGCAACATGCAATCGTCGTCCTCCAGCTTCGTCTGAAGCTCGGCGATGCGATCGCGCCGCAGTTGCGCAGGATCGATTCCGTACTTCACAAGCATCGAAGCGGCGATGCCGACAGCCTGCCCGAGCATGGCGCACGTTTCCATCACGCGCGTCGCCGAAAGGCTCATGTGCGTCGCGGATATGTCGCGCCCGGCGAACATCAGATTCGGCACGTTGACCGAATAGAGGCAGTCGAACGGAATGCCAAACGGCGACGGACATTCGTACTCGACGGAGGAATGCGTCTTGCTCTCGAATGCGTCCGGATGGTGGTCGTCAAGCTTCCAGCCGCCATAGGCGACGACGTCTTCGAAGTGTCCGCCTGAGAGAACGTCTCCCTGCGTCAGGATGTGAGGGCCGATGAAACGCGTCGACTCACGCTTGCCGGGGAGCGAACCTATCCAGTCCAGGTCATATTCCTTCGCGCGCCCGTCTGGATGGTTTTTGATGTAGACCCAGACGCCGTATGCGATTTTCTTCAGCTCTAACTGTATGTCGTTCGCATCGTGGATGGTGTGCTTGTTGCCGCCGATTTCAATCCACCAGAAGTTGTTGCCCTTCGGGAACGGCCGTTTGTAGTTGAGCCGCATTGCGCCCGGCGGCAGTGGCTCGTCTGGGTGCGCGAAGTCGGCGTCGGTGTACTTGTGAGCCCACGGCGGCGGAACGAACGGACGATGCTCCTTCGTCCGGCGCAGCTGGAGAAGGATCGAGTTGCCCATCGTCCTCGCGTCGCCGCCCGCCTCCAGATAGGTCTCGTTGAATTCCGATGGCAGCTCGCGCCCATGCCGGAACTTGGCGCCCGAAAGTCGCAGGATGCCATCGCCGGTGCAGTCCGCAAATTGGCGACCATTTATGACGTAACGGGTGTAGGCGTCGCCGTTCCACGCCTTCACCGCCGCAATGCGCCCGCCGTCCATGATCACGTCGTTCACGCACGTATTAAGGAGAAGCGTGATGTTCTTCTCCTGGACGACGGTGGAGTACATCACATCATCCCACAGCGTGTAGCGCATGAGCGGGTTGTAGTAGAAGTTCTTGAGCTGAAGCTCCTCCATGATCCCGGCTTCCTTGTTTTCGTCGCCATACGCGCCCATCACTCCCATGCGCATCTCGCTGGACATATTGCCGCCGAGCATCGGACGCGCCTGCACGAGAACGACCTTGGTGCCGTGCCGCGCCGCCGCAACCGCCGCGCACAACCCGGCAGGGCCGCCGCCGCACACGACGAACTCCGTTTCGAGCAAAACATCATTTATCACCTTGGAGTTCGCCTCCGTGAGCATCCCTTCCGCATGTGCGCCAATCGCTGCGGAAACAAACAAACCCAGAATAACATTCTTCATTTCGCTTCTCCTAATTTCGCGCAATCGCCAGCATTTGCAGCGCATTTCGGCCCGCGCAGCATTAGTTCGTCTATGATGCGCCCGACTTCAGCCTTCGAAAGCCTCTCCGTAATGCGGATATGCGGTCCATTCTCGTCCGGAACCCATTCGTCAGAGCCATCGGCACCCGTCATGCGATAGCGTCCACGGTTGACGTTGAAGTAGCTGTCCTCTCCGCGAACAGCCGCGAGAACCGCCGTCTCGTCCCACGCGCTGCGTCCACCCATCCCAAACGACCGGCGAAGCCACATGGCGGGATCACTGGCAATTGCGTCGCGGCTGGGAACATTGCCCGCGAATACGTCGCGCACTGGATTTCGCCCCACGCCGGGGTCTGGAGTCTCGGCTATTGCTCGCCCGGCAAACACATCGCGCCCGTACTCGAAGTCGCTGAACACAATAGGCGTAGGCCAAGTATCGAACGCTATGCGCGACGATTCCGCGTCCCACTTGGAATTGTATTCCTTGCCGCTCGGATAGCGACACGCCATCGCAACCCACTTCTTCACCTTCTTGGCAACAAGTTCACGTCCGCCCAGCGGCGAGATGCCGTCTGGCTGCGTCTCAAGCAGACGGCGCATGTTAGTGATGAAGCCAACGGAGCAGACGACTACGCTGCCGTCTGGCTGAGAGGCGAGGACGCGGCGGTAGACGATGTTCGCGTCAGGCGCGGCGTCGGCATCGGCGTATCTGTACCATCCCGGATAGTCCTTCAACAACTTGCGGTACTTGTAGTGTCCGCCGTCATTCCCCTTTCGCTCGCCAAGCGGCGCATTCAGGTCCACTTTCTCCGTGGCGCCCGCCTTCTCGCCAATCACGCCAATTCCCTTCGGCGAGCCGACGGGCAGATCGCCGCGCCCGTAGTAGCGGTTTATCACCTCTATCGCGCCGACGGACGCGTTGCCGCGAGTGGAACTGACAGTCGCGAGAATCTCGCACTCACCGGCGTCCGCAAGCGCATGCAGGCAGGCGAGCGCGCCAACGTCATCAAAATCGGTGATCATGTCGGTGTCGAAGATGATCTTCACAGGGCCTGCACCGCTTGCGGCGGCTGCGAAAAGAAAAGAGAATATGATCGACGTGCGCATAGGGGTTTAATTGCCTGCCGCTATTATCATGCCGAGTCCGGTCATGAACAAAACAAACATCGCGAGATTCAGCAACCCAGCCGTCTTCGGCGCGCCTTTGAACTCACGCCAGACGAGTATGCCCCAAAGTGCCGACACCAGCGTAGCCCCCTGTCCCAGCCCGTACGAAATAGCCGCGCCAGCCTTTCCTGCGGCGACGAGGTTGATGCCGTTGCCAAGACCCCATACGAGGCCGCCTAGAATGCCCACGAGGTGAATGGCCTTTCCGCCCTTGAAATACTCTCTTTCCGTTATTGGTTCCCCGGCCACTGGATGCCGCATTGCAATCGCGTTGAAAGCGAAGTTGGACGCGAATATGCCAAGTGCAAAGACAAAGAACGCGGAGTATGGCGTCATCATGCCGACTTGAGGCGCAGCCGCAGTAAAGTCCATGTCCATTGTACGGGCGATGAAGCGGTAGAAGAACGCCATCAGCACGCCGCATACCACAGAGAGCATTATGCCCATGCCAACGCCCTTTGCGCCCTTCGCGTCACTTGCGGACAGGGCTTTTGCCCTATATGCGAAGGCGTTGCAGAGAATTGCCGCGACGATGAGTGCGACACCGCCAAAGAGCAACAGCGGATCGCCCTTCGGCGCGCCGACATAGTTGACTATCACGCCCAATACAAGCGCAAGACCTATGCCAACGGGGAACGCAACGCTCATGCCGGCAATGGAGATCGCTGCGGCAAGAAGTATGTTCGCAGCGTTGAACACGATTCCGCCTAGGAACGCAGAGCCGAGATTCGCGGCAGAAGCCTGGCGCAAATTCGCGAGAAAGCTCCACTCGCCGCCGCCAAGCGACCCTGCTGTAAGGCCGCCTGCAAGGGCGAAGAGCACTACGCCAATCACATAATCCCAGTAGAAAAGCTCATAGCGCCATGTCTTGCCTGCAAGCTTCTGGGTATTGCCCCAGCTGCCCCAGCAGAACATCGTGACGATACAGAACAAAACTGCCAGTGCATAGTTGTCGCAAAAATACATTACTTTACCTCCTCGCGGTACGGAATGGACGTTTGCGCACCTGGGCGCGTGACGGAAATGGCGGAGGCCTTCTGCGCGAAGTCTATCGCCTCGGCGCAGCTGCGTCCCTCGGCGAGCGCGACGGCGAACGCGCCGTTGAACGTGTCGCCGGCGGCCACGCAGTCGACCGCCTTGACCTTGCGGCAGGGGAAGATCCTGCGGCAGTCGCCGCAGTACGCGCCCTTTGCGCCCATGGTGATCACGACGTGGCCAACGCCACGCTTCATCAGAGCCGCCGTCGCCTTTGCCGCGCTCGCCGCGTCCACCACCTTCACGCCAGTTAGCAATTCCGCCTCCGTCTCGTTGGGAGTGATCCAGTCGACCAACGGATAGAGGATGCGCGGCAGTTTGCGCGCAGGCGCAGGGTTGAGAATCACCGGCACGCCAGCGCCATGCGCGGCTTTCGCCGCCCACACAACAGTTTCAAGCGGAGTCTCAAGCTGCATCAGGAGCGCGGCGGCGGTCTCGATGTCGCCCCTGAACGGCGCCAAGTCATCAGGCGACAACTTGCCATTGGCGCCGAGCGCGACGGATATTACGTTCTGGCCTTTCGCGTCAACCAAGATGAGCGCCGTTCCGGACGGCTCCTCCTCGTCAACGACAAGCCTTGCCACGATTCCCTCCCTTTTCATTCGACGCGCGGTATCGCGCCCGAACAAGTCGTCACCCACCTTGGCGATGAACACGCATGCACCCCTTCTTGCGGATATCCGTGCGGCGGCGACGGCCTGGTTCGCGCCCTTGCCGCCTGGGTTCATCATGAAACGCCCACCAGACACCGTCTCTCCTGGCACGGGGATTCTGTTCCCGGCAATAACCATGTCAGTGTTGGCGGAGCCAATTACTGCTATTCTTCTCATCCTCATCGCCTAAGAGTATATCACATAATACGGCGGCGGCGAAAGAAAAAGCCCACGGCGTCGGGGAAATATTTTTACTCCCCAAGACGTATGATGCGCTCCTTAACTAATTCCTTCGGCTCGCCGATCTCAACCTTCGGCGCATTGGCAAGGAGGTAGTCCTCGGCAGCCTTGCACCAGAGACCGTTGTTGGCGGAACAAAGCTTATCAAGCTCGGCAAAGAACGGATCTGTCTTGCCCTTCTCCGCGAAGTCGGCAATGGCGGTCATCGGCATGTTGACATGCGTGTAGACGAGCCGCTTGCCCCCCGGAACCTTAAGCATGTCGAACGTAGCCTGCGCAGCGGAGTCGAGACCGCCAACGTGGGTTATCATGACTTCGGGGTGCAGGTAGCCCTTGCCAATCCAGTCCACTGAATCAGCCATGTCCTTCACGTCTCCGCCGGAGTTTGCGACCACGTGGTGCATCATGTAGTGCACGTTGTAGAAGTTGAAGCTCGCCATCAGGTGCTGGTCTGTCGGACCGGCAAAGAAGTTCAGGCAGCCGCCGAAGCCAAGAAGGTCGGAGCACTGCGTGATGAGCGCCGGAACAGCCGCAAAGAGGAATATGTCATCGTATCCGCCGCCGGTCGAAGTCGGGTTGTCGGCGCGGGCATCGTCCACGAGGTTGAACGCCTTGAGCGCTGCAACAGGGTCTTCCAGCCCCTTCGTGTTGATGAAATGCACCTCGACTCCGTTGATCTCGCCAGATGCACGACCGTCCGCATACGCAATACCAAACATGCGCGCCGCGCGTTCAAGCCGCGTATCGTCAATGTCGGTGACGACGAGACGGCGCGGACGCTTCTCGGGAGAATGGCAGGCAATGTCGATGCAGCCAAGCCCCATCGCACCGCAGCCGGCCATCAGAAGCATCGTGCCCTTGTCGACAATGCCGACCTCGAGATCATGCGAACAAAACGCATTGTGGTAGTTCGTGCGAAAACCAGATACGATGCAGGATATCGGCTCAGCGAGCGAGCACTTGAAGAACGCATCTCCGTCATACGGAAGGAGACACCCCATCTCCATTACAATTGACGGCAGATACACATGCGTCGTCTCTCCGCCGATGGTGTGCCAGGCATAGCCGACAGTCTCAAGTTCATGACCGGGTATGTTCAACGACGGCTGAAGGCCAACGTGCTGGCCGACGTGGAACTGGTTCTTCCACTTTTCGCCAACCTCACGGACGATGCCTGCCACCTCATGACCGAACATCGTGGGTCGCGTTGCGATATCACGCGGCACGCGCTTGTGTCCTGTGCCAAGCGTAGCGCCCTTGTAGTCGCTGAGGCAGATCGTGTTGGTAACGATCTCAACGACAATTCCCTCTTCGCCTGCGGGCTCGAGTTCGATATCCTCAAGGCGCGCATCCTTCGCGCCGTACAGTCTCCATGCTTTTGCTTTCATGCCTATAATGATATCAAATTATTCGCATTTGCACAATCGCGTATTTCAGTTACCCACTTGCCAGAAAAAGTAAAACAATACTATGTCAGCCAACTCGAAACATGTCCACAAAGCACAAAACACAGAGCGTCGGCTACGCAGATGCGAAGCCGACGCTCCATTGTCATTTCCAGTCAACCGCCTCAGCCTAGGAGGTCATCGGAATCGCCGCCATCAGACGTCGTAACGATTTCATCTGCCAACTGGATATCTGCGCCGTCTGCCGATGTGTCGCCCGTGTCAGGCAGCAACTGCGGCTCGCCGAGATCAGACTCGTCATCGTTCTCCTCACCGGGAACGCCGGAAGTCGGAATGCCGTACAGCTCGGCGTGTTTCTTGCGCTGCTCCTCGCGAAGCTTCTCCATTTCCTCGTCGGAGATAGGCTCAGTGAGCGGAACAAGCTTGAGGTAGCGGTGCATCGGGAAGCCTGTGCCACCGGGGATGAGGTGACCCAGGATGACGTTCTCCTTGAAGCCGCGGAGTTCGTCGACCCTGCCCATGGTCGCGGCCTCGGTGAGGACGCGCGTCGTGTCCTGGAAGGACGCGGCAGAGATGAACGAGTCGGTTTCGAGCGCGGCCTTGGTGATGCCAAGGAGCGCAGGCTGAGCCTCCGCCGGACGGCGGCCTTCGTTCATCATCTCCTCGTTTACACGCAAGAACGTCTGGCGGGTAACCTGTTCGCCCCAGAGGAAGTCCGTATCGCCTGGATTCGTGATGCGAACCTTGCGGAGCATCTGGCGCACGATGATCTCGATGTGCTTGTCGTTGATCTCGACGCCCTGGAGACGATAGACCTGCTGAACTTCGTTGACAAGATACTTTTCGAGTTCCTGCGGACCAGAGACCTCAAGAATCTCCTGCGGAATGACAGGACCTTCAGTGAGCTGCTGACCTTTCTTCACGCGGTCGCCCTTGAACACGACGATCTGCTTGCCCATCGGGATGAGGTGCTCTTCCACGAGACCGGTGACATCGTCGACAACCTTCACGCAGCGCTTGCCGCGTACATTCTCGCCGAAGTCTATGATGCCCTCGATCTTCGCAATCTCGGCGGCGTCCTTCGGCTGACGGGCTTCGAACAGCTCCGCCACGCGCGGCAGACCGCCTGTGATGTCACGGGTCTTGGCAGCCTCACGGGGAGTCTTTGCAAGCAACATGCCAGGCGTCGCCTTCATGCCGTCTCGCACCATGACAATAGCGCCTGTCGGCACATCATGGGAATCGAGCATCCTGCCCGTATTGTCGCGAATCTCGATGCGCGGATGCAAGTTGGACTCGGAAGTCGGCAATACCACAAGCGTCTTGGCGCCAGTGGCGCGATCTGTCTCGGTCTTTACGCTGACATCCTCTTCAAAGTCGGCGAACACAATAGTGCCTGCGCCCTCGGAGAGAACAGGCACAGAGTGAGGATCCCACTCTGCGGCCTTTGCGCCCTTCTTGACCGCAGCGCCGTCTTCGATGAGAAGCACCGTGCCCATCTGAAGCTGGTATGTATCCAGCTTCACGCCGCCCTTCGAGTAGATCTCAAGCGAGCCGTTCTTGTTGAGGACGACCTCCTTGCCTTCGTCGTTGCGAACCTTGCGCACGTCAACGAACTTGGCAATGCCGTCGTTCTTGAGAATGATTTCTGGCTTCGCAGCCGTTGCGGACGCAGTTCCGCCGATGTGGAACGTACGCATCGTGAGCTGAGTGCCAGGCTCGCCGATGGACTGCGCGGCAATGATGCCGACCGCCGTGCCGATTTCGACCTGCCTGCCAGTCGAGAGGTCGCGACCATAGCACTTGGCGCACATGCCATGCTCGGCATCGCATGTAAGACCAGAGCGGATCCAAACCTTCTCTATGCCGCAGCTGTTCACACGCGCCGCGGCCTCCTCGTTGACAATCTCGTTGGCCGCCACGATCTCTTCGCCGGTCTTCGGATCGGTAATCGCGTAGAGCGCAGTGCGACCAAGAATGCGGTCGCCAAGCGTAACCTTGACTTCGTCGCCCTCGATGATGGCCTCAACCTCGATGCCATTGACCGTGTTGCAGTCTTCCTGGGTGATAATCACGTCCTGCGACACATCGACGAGCTTACGCGTCAGATAGCCTGCGTCAGCGGTCTTGAGAGCGGTATCGGCAAGCCCCTTGCGGGCGCCGTGCGACGAAATGAAGTATTCGAGAACCGAAAGCCCCTCGCGGAACGATGCCGTAATCGGGCGCTCGATGATGTCGCCGTTAGGTGCGGCCATGAGGCCGCGCATACCTGCGAGCTGACGAATCTGGAGCTTCGAGCCACGGGCCTTCGAGTCGACGAACATGTAGACCGGGTTTAGCTCGGTCGGGTTGCGATTCTCAGGGCTGATGTTGCGGTCAATCGTCTTGTAAAGCTCGTCGCCGACCTTGTCGGTCGTCGTCGACCAGATGTCGACGATCTTGTTATGGCGTTCGCCATCGGTGATGATGCCCTGCTGGAACTGTTTCTGGACCTCATCCGTCGCCTTGCGGGCGGCGGCAACCTCTGCGTCCTTCTCGGACGGGCGGATCATGTCCTTCAGGCCCATCGACGCACCGGAGACGGTCGCAAAGTTGTATCCGAGGGCCTTGAGCTTGTCGATAGCGTTGACGGTGACGTCATGTCCAGCGACCTTGTGGCAGTCGAGGATCAGCTGGCCAATCGTCGACTTGGAGCACTTGTCGTTCCAGAACCCCATCTCCTTAGGCCACACGTTATTGAAGATCACGCGACCGGCCGTCGTCTCGAGCGTGCGACGCTTGGTGTCGCCGTGCGGGCGACCCGTCGTGCCGAAGTCAGGGTTGCGGAAGCGTATCCTGGTGTGGTACGAGATGGCTCCCTCCGCGATGGCGAACTCCACCTCGGCGATGTCGTTGAAGAGCGGCAGATGCTCGTCGGAGCAGTCGGTCTTTCCGGCAATCTTGCCGGCGAGCTTGTCCTGCTGCGACGGCACTGTGAGGAAGTATAGGCCAAGGCAGACATCCTGCGTGGGGGTCATGACCGACTTGCCGGACGCCGGCGAGAAGATCGACGTGGAGGCGAGCATCATGAGCTTCGACTCCATCTGGGCCTCTATCGAAAGCGGCACGTGCACGGCCATCTGGTCGCCGTCGAAGTCGGCGTTGAACGGAGTGCAGACCATCGGGTGCAGGCGAATCGCCTTGCCCTCGACAAGCACCGGCTCGAACGACTGAATGGAGAGTCGGTGAAGCGTAGGCGCACGGTTGAGGAACACTGTCTTGTCCTTGATCACCTCGTCGAGAATCGCCCATATCTGCTCGTCGTGACGCTCGATCATCTTGCGGGCGGTGCGCACTGTGTGGCAAATGCCACGCTCCTTGAGAATGCGGATGATGAACGGCTCGAACAGCCTGAGCGCCATTTCCTTCGGAATGCCGCACTGAGGGAACCTGAGCTCCGGTCCGACGACAATCACGGAGCGACCGGAGTAATCGACGCGCTTGCCCAGGAGATTCTGACGGAAGCGACCCGTCTTGCCCTTCAGTATCTCGGAGAGAGACTTGAGCGGACGATTGCCTGGACCTGTCACAGCACGGCCATGGCGACCGTTGTCGAACACCGCGTCAACGGCCTCCTGAAGCATGCGCTTCTCGTTGCGTATGATGACGTCGGGAGTCTTCAGCGCCAGAAGGTTGCGGAGTCGGTTGTTGCGGTTGATGACACGGCGGTAGAGGTCGTTGAGGTCGCTCGTAGCGAACCGGCCGCCCTCCAGCGGGACCAGCGGACGGAGTTCCGGCGGAATTACCGGCAGTACGTCCAACACCATCCACTCGGGCTTGGAGTTCGAAACGCGGAAGCCCTCGACCACCTTCATGCGCTTGGCGATCTTCTTGCGGTTCTGCTTGGAGCGGGTGTTTTCCATCTGCTCCTCCAGCTCGTTCATGAGAGCCTTGAGGTCAAGCTTGCGAAGGAGCTTGCGAACTGCCTCAGCGCCCATTTCGGCTCTGAACTGATCCTGGTATTTCTCCTGAGCGTCAAGGTATTCCTGCTCTGAGAGAATCTGACCCTCGCGAAGCGGAGTGTCACCAGGCTCCACGACCATCCAGTTCTGGTAGTAGAGAACGCCTTCCAGCTCGTTTGTCGTCTTGTCGAGCAGCAACCCCATGCGGGACGGGCTGCACTTGAAGAACCAGATGTGGCTCACGGGAACCGCAAGCTCGATATGGCCCATGCGCTGGCGACGCACCGACGCGAGCGTCACCTCGACGCCGCAGCGGTCGCATACCATGCCCTTGTTCTTGATGCGCTTGTACTTTCCGCATGCGCACTCCCAGTCCTTTGTCGGGCCGAATATCTTCTCGCAGAAGAGACCGTCCTTCTCGGGCCTGTACGTGCGGTAGTTGATCGTTTCGGGGTTCTTGACCTCGCCATGCGACCAGCTGCGGATCGTCTCTGGCGAGGCGAGCTGCACCTTGACCGCGTCATAGTGGGCGGATGCGTTGAACGACCCGCCAAAGATGTCAGAAGTGTTGTAAGGATTCATTTGTAATTCCTCTCGAACTAATCACTAATCACTAGCCACTAACACTACAGGTTCAGGGCACCGGAGATGAGGTCGTCCGCCGCTGCCGGCTCCGCAGCCGCAGCAACCGCGGCAGCGGCTTCGCCCTTGCGCTTCTTGGCCTCAATGTCGCCGCCAAGGAGCTGAGTGTCGAGGCATAGGCCGCGGAGCTCGTGAATGAGCACCGAGAACGACTCAGGCATTCCGGAGTCGAGGATGTTCGTGCCCTTCACGATCGACTCGTAGATGCGGGTGCGGCCCTGCACATCGTCGGACTTGACGGTGAGGAGCTCCTGAAGCGCGTAGGCCACGCCGTACGCCTCAAGGGCCCACACCTCCATTTCGCCCATGCGCTGGCCGCCGAGCTGGGCCTTGCCGCCCAACGGCTGCTGCGTGACAAGCGAGTACGGCCCGACCGCACGGGCGTGAATCTTGTCTGTAACGAGATGGTGCAGCTTAAGCATGTAGATGACGCCAACGACGACCTTCTGCTGGAACGGCTCGCCGGTCATGCCATCGTAGAGGATCGTCTTTCCTTCGGGACAGATCCAGCTCTGGGCGCCTTCCTCCTTTTCCTGCATGACGCGCGCCTGGCGCAGCAGCTCGTCGATCTCGCTCTCCTGCACACCGTCGAACACTGGCGTCGCGGCATGGAAACCGAGGTAGCGGCACGCAAGGCCGAGATACGTCTCGAACAGCTGCCCGAGGTTCATTCGCGAAGGCACGCCTAGCGGGTTCAACACGATGTCAACCGGCCTTCCGTCGGGAAGGAACGGCATGTCGCAGCTCGGCAGGATGCGCGAGACGACGCCCTTGTTTCCGTGGCGGCCGGCCATCTTGTCGCCGACAGAGAGGTTCTTCTTGTCAACGAGGAAGACGCGCACCTGCTTCACGACCTCACCATCGCCAGCGAGGTCACCGAAAAGCCCGTCGCCTGACGCGGCATCCTCGATGGCGGCAAACTCACCTTCAAACGGATCCATGATCGCGGCAACCTTGTCGCGCGCGGGGCCTTCGTCCATGTCCCAATGGGCATGAGCCTTGGCGAGAGTTGAAAGCCAGCTCTTCTTGATCTTCTTGTTTGCGGGAACGATTACGTCTCCGGAATCCGTGTCAGTAATGTCTGTCGGCAGCTTCTCGTTCATCAGCTCCGACGCAAGCTTCGACATCAAATCCTTCTCGAGCTTCTGGAGCTGGTTCTTGCGCTTCTTCTCTGCGTCCTTCACGGCGCGCTTAGTGCGCTTCTCGTCCATGATCTCGGACTGCTTTGTGCTCTGCACCTGCACGCTCATGACTACGCCAGCCGTTCCAGGCGGAACCGTGAGCGAGGTGTCCCTCACATCGGCCGCTTTCTCGCCGAAGATCGCCCTCAAGAGGCGCTCCTCCGGGCTAAGCTCGGTCTCGCCCTTCGGCGTGACCTTGCCGACCAGGATGTCGCCGGGCTTGACTTCGGCGCCGACGCGTATGATGCCGTCGGAGCCGAGGTTCTTGAGCGCATCCTCGGAAACGTTCGGGATGTCGCGTGTAATTTCCTCTGGACCGAGCTTCGTGTCGCGCGCCGTGCATTCGAACGTCACAATGTGGAGAGACGTGAGCGCGTCCTCGCGCACGAGGCGGTCGTTGATCACGATTGCGTCCTCGAAGTTGTAGCCGCGCCAGCTCATGAATGCCACGAGCAGGTTCTTGCCGAGCGCAAGCTCGCCCTGATCTGTCGCTGGACCGTCTGCGATGCAGTCACCGAACTTGACCTTCTGGCCCTTCTTGACGATGGGCTTCTGGTTGAAGCAAGTGCCAGAGTTGCAACGGCGGAACTTCTGCAGGTCGTAGCGCCACACGCCGTTCTCAGGGTCGTGCTCGAACTGAGCCTTGCCGGAGGGGAGAGTGCCGTCCTTAGTTATCATCACAAGCTCAGCGGATACATAGGCGACTATGCCGTCGGCGAGCGCGGTCACTATCACCTGTGAGTCCTTTGCAGAGACGGCCTCAAGGCCGGTGCCTACATACGGGCGTTCCGTCTGCATGAGAGGAACCCCCTGGCGCATCATGTTCGCGCCCATGAGCGCACGGTTCGCGTCGTCATGTTCAAGGAACGGGATGAGGCCCGCGGCAATCGAGATGACCTGCATCGGGACGACGTCCATGTACTGAACCTCGCGAGCCGGGCGGTCGCAGAACTCAGTCTTGAAACGGCATGTCACGCGCGCCTCCGCGAACGTGCGGTCAGGATTCAACGGCGCGTTCGCCTGGGCAATCACGTACTGCTCCTCCTCGTCGGCGGGCAGATACTCGATGTCGTCTGTCACCTTGCCGCCGACAACCTTGCGATACGGCGTCTCGATGAAGCCAAAGCGATTGACCTGCGCGTAGATGCCCAGAGACGAAATAAGGCCGATGTTCGGGCCTTCAGGCGTCTCGATCGGGCAAATGCGCCCATAGTGCGAAGGATGCACGTCGCGCACCTCGAAGCCTGCGCGCTCGCGGGAGAGGCCGCCAGGGCCGAGAGCCGAGAGACGGCGCTTGTGGGCAAGAGCCGAAAGCGGATTAGTCTGGTCCATGAACTGCGAGAGCTGGCTTCTCGCGAAGAAGTCCTGGATTACAGAGCTGAAAGTCTTAGAATTGACAAGACGCGTCGGCGTGAGCGCACCAGTGTTCTGGTCATGAATCGTCATGCGCTCGCGGATAAGCCTCTCCGTACGGGCAAGGCCAACGCGGCACTGGTTCTCAAGAAGCTCGCCCGTCGTGCGGATGCGGCGGTTTCCGAGATGGTCGATGTCGTCCACCTGATCCTTGCCGACGAATATCCTGAGCAAAAGGCGAATCGCCTCGATGACGTCGATGCCAGACTCGTGCAGCGTGCGCAAGTTCTCGTCGATCTTTCCGGCAAGGCCAAGGCGCTTGTTGATCTTGTGGCGGCCAACGTAACCGAGGTCGTAGTGCGCGAGGTCGAAGAACATGCGCTGAAGCATCTGCTTGGCGTTTGTCGCCGTGGGCGGATCTCCGGGGCGCATCTTCTTGTAGACTTCCTTGAGGGCGTCCTCCTCGTTGCGGATGCCGGCCTTTGCGTCTTCGCGCAGCGTCTTGATGAGCGTTCCGTTGTCAACGGATACATCGACCACCTCTACGGACGGCAGCCCTGCGGCGGCAATCTGCTCCATCATGGCTGGCGTGACAGGGTCGTAGCGACGAGCTATGACGGCCTGCGATTCGCCATCGACGAGGTCGTCCTTCATGACCAACAGGCGAAGGTCGGACTCTTCGTACGTGCGGTCGGTCGGCAGACGCTTGAAGTCGTAGAACAGCTGCATGATCTGCTCGTCGGAACCATAGCCGAACGCCCTGAGCAGCGTCGTCGCATAGAATTTACGGCGGCGACGGCGCTGATCCATGAAGCACCACATGATGTCGTTCGTATCGAACATCACCTCGATCCAGTTGCCGCGGTCGGGGATTATCCTGACGGAGAGAAGCGGCTGGCCGTTGGCATGCACCTGCTTCTCGCTCGATATGCCGGGAGAGCGGTGCAGCTGTGAAACAATGACGCGCTCCGCGCCGTTGACCACGAACGCGCCGTCAGGCGTCATTATGGGCATGTCGCCAAGGAACACCTCCTCCTCGCTCACGTCCTCGCCGTCCTGAAGGCGGAAAGTCGCCTTGAGCGGGCGCACGTAGCTTTCGCCGTCAATCAGCGCCTGCAGATAGGTCTTCTTCTCGGGCTCGAGCTTGTAACTCACAAAGTCGATTTTGTAGCGACCGTCGTACGAAGCAACGGGGAATATCTCCTTGAATATAGCCTGAAGGCCCTTGTCCTCCCGCTTCTGAGGATCGACATCGCCTTGCAGGAATTCACGATAAGACTTCGTTTGTATGTCAACGAGGTCTGGCATCGGCGACTCCATGCCGCGGAGCTTACCGAATATCTTGCGTTCTGCGCTCATTAGCTTACCTTGTTTTGTCCATTAAAATTGATTAATCCGACGAAGAACCCTCCATTTCCGGCGCCTGAAGTGTGGTAAGCGACCACTTTGTTAACTGTACGCCCTACTAGAAGGAACGCGTATTATATCAAAAACATGGCTCATCGTGCAACTGCCCATCTGGATTGGAGAAATTGCGACAAGGTTTCAGCACGGCAAAATGCACATCCAACCACGAACAAGCAAATATGGTATAATACGACTTATGAAGAACACCATGACTTTCATGCTCTACATGGCGACGCTGGCGTCGCTGGCATGCACATTGTCCGGATGCGGACCATCAGACGGTTCGGAGGAACTTGAACTCGGGCGCAAGGCGTATGAGGCGCACGACATGAAAAAGGCCGATAAATTCCTCAGGGAGTGCGTAGAGCTCGCGCCCGAAAATGCGGATGCGCTGCTTTACCTTGCGCGTGTCAGCCTTGAGGTGGGAGAAATCGCCGAAGCGAACAAGTGGGCCGACAAGGCGGCGGCTGTCGCAGGTGACGATGTCGACGTAAAGCTCGTAGCCGCGCAAGCAGCATGGCATGCGAAAGACTACGACAAAGCCGACAGAGGCTTCTCTTCTGTCGCCGACGACGCAAAACTCTCACCAGAACTGCGCGCTCAGGGTTGGACAGGACGCGGCATTGTCGAAATGACCCGAGAACACCATCACCTTGCGCGCATCGCATTCCTAAGGGCGATTCGCCTCAACAGGCGCGATGCGGCGGCGTGGTACCACCTCGGTCTTGTATACCGTGATGCATTCGCCTACTACGAAGCGGCGCTAGAGCAGTTCGAGATATTCGTGCGTCTCGAAGCCGCTGCGAATCCGCGTGTGCAGAAAGTGATGCGCACCGTGATACCAGCGCTAAAGGAGCAGATTGCGCGCGAAGCGGCAAATCGCCCAGGAGTATCCAAGCGCGACAGCGCGGCGAGCGCAGCGGCGCTCGCCAAGGCGGATGCCGCGTTCAAGAAGGGAAACTTCCGCAACGCGCGCGAAGCATACCATGCTGCGCTCTCGGCAGATCCGCTGTCCTATCCCGCCGCTCTCGGCCTTGCAAAGTCGTGGGCGAAGACCGACACGACAAAAGCCGGGCGGTCGAAGGCGTTCGAAAGCTACAAAACAGCCTGCTCTCTGCGCCCAGGAGCGATATCAACGTTCCTTGCAGCTGGAGACCTCGCCGCCAAGCTCGGCTATCACGCCCAAGCGGCGGAGATATTCTCCCGCGCAGTCGCGGCAAGTCCAACGTCCATACAGGCAATAGACGGTCTCATCCGTGCGTTCCAGCGCAGTGGCGGGCACAAGGCTGACGCACGAGCCTACCAGCTCTATCGCGAGTCGATTCCGCTTAAGCGCAAATGACATGCCTGTAGACCTGCAGCCCGCAGACTATGTTCTGTGCGGCCTCACAATTGTGATGGCCGTCACCGGGCTTTTCCGCGGGTTCTCCGGAACGCTTGCGTTCGCGCTTGCGGCGGCGGCCTCATCGGCGGTCGGCACGGTCGGCTGGTCGTATTCGGCAACCCTTACCGACGTTATGTGGCAGAGGGCGGGCGGAGTGCTCGTCGCGTCGCTTCTTGCTTTCGGAATCGTGAGACTTGTAGTAAAGAAAACCGTCAACGGGCTGCTTGCGCAGCCGGCAGACGCACTGTTCGGCGCGCTTGTGGGCGTTGCGCTTGGAGCGGCATTGCTGGCGGCATGGGCCATATCCGGCCTTTACCCCGAACATTCAGCGCTCGTCAGGGCGGTTTCTGAATATGTCCGGTGAGGAGCTGATTGCCGAGGCGCACAAGTTCGAGAAGAAACTCTTGAACTTTTTCTGGCGCCTTGGCGTTTCAATGTCTGAAGGAGAGGATCTCGTTCAGGAAACGTACATGCGGTTGTGGTCGTACCGCAGGCGGTACAAGCCCTCGGCGAAGCTATCTACCTTCCTCTTTCTGATAGCGCGGCAAGTGCGCATCGACGCCCTGCGCGGAGAGACGCGCCGCGCGGAACGGGAGGAGGAGTGGAGCATGGACCGCCAAGAGTCTGAAAGCCCGCCGCAGCACGGTATGCGCGAAGACGTCCGCTGGGCCGTATCGCAACTGTCCGAACCTCTGCGCGAAGTTGTGGAACTTGGGGTATTCCAGGACCTGCCGTACGCAGAAGTCGGTGAGATCCTTGGAATTCCGGTCGGTACTGTGAAGTCGAGAATGTCAAACGCGCTGAAGAAACTCAAGGAGATTTTCAATGACGAAGGATCTAGAGGAAACTCTTGAAGAGCTGGAGCCTGAATGCTACGCCGTCGTGGCCCGTCTCCTCGCCGGGGCGGAGGTGGAGCCTGCGCCACATGCACCTGACGAGATGCTGCCACCAATCAAGCGCGCAAAGTGCAGAGTTCCATTGTTAGCGGCGGCATCAGTGCTAGTCTTGCTCGGTCTTGGCTCCATCATTTTGCACGACGCGAAACGCCCTGTAGGAACCGACGCACGAGGCGCGGCACGTGAATACCGCCTAGCCGACGCGCACACTGGCGTAGCCATCGCCGAGATGATCCGAACGCAGAATGCGGACGGTAGCTGGAAAAACGACTTCCTCACGCGAAGAAACGCCGCCGCGCTTGCTCAGTGTCATGGCATGGAAGCCAGAATAGCATACAAAAAAGCCATGCGCAACTTGCGCATGCGCGGTCTGCTTTGATATAATTCCACTTAGTGAGAATTATCGTAACAGGAACAACCGGCGGAATCGGCGGGGCAGTAGCGGACGCCGCACAGAGGCGCGGCCACGATGTCTTGGCGTTCAACCGCGCCGAGTTTGACGCGCTGGCCTGCGGACCTGGCGCGCCGTTTCCCGTTGCCGGGCCTTTCGACGCGCTTGTGTTCTGCACCGGCACGTGTCCAGTCAGGCCAGTCGCGCTCACTTCCGACGAGTTGCTCGCCGAGACAGTGCGCGTCAACTGCGGGCTCTTCCTGTCGCTCATGCGGCGCATAGTTGCAGGAAGGCTATACGCCGCATCCGGGCTGCGCGCTGTCGCGATATCATCCGTCAGCGCCGCAGAAGGCTGGGCTGGGGGAGCCGCGTACTGCGCGTCCAAAGGGGCGTTATCGGCGATGTGCCGCGCTCTCGACGTGGAGCTGGCCCCAAAGAAGATATCGGTTTGCGCACTTGAGCCACGCTATGTGAAGACGAAGATGTTCGACAACTGCGCCGGACGCATGGGCGCAAACCCCGCGCTCGCCCGTGCGCCAGAGGATTTCGCCGGGGATGTCCTGGCGGCAATTGAAGGAGAGAAGAAATGACTACAGAATACGTGCAGAATCCTTGCGGCGGCAAGGGCAACATGAAGATGGAGAAAATACTCTCCGAAGCGGAGATGAAGGACAAATGCGGGCTGTACGCGCGCGTGACGCTCCACCCCGGCGACGTGCTTGGATACCATGAGCACCATGGAAACAACGAATGCTACTTCATTCTTTCCGGAGAGGGCGTGTACGACGACAACGGCACCAAGCGCACCGTCAAGGCCGGCGACGTAACGTGGACTCCCGACGGTTCCGGGCACGGTCTCAGCAATGAGAACGGAACTGAGGACGTCGTCTTCATGGCACTGATCATCAACTCTTGACGATGCAACTGGCAGACAGGCTTGTCGAACTAATTTGCAAAACTAGTTCGTCCTTGCCGGACGACGTAGTGGCTGCCATCGCGCGCGCAAAGCGCCGCGAACGCGCCGGTTCATCCGCAGCCGTGGTGCTGAAGACGATTCTCGACAACGTGGCGCTTGCAAAGAAGCGCGGCGTACCGCTCTGCCAAGACACTGGAACGCTGGCGTTCTTCGTCGATTCGCGCCTGCGACGCACCGTTACGCCAACTGCGCTCAAGAGGGCAGTGGCGCGCGCGACAGCGCTCGGATATCTGCGAAAGAACACAATCGACTCGGTTACCGGCTTCTCCTACGACGACAACGTTGCAGAGGGCGCGCCAGTCATGCACTACGTGGATACGGAGGCGAAAGCGCCTAAACGCGTCACCCTGATCATGAAAGGCGGCGGCAGCGAAAACATGTCTAGGCAATATTCGCTGCCAGATGCCGCGCTCGGCGCGGGGCGTGACTTAGCCGGCGTACGGGCATGTGTCCTCGATGCAGTGCAGAAGATACAGGGCTACGGATGCGCACCGGGTATTCTCGGCGTGTGCATCGGCGGCGACAGGGCAACTGGCTATGCCGTAGCCAAGGAACAGCTCCTCCGGCCGCTTGACGAGAAGCCGTCCGGCGACGCCGCCCTGCGGCGCCTTGAGCGCGCTATTCTCGACGACGCGAACAGCCTCGGCATTGGCCCTATGGGCCTTGGCGGACTCACCACCCTTCTCGGCGTGAAGATCGCGGCGAGAACGCGTGTTCCCGCATCATTCTTCGTTACTGTCGCATACATGTGCTGGGCCTGTCGGCGCCGCGCAATCGAGATTTGAGGCACTTCGCATGACGAAACTTTCCTATCCGTTCGACGAAAAGAGCATCCGTGCGCTGAAAGCCGGAGACGCCGTATCAATCACAGGCCGCGTATACACAGGCCGAGACAAGTTCCACAAGAACTTCGCGGACGGAGCGCCTCTGCCAGTGGACTTTCACAACGGCGCACTGTACCATTGCGGCCCCGTGGTCGTACAGAAAGACGGAAAATGGCGCGTGGTGTCGGCAGGTCCGACGACATCCGTGCGCGAGAACCCGTACGAACCCAGTTTCATTGCAGCATCGGGTGTGCGAATAATAATAGGCAAGGGCGGCATGGATACCGCAACGCTCGAAGCTATGGAACGCTGTGGCTGCGTATATGTGCAAGCCGTCGGCGGCGCTGGCGCGCTCTACGGCGAGGCGGTCAGGAATGTATCTGGCGTTTCGATGCTGAAGGAGTTCGGCGCGGCCGAGGCTGTCTGGCACTTCGATGTCGTCGACTTCCGTGGCGTGGTGGCCATGGACGCGCACGGCCACTCTCTCTTCTCTGACGTTGCGAAGACATCAGCCGAAGTCCTTCGTTCTCTGCGCAAATAGCCTTTGTTTTTACTGTTGCGGTCACTCAATTCCTGTTTAGTTGGCATCTGGATGCATCCGAACTCTGATGAAGAATGCATCGCTCGCTTGCTTTGGCGTCGCCGTAACCGAGAGTCGCCCGTTCGTCGCGACTCCAAGTGTAACGCTTACATTCTTCGACGAGAACGAATCTTCCCTCAATGACACCGCGCCTTGTATGCCAAATACGGTCGCAAGGTTTTCAGCCGTCGCGTCCGCGCCGAGCACGACATCCTTCACGTCCACCTCGAACGAGAACCCACCGTTCGCCGCCACGTTCAATGACTTGATCGACACGTCGTCTTTCTTGAACGACTTCTCGACAAGTCCGTTCGCCCCTATCGCATACGAGAACCACGCCCGCATCGAGCTTGCATCGCCCGTCCAGTACGAGAATCTGTAGCCGCTCTCCGGCGCCGCAGTCAGCGTCACCTCGGAGCCAAGGTCGTATGATCCCCCGCCGGAAACCGAACCGCGTGTGGTTGCCCTTGGTCAACGGCTGCCACTTCCATGCCGTCTCCGTCTGATTCGTCGTGGAGAAGGCGCACGTCCCGTCGATCTCGACCGTGACACTCTCGTCCGTTCCCGGCCAAGGCGAAGCGTAGATTGTCAGCGATTTGTCAAAAGAGGTTTCATAAAATATTGCCACCTTGACACGATGAACACAATCGTGTACAATATGCACCATCAAACAAGGAGCACCAACAATGCAAGCAGCAAAAGAGAAAACCGGCAAACTAATACGCACCCGTGCGCACCGCGCGTTCCCCACGCCCCGTCTTTCAGAGGACGTCATTTCCTTCTCGGAGTGCCGCAACAACCTGGCCGCTTGCCTTAAGCGCACGGCAGAGACGCACCGCCTCATCTTCATCACGCAGAACGGTCGCCCCACGTCCTTCATCGGCAACATCGAGGACTGGGACGAATTTGTCGAAACGCAGGAACTCATGGAAGACGTCCGTGCTGCGGAAGCCGAGCTCGACGAGGGCAAGGGCATCCCGCACACCGAACTGATGCGCCAAGTCGAGGCCGAAGGCAAACTGATGCGCAGGGAGCTTGGCCTATGATTCGCTGGTCTCCGCGAGGTAAGCAAAGGCTTCTCGGCTGCATGCGGTACATCGCCGAGCAAAGTCAGGACTGGCCAACTGTCATAAACTGGAGAGACATGGTTTACGCCGCCGTCGAACATCTCGAAGACTTTCCCGAATCGGGTTCTACTGTGCGCGAACTTAACAGAGACGACATCCGTCAAGTGCTTGTTGGCGACTACCGCGTCATATACCGCGTCAGGCGCAGAACGCCTGAGATAATTTCCGTGCGGCATGGCCATTTCCTGATCCGCTCTATCCATTCGCTGTAGTTCTCCTTTTGGTTGCCTTTTTCTCTCTCAATCTTTGCTTCCACCGTTCCAGATCGCCCTTTCGCACCTTGACAAACTCTTCTAACCGGCGCATTGAAATATCCGCCATCGCCTGCGCCGTTTTCTTGCCATTTATAAAGTCTTTTATCTCCTCATACTGCGCTTCTCGATTGGCATCTATTTTCTTAGTCTTGTTCCCATGTTTTCCCTTTTCATACAAACCCATCCAGTCTTCGTTTGTGACTTGCAAGATATAAAATTTGTGCCCAGAATACCTAAGCAGATATTGCAATTCATTTACTGACGAAAGGGAGGGCCGGGCTCTGTCCCGGCCATGGCCGACACGGAGGTCGGTCCTCCCGATAATCGCCGGCCTCCCTGCGCACCGCCAGAAGTTTTGGTGCTCATCAAAATCTTTTTAGACCAGCACCAGAATCATTTTAGACCAGCACCAAAATCATTTTAGACCAGCACCAAAGCTCCAGAGGTCCCGGCGATCCAGCTCCTGCCGGGCTTCGCCGAGCTCTTCGACACCGACGACGGATAGCC
>CACYCL010000046.1 GCA_902772905.1 uncultured bacterium | reverse complement strand
GAATGGAGGACTGAAATAAGCTCGGCAACAGAAGCACACATCTTGACAGTGCTCCATCTGCGCCGCCAACGCGAAAGATCCTTCCAGCTTGTGCTCTCCGCTAAAATGCGCCGTGGCGCATTGCGTATGACTCAAGCGCGGAATCAAGCTCCTTTTCCGAGAAGTCCGGCCAGAGCGTGTCGGTGAAATAGTATTCGGAATGTGCCGACTCCCATAGAAGGAAGTTCGACGTACTGCTTTCGCCGCCCGTGCGGATAACAAGATCCGGGTCTGGCACGTCCGGTGCATAGAGATACGAGCGTAACGTCTCCTCCGTAAGCCGTTCGCCCTTCTCTATCGCCACATTCACGGCATCAACGATCTCCGCCCTTCCGCCGTACGAAATTGCCACGATCAACTCACGCTCGAAATGCGCCGTTCTGGCTTCCAAACCCTCAACCAGACCAAGCAACTTCGGCGACAGGTCGCCACGCCTACCTATCATGCGGAAACGCACCCTGTTTTTGAAGAATTCCCTCTCACTTGCCTTGAGCATCCTGGCGAAGAGCTTCATCAGCCCGTCAACCTCTGCGCGCGGACGCTTCCAGCTCTCAGTCGAAAACGCATAGACGGTCAGGTACCGTATGCCGCGAGCACCGCACCACTTGAGCACATCCACCAACATTCTGGCTCCAGCCTCATACCCTTCGCCTCGTCTCTTTCCTCGCTGCATAGCCCAGCGTCCGCTCCCGTCCATTATGATCGCCACATGATTCGGAGCGTTGCGCAGGAACCGCATCGCCTCGTTGAAGAAGCGCTCCGGAGTGGACGCTCCGCTCGTGACGCCCATCCGCTCGACTCCGGAAAAGTCGATTGCCCGCAGCTCGTCCATCGTGCCGACCATGAAGACATTGGCACCGCACTGCCGTGCGACCTCCGCAAGTCTGCGCGAATTTGCGGACTTCTGCGATCCAAGCACAAGAACGGCGAACCGGACGCCATCCGCCGCCCGGACGCAGAACTCACGCACCGCGTCCTGTCGCTCCTTTGTTGCGAAACAGACTTCCGCCACGGATTCGACATCGTAGACTTTGCGCAGCTTTTCCACCTGCCGCGTCACGTCGTCCGCGTTCATCGTCGTCTGCGCGACCACGCCAACTCGCGCACGAACGCCACCCTGCCTTTTCCCCTTGTTCACATCCAGCAGCTGTCCATTCGGCACTTCGCCAAGTATGCCGATGACCTCGACGTGGTTTGTGTCGCCTATCACCGCGACCTTGAGCCCTCTCTTCACGAAGTTGCGCACGGCCTTGTGTGCCCTTGCCACAAACGGGCACGTTGTATCGACAACCTTCATGCCATGCGCGACGGCGTATTCCCTCACGGACGGCGCGACGCCGTGGGCCGAAAAGACAACCGCAGCACCGTCTGGCACGTCCTCAATGCGCTTGACGAAGCGGTAGCCCAGTCTTTTCAGCTCGTCAATTATGATCTCGTTGTGGACAAGCTCGTGAAGACAGTAGACATTCCTTAGGACAAGCGCCTTCGCTATCGCCGCGTTGACGCCAGAGCAAAGCCCATGCGGTTCTATTGCCTCAATCTCCACGGCTACGTATGAATCCGCGCAAGGTCGTCTTCCCTCGCCTAGCTGGCAAGCAGCGAGGCGATGACCGCCGCCGCCTCTGCCGGAGAGACTATGCGCGTCTTCGACTTGTCCTCGCTGCGCAGCTTGACTTCCACGCCGCCATTGGCAAGCCCCTTCGCGCCAACAACGGCGCGCACGGGGAAGCCGATGAGGTCCGCGTCCTTAAACTTCACTCCCGGACGCTCCGAACGGTCATCGACGAGCACATCGACTCCCCTGGCCTCCAGCTCCGCCTCCAGCTCGTCCGCCACCTTCGTCACGTCATCCTTGTCAGGGTCGAGGTTTTCGATGACGACCTGGTATGGGGCAACGGACGCCGGCCAGACAATTCCGTCCTTGTCGTGGCTCTGCTCGATCACGGCCTGCAGCGTGCGTGACACTCCAACGCCGTAGCAGCCCATGATCATCACCTTCTCCTCGAGCTTGTCGTTCTTGTAGACGGCATTGAACGCGGCGGAATACTTCGTGCCGAGCTTGAAGACCTGGCCAACCTCGATGCCGCGCTTGATGGCGAGCGGCTTGCCGCACTTTGCGCAGATGTCGCCTTCCTTTGCTATCACCAGGTCGGCGAAGCACGAGATGTGAGCATCGCGCGCAAGGTCAACGTTCCTGAGGTGCGCATCGGCGGCGTTCGCGCCGACTACAACGCCGCGCGCCCCTTCCAGCGCCTGGTCGGCATAGACGGGAACATCCACCTTGGCAGGCTTCACTGGACCGGCGAATCCCACCGGTGCGCCCGTAACCTCCTCAACCGTCCTCGCATCGGCAAGGGCAAGCGACTTCGCACCGACGAGCCTCTTCAGCTTCACTTCGTTTACGTCGCGGTCGCCCGGCACACACACCATGATGGGCTTGCCGTCGGCAACATAGACCAACGTCTTCACGAATGCCGTCGCAGGTAGCCCAAAGAACGCCGCAACCTCTTCAATGGTCTTCGCGTCTGGCGTCGGCACCTTCTCGGGCGCACCGTCCGCCGCTTTGCATTCGGCATCCTCAACTTTGCGTTCAACCTTGCGCTCCGCCTTTTCGAGGTTCGCCGCGTAGCCACAGCCCTCACAGAACGCAATGCCGTCCTCGCCGGCGTCGGCGAGAACGTGGAACTCGTGCGTCATGGAGTCTCCCATGTCGCCGCCGTCGGCCTGGACGGGCACAGTCTTCAGTCCGCACCGGGCGTAAATGCGTTCGTAGGCGTGGTACATGTTCCAATAACTCTTGTCCGCGCCCTCGGCATCCACGTCGAAGGAGTACGCGTCCTTCATCAAGAACTCCTTCGAGCGCATGAGGCCAAACCTCGGGCGCGTCTCGTCTCGGAACTTCCACTGTATCTGGTAGATGGTGACGGGAAGCTGGCGATAGGAGCTGATCAGCCCCTTGGCGATGTCGGTGAACACCTCCTCGGCGGTGGGGCCGAGGGCGAACTCGTGTTCGCCGCGGTCGCGCAGCTTGAACATGTTGGGGCCCATCG
>CACYCL010000045.1 GCA_902772905.1 uncultured bacterium | reverse complement strand
CGAATCCAAGTGTCTCCAGGGTTGCCTTGTCACGTGAAATCGGGTTGTCTTCAGACGGAATCAAGTGGCATCTCCAGAAACTTAAGGAAGGTAATGCGATCCGGCGCGTTGGCCCAAAATACGGCGGCCATTGGGAAGTCGTCGAATGATAGAGGTCCCCATTGGTGGAGTAGAAATGATGGAGTAGAGATTATGGCGATGCCGCAGAGAGATGACACGATAGAGGCGATCAAGCGACCAGGCGGTCTGACGGCATATGGCGTTTGAAGAGCGCGGCAGTGTGGTATAATTTCCACGTGAGCGAGAAAGGAGTGAAGATGAGAAAACGTGAAACAGATCGGACAAAGATTGCCAGCTGTGTGTTTCATTACGGTCTTGAATACATTCATCCGTTCACCGATGGCAACGGACGCATGGGGAGATATTGGCAGACGGCTCTTCTTGCATCGTGGAGGCCTCAGATGGCCTGGGTGCCGGTCGAGGAAATCATCCGTGACAGGCAAGAGGCATACTATCAGGCGATATCAAACGCGGACAAGATTCGAGATACCGAAACGTGCGTCATCAGCCTGCGTGGCAAGGTGCCGATCATCCTTGTCCTCGCCCGTTCGCTAAGGAAAACCGTGCCAGAAGAGTTGCGCCACCCCGTCGGTGCTAACAGCACGTCCATCGTTCTTGGCTCTCTCGATCCCGGCGGCAGCCTTGCAAGGCTCGTTGCCGCGTTCCCTGTTGCCGACACTCTGTGCGTACATCAAGAACCACTCCAGATATTTTCATAATGAATGTTGCAGAAGCTATTTCGTTGATTGAGACGGGCGATTTTGCGCCCGTGCTGGCAGCGGGGACAGGCCCCGACGGCGCTGCGCTGCGCGAGGCGCTCGCAGAGAGGGCGCGCGCGGTTCGCGAGCCGATATACGGCAATGACGTGTTCGTGCGTGGGCTGATAGAGATATCGAGCTATTGCAGAAACGACTGCCGATATTGCGGGCTTAGGGCGTCCAACAAAGCCGCTGAGCGCTACCGCCTTTCTCCGTCCGACATACTTGCATGTGCCGACGAAGGATACAGGCTCGGCTTCCGAACGGTTGTGCTTCAGGGCGGCGAGGATGCGTTCTTCACGGACGAAGTTCTGTGCGGAATCATCCGCAGCATCAAGCGCGCGCACTCAGACACGGCTGTGACGCTTTCGCTCGGCGAGCGCGGGCGAGAGAGCTTCGCGCGTCTCCGCGAGGCCGGGGCAGACCGCTATCTCCTACGCCACGAGACTGCCGACGAGTCGCACTACGCCATGCTGCATCCGCAGTCCATGAGCTTTGAAAACAGGATGCAGTGTCTGCGTGACCTGCGCGGGCTTGGCTACCAGGTCGGCTGCGGGTTCATGGTCGGCTCTCCAGGGCAGACCGCCGCGACGCTCGCCAAGGATCTTGCGTTCATCGCGTCGTTCCGTCCCGAGATGTGCGGAATCGGCCCGTTCGTGCCGCACCACGCGACTCCGTACGCTGCGGAGCCGGCGGGATCCGTGGCGCTGACGTGCCTGCTGCTGAGCATCATAAGAATCATGCATCCGCATGTGCTGCTGCCGGCCACCACGGCGCTGGGCACGCTCGATCCGAACGGACGCGAGAAAGGATTGCTCGCCGGCGCGAACGTCGTGATGCCCAATCTCTCGCCTGTTTCCGTGCGCAAGAAGTACGCGATCTACGACAACAAGATATGCACCGGCGAGGAGTCGGCGCAGTGCCGCTTCTGTCTCGAGCGCCGCGTCGAGTCCGTCGGCTGCCGACTGGTCGTCGACCGTGGCGATTTCCGTGGGTGATTTTCGATAACGCGCCTACGGGATTTTTGGTATAATTGCACTATATGAAAAACACCAGAAGAGATTTTCTAAGGGGCGCGGCTGCTCTCGGAGCCTTCAACATCGTCCCTGCAAGCGTTCTGGCTGGCGCAACGGCGCCGTCAAACCAGCTCACGCGTGCGCTCATCGGCTTTGGATGCATAGCGCACAGCGCCAATCATCTGCCGTTCAAAGGCTCGCGGCTCATAGGGCTTACCGACTGCTATGCTCCTCGCGTCGAGGCTGGCATAGCCGAGGCGGCAAAAGCGGGCTGGGGCACGGTAAAGGGATACAAGAACTTCATCGAGTTGATAAACGATCCTGGCGTCGACATCGTGCACATCTGCACGCCGCCGCACTGGCACGGAGTGCAGAGCGTGATGGCTGCCAGGGCCGGGAAGGACGTCTGGTGCGAAAAGCCGATGACGCGCACTGTTGGCGAAGGCAAGCGCGTCATGGAAGTGATCAAGGCGCAGAAGCGCATGTTCCGCCTCAACACGTGGTTCCGCTTCAAGGACAAGTTCTACGGCTTCGGCACGACAGTCGAGCCCATCCGCCAGATTGTCGAGAACGGGCTTCTCGGCAAAGGCCCGATCAGGTGCGTGTTTGGCGAAGGGCAGGGCTTCTCGTGGAAGTTCGGCTGGTCCGGTCGCGTACAGGACAGGGCGCAGGTCGTGCCCCAGGGGCTTGACTGGGACATGTGGCTAGGCCCGGCTCCGTGGAAGCCCTACACCGACCATCGCTTCGGCACGTCGTTCCGTGGCTACTGGGACTACGACTCCGGCGGTCTCGGCGACATGGCGCAGCACTACCTCGACCCGCTTCAGTATCTTCTCTGCAAGGACGAGACAAGCCCAGTGAAGATAGACTACAAGGGACTGCCGCAGCATCCGGAGGCCGTTGGAAGCTTTGACCGTTTCACGCTCACATACGCCGATGGAACCGAGGTAATCCTGGACGGCGATGTGTCGCTCAGGGATGAACCGCTTCTCAGAGGCTCCAACGGACTTTGCGTCTACAAGAAGGCCGATGGCGGCAAGACGCTCCGCATACGCGAGGCCGACGGCACATGGTGGAGCGAAGAGAAGGTGCTCAAGACACTTGCGGAACTTCCGAAGCCCGCGAAGCAGCAGACAGACTTCATCGACAGCTGCCTGAACCGCAAGCCATTCGCCCTCAACGAATCGAACGGCTTCCGTTCGTCCACGATGTTCAATCTCGCCATTGCTGCGTGGCGCCTAGGGCGCGGATTCGAGTTCGACCCAGTTACGCTGCACGCGAAGAACGACGAAGCGGCGGAGCGTTTCCTGTTCCAGGACGACATGATGCGCGAACCCTGGCGCAGGGAGATGTTTGGGTAACGCAAGAATGGAGAGGGAAGAATTAAGGAGGTCTTGAATATGTTGACATCGGAAAAAACACTGTCTCGCGTCTTGCGCATTGCGTCATCCTTCGCGGTCGTGTCGATGATTGCGGCTGGCTGCGTGACCGAGTCGAAATATGGTGCATTCGAACCAAAGGGCGAGCTTGCCCCGTCCACCATGTCGTTTGCCGACTATGGCGCGGCGATGAAGCATCATGATGGCTACGAGATGGCATACGAGTGGCAGCAGAAAAACCCAAAGGCCGTTGCGGATGCGACCAGACGGGATGTCTTAGCCGGCTTCGTCGCCTCGGATGCGGCGGCGGACGCGTTGTTGGCGAAGATCGGGACGTCTTACGACGGCGACCCAATCGTTCTTACGCAGATCGCGGCGGTTACGCAGTTTGTTATGTGCCCCAGGTGCAAGAAGTGCCCGAAGGCGGCTAAGTGCCGTGACGTGTGGGTTTCGGCGCTTGAGCGCAGGCGTGCGACGACGGATGACGGCTATGTGCGCACGTTCTGCGATCAGCAGCTTAGGCTTTGCCAGTGAGACTGCTGGTTGTAGATGTAGGCAACACCTCCACGGCCGTGGGTCTATGGACCAACGGCCGTGTGAGTCGTGTGGCGCACATAGACGGAGCGTTTGCCGAGTGTGCCACCGTTGCGGAGTCGCTTCTCGCAAAAGCGGACGCCATGGCGTACGTGTCGGTCGTGCCCAGGGCTGACCGGCGGTGGGCGGCGTTCGCCAAGGCTCGCGGCCTTGCGTTTCATCAAGTTTCGCACACGGACTTTGCGTCGGGTGCGCAGGACATCCGACTCGACTATCCAAGGCCGGAGACTATTGGAGCGGATCGACTTGCGGACGCGGCAGGCGCTGTTGCGAGGTATGGCGCGCCTGTGCTTGTGATGGACTTCGGCACGGCGTTGACTGCGGCTGTTGTGACGGGCGACAAGGTATGGCGCGGCGGAGTTATTGCTCCGGGCTTTCCGCTCATGCGTGACTATCTTTTCGAACGCACGGCGAAGCTGCCGCGAATGGAGCTAGGCACGGGGCGTGCGCCAAAAATAGGACGCTCCACCGAGGAGGCGATGCGCTTTGGCGCGCTTGTGGGCTATCGCGGCATGGTGCGTGAGATTGTCACGGAACTGAGGCGCAATTTCAGCGAGCAATTCAACCTTGTTGCGACTGGAGGCTTTGCGCGTTGGGTTTTACGGGATCTAGATTTGCCGTTCAAGCTGGATCCTACGCTCACGCTCTATGGTGCAGGTCTGGTCGCCCGGAAGTTTCATCTTCCCGAAGGTGCGGCAGGATACAGGTAGCCATCCTATGCATTTTTTTGATATAATAACCCCCATGAAAGAAAAGTACTTCCTTTTGGCGGGAACAGCGGTTCTCGGTGCGGTCACTTCATTCGCGGCCATACGCGCCGTTACGCCGATGGCTTGGGACGGCAACCCGAACTGCTGGCAGATGAAACGCCACAACGAGAAGATGGCGGCAGTCGCCAATGGCGGTGCCAAGGTCGTGTTCATCGGCGATTCAATCACGCATTTCTGGGAGAACGCCGGCAAGTCGCAGTGGAAGAAGTATTTCGCCGACGGCAAGTACAAGGCGCTCAACCTCGGGACGAGCGCAGACCGCACGGAACACGTTCTCTGGCGCATCACGGAGGGGCGCGAGCTGGACGGCTACGAGGCGAAGGTTGTTCTTCTGATGATAGGCACGAACAACACTGGGCACTATCCGTTCGAAAAGGAACCGCCGATAGACACGATTCTCGGAGTGAAGGAAATCCTACGAGTCATTTCGGAGAAGCAGCCAAAGGCCCGCACTATCCTCACGGCGATCTTCCCACGTGGCGCCACCGCCGATTCGCCACTGCGCGTGCGCAACAATGTCGTGAACAAGGAGCTTGCGAAGTTCGCTGACGGCAAGAAGATTATCTGGTGCGACTTCTCCGACAAGTTTCTGGACGCCAACGGTCGACTCAGCCGCGACTTGTTTCCGGATCTGCTGCATCCGGACGCCATGGGCTACGAAATATGGGCGAGTGCCGTTTTGCCGCTCATAGAGCGCGTCTTCGCCGCCGAGGAAGGCGAGACCATCCCGTCCGTCTGGCCGTCAAGCCCGACGATGTACTGCTATGGCGGTTCCGTCGCGTCACAGCCGCAGAGCGGATTCCCGTCTTTCTGCTGGTGGGGCAGGGGGCGTCCGCTTGAGAAGCGCAACGAGATTGTCGATGGCCCCGCCGAGTATGATGTCGTCATGGTTGGCGATTCGATAACGCATCGCTGGGAACGAGAAGGAGGCGAAGGGCGCGAGCTCTTCCAGAAGCTGAAGAAGACATACAGCATACTGAACCTCGGCTATGGCGGCGACAGGACGGAGCATGTGATCTGGCGCATGGAGAACGGAGAGCTTGAAGGCTACAAGGCCAAGATGTTTGCTGTCATGATCGGCACTAATAACCACGGGCGTGACATTGACGGCATTGCTGCTGGCGTCAAGCGCATTGTCGACGACATACGCACGAAGCATCCGGAGTCGAAGATTGTGCTTATGCCGATCTTCCCGCGTGGTGCCGCCGCCGACGATCCAAAGCGGCTGGGGAACGAAAAGGTCAATGCGATCATAAAGGGCTATGCCGATGGCGAGACCATCCGCTGGCTCGACTTCAACGAGAGGTTCTTCAATGCGGAAGGCAAACTCACTAAGGAGGTCATGAACGACCTGCTGCATCCGAACGAGAAGGGCTATGAAATCTGGTGGCAGGCGATGGGGCCTGTGGTCAGGGAGATTGTCGGCCATTGATGGGTATTTGACTGCGATTTAATATAGGCGCTTTTGCTGAGATGGCATAGCGAAGCTTAGCGGTGTCTCACGGTTCGCGGCATCCAGAAATCGGCGTTTGCGGCGGGGAAAACCGAAAATATAATATCCGCATGAAAGGCTAGGCGAAATGACAGCGAATGAGAATGAAATTGTCGTCTATCAGCCAGACGATACGACAAGGCTTTCCGTCCGCTTTGTCGGCGAAACAGTATGGTTGTCACAGGAACAGATGATTGAGCTGTTCCAAAGAGACCGGTCGGTTATCAGTCGCCATATCGCAAACGCATTCAAAGAGGGCGAAGTGGACAAAGAGAATTGTTTGCATATTTTGCAAACAAAT
>CACYCL010000044.1 GCA_902772905.1 uncultured bacterium | reverse complement strand
GTTGCCATGCCCACAGCCAGTACACTCTTCATCAGCTTCATAGTCCTAAATCTCCTTCCTTAGTTCTACATTCTACATTTTACATTCCGCATTCCGCGTTGCGCCTGCGGCGCAGCGCCAGCCCTGCCATGCCGAGCAGCAGCAGGAGCCCGCTGGACGGCTCGGGCACCAGCTCCGGCTGGGTGACGACGAGCGGCGTCCCGCCTGTCTGGTTGTACGTGTCCACCATGTACGACTGGACCGCGGACCAGTCGTACAGCGCAGAGCCGACGCGCTCGGTCTCGCCGTCGCGCCAGAGCTCGAACAGGAAGCGCGAGCCGTCGTTCAGGTAGCTGGAGCCGACGAGGGCATACGCACCCTCGTCCATGTTGTACCTGTCCGCCTCTCCGTGGACAACCTTGGTGCCAAGCTCAGTGCCGTTGGCGCTGTACATGCTGAGGTAGTCCGCGTCGTTCACCTTCAAGGTGACGTAGTCGAACTGCGTCGCCAGGTAGGCGCCGGGCGTCTGCTGGATCATCCAGTAGAGGTAGCTGTCGCCCTCCGTGCCCATGGCGGCCGTGGCCGCGAACGTCAGCGCAGCCGCCGCCAGCAGGTTCTTCGTGATGCTCTTCATTGTCTTGCGATTCCTTTCTGTGTTTGGTATATCGGTTTGCCCTCGGCCATTACCACTGGATCGTCTGCGCGTCGCCCGCGTTCAGGTACCAGAAGCCGGTGCCGGCGGGAAGGACGGAGTTCTCGGTGTTGTGGAACGTCTGGACGCGGCCGTTGTCCAGTTTGCGCGCATCGGAGTAGCCCCACTTGCCGTTCTTGTAGGTGTAGTTCCTCTGGAGGCCGTTCGGCATTGGCACGACGATGCGGTCTGCCGCGTTGGCGGGCGCGCCGAACGCCGCGTTCAGGTCTATCGCCTCCACGCTAGGCGAGCCGACGAGGTTCCAGCTCGGGGAGGCCGCGCCCGCGCCGACGGCGAGGGGCGTCTCCACCCGCTCGGAGTACTCGCCCACGAGGTACAGGGGAGCCGTGCCGCCCGCGCGCTCCAGCCACACGCCGGTGCCGGGGGCCATGGTGTACTCGGACGCCGTGCCATCGAACGTGGTCTCGGACTGCCCCCCTTCCTTCCCCGCCACGAACGTGCGGGAAACCACCCATTCGCTGCCGCTGTACGTCCACGTGTCGTAGGACGAGCCGTTGTAGACGTGTAGCTTGTCGTCGGCGGAGAGGTCCGCCCTGCGGATGAAGTCCGCCACCGTGATGTCGTCGCCAGTCGCGAGAGACTTCCACGGCACCGCGACGATGGAGCGGGACGCCGCAGGCTCGACCTTGAGAACGCCGACCGTGTTGACGGAATCGACCGTAATCTCGCTCGCGGAAGTATCGCCCGTGGGCTTGAAGTGGACGCGGATCCTGTAGAGGCCGGTCACCGGCTGTCCGTCCGCAAGATCGACTGCGAAGGCATCCCTGGCGCAGGGCGTGTCGTTGGTGACGCCGCCCTGCATCTTGACGAGCGAGTAGGTGACGTCGAGGCCCGTTCCCGTCTTGGCGGCGGCGAGCGTGTTCGTGAGCGCGCCGCCGTTCTCCGCGACCGCCGTGACCCTGATCGGCATGTTCGTCTGGTTCAGCACATACGCCTCCCACTTCTTGAGCCGGGTGGCTTCGTCGTAGCTGTTCAGCGCGACCTCGATCTCCGCAACCGTGGCGGTATCGCCGGCCTTCTCGACGTTCTCGGCGATCCAGCCTGCGTCAACCGCCGGGATCACGGCATAGCCCTCGCCGTCGTCGTCCTCGACGATGAAGCCGGCCTTGTGCGCGACCTTGAACGCTGCAGGAGCGCCAGGCTCGGCATCCGTAGACTCGTAGCCGACAGCGCAGTGCTCCTCAGGTACTGTCGTTGAGAAATAGCCGCCTGAAATGAAGCCGGGCTGATTCTGGGCTACGCCTTTGTAGGCCTTGTCGTTTTCCCCGCCACCTTCAGCGCTAAACACACCGCCAATGATGGACTTAACTCCTGTTGTGCTAAGGTAAGCACCTGCATGCACCCCCTTGAACGTACCGCCTGTAATCGTAAGCGCAACATTTCCGGCGACGCAGAGCGCAGTAGATGTCGCTCCAGCAGTGTCCTGGTTCTCAAAAGTTCCTCCCGAAATCGTGAGGCTGCCGCCACTGGAAGGATTATTCTGATACAGGCAATAGTTTCCGCTTATGGTCGTAAATTCGCCGCCTTCAATGACGGAAGTTCCCCACAGCATGCTGTAGCTGGAGTTATTGGTGAACGTACCTTTCTTGACGGTCGCATTCGCAGCAGAGATTGCTGCATTTCCGACGAATTCACCACCTTCAATTTCAACGGATATCTTGACGTTATTGTCGGTATTGAGCGCAGTGCCGCCAGTGGAGCTGATCGACACTTCATCGCCTGTGACTTTAAGATGTGTCGGAACTGCAGCAGCCGCCTTCTGCTTAATGTCAACAGCCGTATTGACAGCAACATAGCTACCGCCGCTCAAGGTAATGTCACCGCTGAAGTAATATTGAGCGAGCGAGGATTTGTAGTACGTGGTAACTGCAGGACCCGTACCGGTATTCTCAACCGTGCCGCCAGTCTTGCTGTCCGTTATCTCGATGACACCCGAACTTGACGTATAGTACAACACCAGTGTTCCACCAGATGCGCTCGACGAAATCTTGCGTCCGTTCAAGTCGAGCGTAAGCGACTTGTTCTTGATCGCTGTCGCCTTCGTCAGCGTCACATCCGCAATCATCTGAACCGTCTGCTCGGCGGTCGCCGCAGTGATGGCCTCGGCAAGCGTCTCGTACTTCACGCCTGTTTCAACGATCTTGGCGACGTACTGGCCTTCCTTGACCGTGTAGTACGTCACACCGTCGATGACAGTTGTCTCAGTCTTCGGGATGTAGCCAGTGGAGCAGAATTCCTCGGGAACCGCGCTGGTGAAGTCACCGCCGCTGATGAAGCCGTCCACAGGGGCATATCCATCACCATAGGCATAGCTGCCAACGGCTTTGGCGTTCGCACTATTGAATGTGCCACCCTTGACCTCCACAGAAACCGGCGCATAACCAACTGCGGACTCAATGACAAACGCCTCGCCTGTGATCTCACAGCCGTTGTTGCCGTGGACAAACTCGGACGCCGCACCATTTGCAGTGAACTTGCCGCCGTTTACAACAATATTGCCACCCTTTGCGAACACGGCAGCTCCGCCGGACACTTCGCAGCCGCCGGCAAACATCCATTCAGCATAACCAGCCGCATACACGGCGGCCATATCCACTTCGGGAGAAGAAATCCTGGCCGTGGAATTGACATTGACCTTGGCGACATTTTCACCAACATGCTGCTGAATCGAGCCGTTTGTGTAGAGTGCGCCATAATGGCCCCGCACCGTGCCGTTCACATCGATCACCACGCCATAGGCCGAAGCGCCGTTCGCGCTGACCATTACGGCATAGCCGTTTTCGCTCGTGACTGTCACATTCTCGCCAATGGAGAGCGTGCTGTAGTTTGCGTC
>CACYCL010000043.1 GCA_902772905.1 uncultured bacterium | reverse complement strand
AGACTGGCACTGGGGCACGGACGGCATCACGTGTCTCGACGGCGTGATCTACATGTGCATGGGCGCCTACGCTCCGGACAAGACCGGACACAAGAACTGGTACGGCAAGTTCGACGCCGAGACGCTGAAGCCCATCGGCGAGCCTTTCGTGGTGGATCATGGCGAGGACTCGACCTGCGGCTCCCAAAACATGACGACGGACGGCACCTACATCTACTCTAGTTACTATACGCTCGACGAAACGGCCCATACGCCAAACCTGATTGTCTATGACAAGGACTTCAAGGTCGTTGCCAAGCACGTGTACGGCTGGAACCATGGCCTGGACGTTGTGCCGGGCGGCAAAGATGGCGCGGTGCGCTTCGCGTTCTGCTACACGCCGAACTGGATGCACTCAAGGCAGAAGCCGACATTGCCAATGCAGGGCGTGGTGAAGTTCGCGGAGCTGAGGGATGGGAGGTTTATGGACATCACCCAATACGGAGCATTCAATAAACAGATTGAACGTTGACCGCCGAAATGTGGAAAGTAACATGTTGGATAATTGCATGCGTAAGTTGATTTGTTGTGCGTCAGTGCTATTTTGTGAGTTGGCCTTTGCAGGACCGTTCTCGGCAGATGCGGGACTGCGCAAAGTGCGGGACGAAGCGCTGATGCCGCGTGTGGATCATGTGCGGGCCTGTGCCGTCATGTGGACACAGGGTGATGTGTCTGCACCGGAAAATGCGTATGTGCCAGATGGGCAATGCGTAACGTTGCGAAGGACTGATGAGTGTGAAGAGCCTCCTGCGTTCGCACTTGACTTCGGCAAGTCGAGCGTTGAGGGCTGGGCGGTGATACGCGTCAAGTCGGCGAATGGATGCCCTGTCCTCCGCCTCGCCTACGCTAACTATCCAGATCGCGACGCGCTTCGCGCAGATGGTGACTTCAACGAGGCGTCACGCGCCAGATACATGACCAGAGACGTGGAGCTGCCTGTATTGCCGGCGAACGTAAACAGGCACGAGCTGTACCGCATTGCGCGTGACGGGGTGTTTGTCGCGCCGATGCTCATGCCGCAATTCCGATACATGCGGATTCAGCTTGATACTGCAGGCGAGGTCAAAATCGATTCAATCGAGGTGCTTATGCGCAATGTCTGCGACACTTCCGCGTTGGACGGATACTTCCTTTCGTCCGATCATGATGCAAACCGCCTCTGGCAGATTGGCGTGTGGACGGCACAGCTGGCGACGATCAAGACCACATGGGCATGTAATTCCGTGGAAGAGCGGCTTCAGCCCAGAAAGCTGACTAGGGGCGCAGATGTCCATCTTTCCGTCGCCAATGATGTCATGCCCACCGAAGGTAAACTTTCCGTAAAGGTTGAGTGCGGGGTAAACCCTGCAATGCTTGCCCATGCCGGTCTGGCTCTCTTGGCGTCGGACCGGGACAATGCGCTCCTGTGCTCATTGTCGGAGAGTGGTGAGTTGCGTTGGGTCCGCCGCAATCATGGCGAGGACAATGTTCTGGCGGCGACGCGCTTTGACGCCGCATTTGCCGACGGGAAGCCGCACGAGCTTGAAGTCTCCTGGCAATCGCTGCGTAAATCCATACGTTTTTCTGCTTCGCTTGACGGAAAACTTGTTGGCACTTGTGATTATCGACATCGTCCACATGGACGGCGCATCGGTTTCTGGAGCCGTAAGGGCTGGTGGCCAAGTTTCGATAATTTGACCGTGGCAGACGATGTCGGCAAGGTCGTGTTTTTCGATAACTTTGACGATCCGTCACTCGACAAGTGGGAGTTCGAGAGGCCTGATCCGTTTGTTTCAGATGGCGCCAAGCGTGACAGGCTTGTGTGGAGCGGTGATCTCTATTGGGCTGGACGCAACTTTTACTATGCATTTGGCGACTGCTCGTTGATGCGCAAGACCATCGGCCTTCTGGCGCGCAACCAGACGCCGGATGGCTTTGTGCATGCCTGCCCATACGCTGAGCAGCAGCCGCTGAAAACGGGTGACTACGGCAAGTTTGAGAGCGACGAGTTTGCGGCATGGTTCATTCCTGTGCTGCACGACTACTGGTGGCACACCGGCGACGACGGGGCTGTGCGCGAGTTCTTCCCGAACGTGAAAAGGCTTCTCGGTTATCTTGAAAGACATGTGCGTGCGGATGGCCTTTTCGAACAGCGCCTTGAGACATCCAAGTACGCATTCGCGCCGGCGTTGCAGAAAGGCGACGTTCGCCATCGTTCTTATATGGACGTCCTGCTTTGGATGTGTTGGAAAGGTGGCGCGGATATGGCGCAGAGGATTGGCGAATGGAAGGATGCGGAAAAATGGAGGCTTCAGGCTGAAAGACTGATGGAATCCGTCAATCGTGCCTATTGGGATGAAGAGCATGGTCTATTCCGCGAAGCCATTGAATGTTATCTGGTGAAATGGGAGGGATCGTTGTCCGGAGACAGTGGAAGGATGGTAAGGGACAGCAGCATTCCCGCCAATTACGTGGCGATGGAATCAAATGCACTTGCGGTGGAAAGCGGCTTTGCCTCACGAGAACAGGCGCGACGCATATGTCCGCAGTTGGCGGCACAGTCGTGGGCAAGGAAGTTCATTCTGCTTTCTGCAATTGGCAAAGCGCGGTCTGGATTTGGTGAAGACGCATGGCAGATCGTCTCCACAAACCGTTGGGGCGTGTTCTCAGACCCGGCGTGGGATGGCCCTTGGACGACGTCTGAAGGAATGGATGCACAGCGCTATGGAGCTTGCGACCAGAGTCACCCAGACGTCGCGCCAGCAGGTTTCATATCATCATGCCATTTGGGCATTGTGCCACTGGAGGCTGGATACGCGAGATTCTCCTTCTCGCCGAAGCCTCCCCGCAAGATGACGTTTGCCGAGGGGCGAGTGCCGACGAAGTTCGGGCCAATTGATGCGCGATGGGAACGTACGGAAGGTGGCTTTTCATTTGACTTGACTGTGCCAGATGGGACTGTGGCTTATGTTGTACCTCCAGAAGGGCGGATTGTTGAAGTGGACGGCACGGCTGGCGATGGAATGGGATTGCGTCCTGGCAGACATAATTTGGTGGTTGATTGTTGCAGCCGCTGATGGTTATATCTTGGCTAGTTTAAGGGAATATTGTGGGAACCGCGTGGGGACCCCGGGAGCGGGTTTTGAAGTGATGGCATTCTCGGCATCTCTGGCAAGACATGGAGTTGGCGGAGGGACAAGCCGCCGCCGTGGGGACATGAATAACCGCTGGGGACAAATCGAGGCGGCGTAGTGAAGAAGACTTCGCAGAGGTCGCTGCTGTTTAGGCAGAACGTGGGCCGTATAATTGCGCGGGTCTTGTTGGTTGTGGTTAGGCGTATCCGAAAACCGGGCGGGTGCGCTTCATCCCCTGTGCGAGAGAAGGT
>CACYCL010000042.1 GCA_902772905.1 uncultured bacterium | reverse complement strand
TACAATCAAGTGAGTCAAATCGGAAAGGCAAGGTTTCGAGGTGGAGAGCAGAGGCAAAAAGGAAGAAAGACAGGGAACGGAAGAGGAAGGGAAAGTCGAGAAATCGTCAATTCTGGACCCTAGGAAATCGCGTCGTTGAAATGTCCGAACGCGGCATGGGCGCGGACGCGGAAAGCCACGTCTCCGCCAAGCGGGAAGAGTCCGGCGTCGAATTCTGCCAAGACGGTTTCACATCCGCCAGACGCTTGCCGCAACGCCTCCGGTCCATAGACATAACGTGTAAAGAGCGTACGCCTCACGCCGCCCTCCGTGAAGACGGCCTCGATCTCGTAGTCTTCGACCGGCGCGGCGTCGTCCACGACACGGGCGGACGGGAACTCCAGCCGCACGGTGTTCTCAGTCCGCGTCACGACAACCCTCGCGCCATCAGGAAACGGCCCCGGGCGGCGTTCGGCCATCCAGCGGCGTTCGTAGCGAAACGGCGCGTCCGCACCTGCCGGGACTGGAATCACCCAGTTGGCGCCGAGGCTCTCGCCGCGAACGAACTCTCGCCGCTCGACTTCGACGAAGCCGTCGTATACGCTGACCAGCTGTCCATGCGCGGCGTGTATGCCCACGCCTGCCGTGTAGCCGCGCACTCCATGCATGACAGAGCGGTGGTTCCGCACGAAATGCCCCGAGTTCTCGCGTCCAGCGTCCACGCCAAGAAGCGACAGCGTTCCGGTGCCTATCGATGTAAACGCGCCCTGCCAGACGTTGCGCTCGTTCACGAGAGACTTGTGGGAGTGGCCGGAAAGCGCAACGGCGTTCGGATACGGCGAAAGCGCACGAGTGGCCTGTCCGCTGTCCGCGCCCCAGCACCAGTCGCCGAGACACGTGCCAAGCGGCTGCGGATGCTGCACATAGAAGAACGGCTGGTCGCCACGGAGCGAAGGACCGACTGCTGCGAAGTACGGTTCCACGGCGTCGATTCCTTTCCAGCGTCCCCAGTGTGCGCCGATGAATGCATATCCCTTCACCTCCTTGCGCCAGATAGGCTCGTACCTTTCGCCAAATAGACGTTCGTAGTTTGCCTCAAGGCCATGAAAGAATATCTCGTTCTCAGGCGGCAGGCCGCCGTTGAACCAAGCCTTGCACGGCTTGCTGCGCCAGTCCTCGAAATCGTGGTTGCCGAACACGACAAATCGCTCTACTTTGCGTCCGTCGCGACGCGAGCACCCGCCAGGGAAGATTCGCTCCCACGCGCCAAGGACGATCTTCATCTGACCAATCATTCCCCAATCGGCAAGGTCGCCCGCAATCACAACCGCATCGACTCCGCGCTCGTCATAGTACGCCAGGGCCTTTTCGAAAAGATCGGTCTCTATAGTGTCAACTGCCCTCTTGCCGGGCATGAGGCGTTCCATCTCGCAGCCAGGGCGGATGTGGATGTCGCTCAGAAGTCCGAACATGAGGCGCGGACGCCCCGCGCCGATTGCCTGCGCATACGTGTCAGCCGATGCATTCGCGAGAAGCGCTGCAGCCGAGCCGATGAAAGCGCGGCGGGAAAATTCGACTCTCATGACCGCACCGTCTTTTCGACTGCCGCCTTTCGCTCTTTCCTGAGGCGCTTCGCACGCGCTTCAGGCGACTCCACATAGCCTGTGGCATGAAGCGGAGCGCCCGCGCCGCCGAAAGCCGAGAGCGGCACGATTTCAAAATCCAGTGCAACATCCCACGGCAATTCGCCAACGCCGAATGCGCAAAACGCTGTCGCGTCATCGACAGGCCGGAACAGTCCGTACGAGAAAACGCGCTTCTGAACGGCAACCTTCAAAAGGTCCGCCTCGGAATATCGGACAGTAACAGCGTAGTCGAACGCACGTACCGGCGATGCCGTCGGGAAACGTACCGTGATCTGCCGTTCTGGTTTACCATCACGTGTCTTGCCATCCCCTTCGCAAGCCAGGGCTTCCGCGTCCGTCGGAAACTGCGGCACGGCAACTCGAAGCGGCAGAGCCTCCGCAACACCTTGTATAGGCACATATCTGCCATCACCGAGCGCCATGCCGGTTGCGAAATCCAGCCGCTCGAACAACACCCCATCGTCAAATACGTGGAGGACAAAGCCGGCGCTTGGTTCGGAAAGTTCGCAAGCGACTTCCGGCATGTGCCGCCACGCGGCAGCGGCGGATGGCAAGCCGTCAGTCCAGGAATTCTCGCGTCCGCCCGGCGCCTTGCGCAACACATGGTTAAGCCCGACGAAGATTGACTTACTGCTGAGGTCTTCAAGCAGCGAATCCATCCGCTCCGAGTTGGACAGTCCATCCACGTCGACATCGGGCGAAGCGAGGCGCAAGCCGCCCAGCACGCCGAGAGTCAGCGTTGGTGTATTATCCCTAGAACGCATCTGAAGAAAACCTCACTGGATCATAAGCATAAAGCCTGGCACGTACGAATGAAGATAGCCGAACTCATCAATCGCGACGCGCGCGCCATCGACCGTGCGAATGCGGCGCAGCTGGCTTACGGACAATCCGCCGGCGGATGTGCCGAACCGCACGGCGGTGGAGTCATCAAGTAGATCTGCGTCAATAACGAGCAATGCGCCAACAGGCAACGTCCATTCAGTCATGCTCGAATCCGCAAAAGCGATCGACGCCCCTGCCCCGACATGCAGCGTTCCAGCCGCCGCGACCGCCAGCGGTCCGACGTCCGTACAGGCGACGTCTGCAGCAACAGCGAGATTGCCGCCAGCGAGCTTGAAGCCAGCGGCGGCGCTCGACGATTGAGCCGCACCGGCAGAACCGAGCGCCAACGTGCCGCCCTGAATTTCAATCGGCATCTTCATACGCTTGTTGCTCGCCGGAGCATCTCCGTTCATACGCATCGTGCCAGCGCCCGTCTTAACGATGTAGCCGTAGCTGTAGTCGTTGACATTCTTGTTGCCGAGCGTTCCATTGAGCGTGAAGTCAACCGCATCACTGTCCGTCACATCCCATACGTCAAACGTGAACGCCATCGGATCCGCAGTCGACTGTTTCCGACTGAAAAGGACTAGTTCGGCGTCGCAAGTCGATGCAGAAGTGCCGCGCACCATCCAGCGACCATCATCGCGCTGGTAGCCGATGCGTATCGGCTTTGGAGACGTCACCAAAGCGCCGTCGGCGAGCGTAAGCAGATTCACATACGTGCCTGCATCCGCGCTGATCGTTGTGTATCCAAGACGCCGACCACACCTAAGCGTACCACCGATAAGGTTGATCTCCTGATTCGGACCTATGCTGTATGTCTCGACGCGGTCTATGAGTTCACCGCCTGCATAGACGTTAATCGGACATTTTCCGCCAGAGAAATCGGCACGGGAATCAACCGTCGCGCCCAAAACACCGTAGATAGCCGAGCCTCCCGACTTGATTTCCAAAACTCCGTTTGTCGGCAGAGATGTGGCCGTGTTCGACAGCAGGTACCTCACACTCCCGTTCTCCGTTCCGTCCACGACAACCTTCGCGCCGTTGGCAAAGCCGCTGGCGGACGTGCTGAGTTCTACGAGATCGACCGACGGACGTGAGAAGTAGTTTGTAATGTTGAGAATTGCATAACCCGAACCTGTACTCCACTCGGACCCAACGCCTGCGCTCTTGATTCGGCCTGAAGGCAACGCATCAAGATCGCATCCGACCGTATAAACTGTACTTGTCTCGTAGAAACCCGCGCTGACAATGCGCATTGAAACCTGATGCGCCGTCTGCGTTGTCGAGAACTCGGCGCGTATGAACCTTGTGTACTTGTCCTGACCGTTGTTGCCGACCTGAAACTGCCCTGTTGCAGAAAACCCGTCTACACCAATTTTTATGTTGTAAAGTCCCATTGGCTTACCCCTGTTCTTTGCGCCAACATTTCCACCAGCCGCGACGCCAACTGCGTTGGTGAGGTCTTCAAGCGAATGGACACCTGGAATTGCACGCCACACGTTTGAGACCATATAGCCGTCAAGGTATTCGAGGCAGGCATCTTCGCCGAGTCCCGTCTCACGCTTGACATTGAACGTGCCGCCAATGCTGAAAGCGCGGGACGTTGTGACAGCCCGATCCGTAAAACCGAAGTCGCCGCCTGCGGCAGCCGTTACTGCACCACCGTATGGCGATGCGGCAACGCCATTATCTCCAACCGCGACAACCGACACGCCTGACGACACGTTCAGCGCAAGCGTACCCCCCGAAACATCCGCATCAGAAAGAACGTTCTCGAACTTGACAGACGGCTTGCCGGCAACACGCACCATAGTCAAGATTCCAATGCCATATCCGCTTTTCTTGCTAGGCACTGAGAGGGCATTTGATTTTGCATACGGATAGTCGGCGGGATGCTCCATAATGTAATCGATGTCATCAAAATCATTGTAATAGGGAAGCTGAGTAACAAGATATGCGGAATCAACCGCGCCCTCAATGCCAGACGCAGTTTGGCGAAGCATCCCCTTCACGACCTTGATGTACTTGCCGTTGGTCGAATCGGAATGCTTGCTGGAAGCCTGGAACGCAAGCGTCGCGGAAGCTCCTGAACCCGAACGCGTGAAACGATGAAACTGGAGCGCGGTGGTGCTTGGCGGATTAGAGGAACCTGTCGGGCCCTTCGCGGCCGTCGGCTCGTACTCGTCAAGATTCTTGTCAGGGAAGAGAAGCGTCCAGTTGGGAGCCTTGTCGAGCGTGCCGGTGCCGTCCCCCCACGTAAGCTCGGCATCATCCGTCTGAGGGGCGATGGCAAGGCTGCCGTGTCCAGTTGCAGCATTCTTGAACACAACATCGCCACTCGCCACCGTAATCGTCGCATCTGCCGCAAACGTCATTGAGTCGCCAGTCACGATGACACGGTTGCCAACCCCCGGATTGGCAACGACCGTGGCAATCTCGCCATTTTTATATATGAACGCGAGCGTACTGTCACCTGCATCACCATTTGAATATGCGACGGTAAATTCTGTCGCATACACCACTACCGCCGCAAACGTGGACAGAAGCATCATGACTATTCTTTCTTTCGTATTCATGGTCGTTTCCTTGTTGTGTGGTTAGTTGTTTTACGTTGCAAAACATAGTAGCCGTGAGCGAGGGCACCAAGGTCAACCTCAAGCGGCTCGCAACCGGCAAAGCGCACGGTTCCGCGCAAGGGCTGGTAGGAGCCGTTCACGACAAGCGCGACAATGCGCTTGCCCGTGTCCCATGTGCGAACCTTGAGACTTGGCGACGACACATCCGCGACAACCGGACCAGGCGGAGAGAGAATTGTCTCCTCGTTCGCCTTGACCTCGTTCGCCGCCGCCAGGACGTCCGCCCAGCGCCGATGGAACTCCGCGCCGTTGACTGGCGAGGCCAGAGACGTGATCGCAAGGTAGAATATGCCGTTCGCTCCGCCCGCTATCGCGAGTTGCGTCATGGCCGAAATCTCGTCGCGCGTCGGCGGACGCGACCCCTTCCTAAGCTTCTCCGTGCTGAACATCCCCCAGTCGAACACCTGGATGACAGACCACACGGCCCGCTTGTTCGCCACTGTCTGCAGCGTCACGGACGGATGCTCATGACAGCGCATCAGCTTCATTTCCCTGCCGTTGCCCTTGATTGGATACGGATCAACGCCAAGCACGTCGTGGCAAGCGAGGAACCATCGTGAATCGCGCGGCTCCATGTGAACGCCCCACGTAACATGGCGTGGATCAAGCGACTTCACGAATCTGTTGCGGACGACAAGCCTGTCACGAAACGCGATGTTGAATTCATCGTTGACGTACCAACCCAGTAGCGCAGGATGATCCTTGAACTCGGCTATGGTCTTCGCCGTCCACGCCTCTTCCTCTTCCTCGCTCTTCACCTTGCCGAACGCCCAGCGCGTGCCATAATAGACATTCGCATTGTACAGCACCTTAAGTCCGCGCACGGTGCACATGTCCATCTGACGCCTGTCGGGGAACGAGTACGGCACGATTGTGTTGTATGGTCCCGATGCCATGAGGTCGAGATTCGACACGGTGAACGGATCCCACGCCTCGGAGTAGAATCCGAGGGGAAGATACGGCTTGCCGTCAACGATCAGACGGTTGTGTTCATCGACAATTGACGCATCGGCGCGAGAAGGCTCAGGAAGCGGCGGATCGATGCGCTCCTCAACCGTTATGTCATCATAGTAGAATTTGCCTGTAACGGAGAAGTGAGTCCAAAGCCGAAGCTCAACTACCCCCTCAGAGTCGGCGGGCGGGTCGATGTGTCCAACGGCCCTCGCCCATCCCCCGGATGTCTCGGTCACCGTCCTGCTGCTCTGCGCAGGCAGAGACACGGGCTTGCCGTTGATGACGTGTATGACGGATATCTTCGTGCCGGTGAGATCGACGTTGCGGCATACAAAATCCTCAGTGCGCACTCGGCATGTGACGCGGTAATGCCCGCCGGGCAGAAGCTGGATGCGCTGGGCAACGACAAACTCCTTGTCGGGCGAACGCTTGTCGACAAGCAGCGCGCACGAGCCACCGACACCTTCGCCGGCGACCGCCGCAACTGTCGCAACGGAATCGTCGCGCGTCCACTCCCACCCTGAAACAACGCCATCCGAAGACGGCATCTCAAAGCCCGCGTTCACGACAGCGCCGCCGAGCACTCCGGCACAACATCCCGCCATAAAGGCCGCAACTGCAAACCGCTTCGTCATTCTACACCTCTACCACCTCAGACGCTATTGCATCGCCGCGCGACCCGAATGCCGCGACGGGCGTGACCACAAATCGGAGCGACTTCGTGCGCGGCAGCTCGTCCACCGCAAACACGCACTCGGTGCAAAGCGGCTGGAGCCTCCTCGGGCGGTTGAATCCCTTTGCCGACACGCGCTTCGTCAGGACAGTCCTTCCTTCCGCAACGGCCGCAACCTCGAAATACACCGCACGTGAACCCGCTCCGTCAGTGGCGGACGGAAAATTCACGGACAACGCATCCTTTGTGTTCCCTGCGCGGTTCTGCCTGCGGCAGCGGTCTACCTCCACTTTCGCTGCGGTAGCGAACATCGGACGCTTCTCTGCCGTCTTCTGCCGATTCGGCATGAACGGACGACCACGTTCCGCAGGCGGCCACGGCACAACCCAGTCGTCGGCAAGCGGCTCGTCAGCGAAGAAGTCGTGCCGCGTTATCTCGATGCGGTCGTCGAACACCGTCAGAACCGAACCCTGCCGCGCATCAATGAACGACGAACGCGGCATCATCTTCCTTGCATTCGCCACGTCTGCACCCTCTCCGTACGATTTCGTGTCTTCGAACGCATCGGGATGCAGGTCTTCGGTGAACGCGCTGCCATAGCGGAGCGAACTCATCGAAAGCGAAGTGAACGCCCCCTGCCAGAGAGAATGTCCATCGGTGAGCGAATAATGCGAGTGGCCGGATATCGCAAATGCGTTCGGGAACTTGGACAGAGCAGCCGTCGTGTCGCCCCTGTCGTGTCCCCATCCGTTCGGGCCGTAGTTCGTGTCTTTCGGCAGCGGATGCTGTATGAAGAAGAATGGCTTGGCGGGGTCAACTCTCGCTCCAACAGCGCAGATGGCATCGGGGGCACCTGCGAAAGAGACATTTTCATACTCCTTGTACGAAAAGCCCTCCCAGTGTGCGCCAACGAACGTGTAGCCCCTCACCTCCTTCGTCCACACAGGCTTATATGGTTCGCCCCAAATGCGCTCCCACGCCTTCTTCATATTGCCCTGCAGTGTGGCTCGCGCCAGCGCCGCCGGATCGGGATAGCGCATCTTACCGAAGTCACGGTAGAGAAATCCCTCCCAGTCGTGGTTTCCTGTCACGAAAAGACGCTCAACCCGCCGTCCGTCCGGCAGTCTGTCGTCGGGGAATACGTGGCGCCAAGCCTCGGCCACAGCCTCCATCTCGTAGATCATGCCGTAATCCGCAAGGTCGCCGGCTATGACCACGCCATCAACTCCTGCATCGCGGAAGTGGCGGAGCGCACGGACGAACGTGTGGACGTTGAAGCCCATGAACTCATGCCATTGCTCCCATCCGGCGCAGCCAACGTGAATGTCGCTGACCACGCCGAGTCGCAGTCGGGCTTCGGATGCACTACGAGCGAAGACGGATGGAGCGGCGGCGAACGCAGCCGCCTCTGCCAGAAATGCTCTTCGCGTGGCCGTCACTTCCCCAGCACTCCCTTGATCGCGGCCTTGATGCCTGTCGGCCCTATGCCGTACTCTTCGCAGAGCCAACGCTGGCAACCGATCTTCGTCACATACACGTCGGGAAGCCCTAGCCGCCTGAACTTCACTCCTGAAAGCCCTTCGTCCATCAGCACCTCGGCGACTGCAGAACCAACGCCGCCGGAGAGGTTGTGCTCCTCCACGACGACAATGGCGCCCGTCTCCCTTGCGGCGCGGACAATCGCCTCGCGGTCTATCGGCTTTATCGAGTAGAGCGAGACAAGGCGGCACGAGATTCCCTGTTCGCGCTCAAGGTCCTCCACGGCCTTCTTGGCGTCTACTCCTATCGTGCCGGCGAAGAACACCGTTGCGTCCCTGCCGTCGCGAATCTGCGAACTTCCGCCTATCCTGAAGTCCGCAACGTCCTTCCCGTCATGGAGGTCTGGCTCGTTCTTGTAGCCGCAGCGGAAATAGACGGGGCCCTTGTAGTCGAGCATCGCTCGGGTGGCGGCTTTGGTCTCTGCGCCGTCCGATGGAACGAGAACCACCATGTTCGGAAGCGCGCGCATGATCGCGATGTCTTCAGTGGAATGGTGGCTCATTCCGAGCTCGCCGTAGGCAACGCCACCGCCGATGATCACGATCTTCACGTCTGCATCGTGGTAGCATACGTCGTTGCGAATCTGCTCAAGGCAGCGAAGCGTGGGGAAGTTCGCTATGGAGTACGTTATCGCCGTGTTCCCCTCCATGGCCACGCCGCACGCGACCCCCGTCATCTCCTGTTCCGCCACGCCGCAGTTTATGAACCTGTCCGGGAATGTGTTCGCGAACGGCTCAATCTCGCCGTAGCCGATATCCGCAAGGATCATGTAGATGTTCTTGCGCTCCGCCGCAATCTTGAGGAGCTCCTTGTTGAATATCTTTCTCATCTTACATCGCCTCCACTTCTTCCTTGGCCTTGAGGTACAGTTCCTCGACAAGTCCGCCGTAATGCCACTTGTAGTCGTTCTCCATGAACGAGACGCCCTTGCCCTTCACAGTCCGGAAGATTATGCACGACGGCTTGTCCGCCTCAAGCGGAAGCCTCTTAAGCGCCGCTTCGATGGCCTGCGGGTCATGTCCATCCGCCTCGATCGCCTTCCAGCCGAACATCTCCAGCTTCGGGCCAAGCGGCTCAAGGTTTATGATGTCCTCAGAGTCGCCAAGCGCCTGCAGCCGGTTGTAGTCCACGAGCATCGTGAGGTTGTCGTAGTGGTGCTGCCCGGCGAGCATGATCGCCTCCCATGTCGAGCCTTCGTTCAGGTCTCCGTCGGAGGACATCACGATGATGCGATGCCTTGCGCCATCGCGCTTGGCTGCCATTGCCATGCCGCACGCAACAGGCAACCCGTGTCCAAGCGAACCCGTAGAGAACTCGACTCCGGGTATGTGGTGCGAGATGTGCCCGGAAAGCTTGCCGTCGTCGCAGTAGTAGCGGTCGAGCCAATCCAGCGGGAAGAACCCGCACTCCGCGAGACAGGCCAGAAGCGCCGCGCCCCCATGGCCCTTGGACAGGAGAAACCTGTCGCGCTCCGCCCATTTTGGATTCCTCGGATCTACCCTGAGAAATCTCTTGTACAGTACCGGATAGATGTCCGCCGTAGACAGCATCGAGCCGATGTGGCCGCTTTTGCCGTTGAACACCATCTTCAATGCATGCAGGCGTATCTTCTTGGCTAGCGCCCTGCACTCTTCTGCTTCTGTTTCGTTCATCACGTTTCCTTTGCTCTTTGCATTGCTTGTCGCAACGCCGCATATTCTACCATGTTTCCGAAGACGTTTTCCGCGACTGCGCATCTATTATGTTTTTAATGCGCACATATCATAAATCAAGATGGTATAATACGCATGTGGCAACTAAAATCCAGACTAAGCGCATACTTGTCGTGTTCTCGAAGTTCGATTTCACGCATAGGCAGATGCTCGGCGGAATCCTCAGGTACGCCCGTGAGAACTGCGCTTCCGCATGGACTACGCAACTTGAGCTCGTGGGAGCTTCGCGCCGCAGGTTCTCATCGCTTATTGACAATGGCCTGGAAGGGATCATAGCCGCCGTAGTAAATCCGGCGGACAGACGCAGATATTTCAAGACCGGGCTTCCAGTGGTGCTGTACGAACCGACGATGGCGAAGCTCGACCGCATCCCGCGCCCCGCGAATTCAGTTACGTTCTTCAACGACCATGCGGCCGAGGGGCGCACGGCGGCGGAATATTTCATCGAGCGCGGATATCGCAATTTCGCATACGTGGGCACAACGGAGCCTATGGCATGGAGCGAGGCGAGACGAACGGGTTATGTCTCGACACTGTCGAAAAGAGGTTTTCGCTGCCGCGTATTCCACAACGCCAAGGCGAAGTCGAATGACGGCCTCTCCGAAGAGGCGAACCGACTTTTGCGGTGGCTATCAAAGCTCCCGCTTGGCACGGCGCTCTTCGCCGTGCATGATGAGCGGGCTCAGCAAATCGCTTCCCTCGCAAACTTCGCAGGCATATCCATCCCAGGCCACATCGCTGTCCTGGGCGTGGATGACGACGAACTGCTGTGCACCACCGCCTTGCCGATGCTTTCCTCAATACCGGTGAACGCCGCCGAAACCGGATACCGCTTCGCAAAGGCAATGGACGACCTGCTGCACGGGCGCGCACACGATCCCGTCGTGCGCACATGCCATACCCGCGTCGTGACGCGCCAATCGACCGACATTTCAATCATCGCGGATCCATTCGTCGCACGAGCGGTGGCATACATGCGGCAGCATCTGGCGGAGTCAATAGGCGGCAGACAGATAGCCGCCGTCGCTCGATGCTCCCTGCGCACATTGCAGCTGCGCATGCTCACCGCCTTGGGTCGCACGCCCAAAGACGAACTTGCCTTTCTCAGGCGCACCGAGGCGGTGTCGCTGCTGGCAAACACGTCAATGGGCGTCAGCCAGATAGCCCGCGCATGCGGCTTCTGCGGGGCATCGCACCTTGGCGTGCACCTGAAGCGCCATCTCGGCGTCAAGCCTCTGGAGATTCGCGCCAAGAGCCGCAGCCTGAGCGCTTAGGATCGTCGTTCCAGAAGGCGCAGATTGTTTAGAAACTTGGGATTGCTGCCAGCGATGACGATTGCGACTTCGCCCTTTATCTTGGCATCGCGAAACTCCGCCACAAGCTCCGAGAGATAGCCGCGCCTGACGCGTTCGTGCAGCTTCGTAAGCTCTATGCACACCGCCGCCTCGCGGTCGCCAAGACTGTCAAGCGCCGCCTCCAGCGTGGCGGCGACACGGAACGGAGACTCGTAGCATATCAACGTGTGCTCTTTGTCCCGATCCTCCGCAAACCAGTTCCTGAGGGCGCCTGGTCCACGCGGCGGAAAACCACGGAACGTGAACGACGACGTGGAAAGCCCGCTCATCAGAAGCGCCACGTCCACTGCGCTCGCGCCAGGAACAACCTCGTACGGAACGCCCTCCTGTGCGCATTTCCTGAGCAGCCTGTATCCAGGGTCAGATATGCCAGGATAGCCTCCGTCGGAACAGAGCGCAACCTCCTTGCTCGCGCGCAGTTCATCAAGAACACGCATCGTAACCCGCTCCTCGTTGCCCTGCCTGTAAGAAAACATCTCCGGCGGACGCGGTATTTCGAAATGCGTGAGCAACTGCCATGTGCGGCGCGTGTCCTCGCAGGCAATCACCGCCGCACCACGCAGCACGTCGAGCGCCCGCGGCGAAAGATCCCCGAGGTTTCCGATTGGCGTTGCAACTACGTGGAGCATGTGCGCACCTACAGGCTCTTCACGAGCTTCTTCACGTCCTGCGCACGATCGCGTGGACAGACCAGTGTCGCACTGCGCGTGTGCACAACCACAACATCCGAAAGCCCAACCACCGCCGTCAGATGGTCGTCCGTCGATACAATCACCGAGCCGCGCGTGTCCAAGAGAGCAGTCTTGCCGAGCCGCACATTGCCGTCTGCGTCGGACGGGAAGTGATTCGGAACCGACTGCCACGAACCTACATCGTCCCACTTGAAACGGCTCTCTGCGACGAGAATGCTCTTCGCGTGCTCCATGACCGCGAAGTCCACGGAAATCGCACGCAACGATGGATATGCCCGGCGCAGAAGAGCCGGTACGCTCTTGGCAGTGGCTACGGAGTCTATCAGCGGAGAGAAGTCCGGAGCGGCGTCGGCGAAAGCGGCAGAGAGCACACCCGCGCGCCAGATGAACATGCCTGCATTCCAGCGAAAGCGCCCCGTCTTCAGATACCGCCTTGCCGTACGTTCATCGGGCTTCTCCACAAAACGCTTGACGTCGAAGAACGCGGTCTTCGTCCCGGAGTCCACACGCTTGCCGCATTCGATGTAGCCGTAGCCCGTGGCCGGATGATCCGGCACTATGCCCATCGTGACGATGGAATCAAACTTCGCCGCCGCGCTTATGGCATCGCGCAAAGCGGCGCGGAAAGCCGAATGCGGCGTCATGATGTGGTCGGCGGTGAGAATGCACCCGACAGCGTCTGGCCCGCCAAGCCTGCGGACCAGACCGCAGGCGACGGCGACGGCTGCGGCGGTGTCACGGCGGCATGGCTCGCCCACGATGTTCTCCGATGGAAGCTCCGGAAGCGCACGGCGCGTCAACGCCACGAGACGCGCTCCCGTAACGACAAGAGTGCGTTCCGGCGGAATCAGGCCGTGCAGACGATCCAGTGCGTGGCGTATGAGCGGCTTGCCGCCGAACACGTCGACAAACTGCTTCGGGAGTTCGGGAGTCGAAACGGGCCAGAGGCGCTCGCCGCCGCCGCCCGCCATTATCACAGCGTATGCGTTCATGGTGATGTTTTCTGCATGTCACAAAGACGACGATACACCCCGTTCGCCGCCAAGAGTTCGTCGTGGGTGCCGCGCTCTACGATCTCGCCGTGCTCCATGACAAGAATAAGGTCGGCATCGCGTATCGTAGAAAGTCTGTGGGCGATCGCAAACACGGTGCGGTTCTGCATGAGATTCGCAAGAGCGTCCTGAACCAGCCGTTCGGTCACGGTGTCTAGCGCGCTCGTAGCCTCGTCGAGAATCAGTATCGGCGGATTGCGCAGAATCGCGCGGGCAATCGCAATGCGCTGGCGCTCGCCGCCTGACAGCGCAAAGCCCTTCTCTCCGCACATGCGCCCGTAGCCTTCCGGCTGCGACATGATGAACTCGTGGGCGTTGGCCATCTTCGCGGCGGCCACAACCGCGTCGTGGGTGGCCGATGGAGAGCCGTACTTTATGTTCTCCTCGATCGTGTCGTTGAAGAGTATCGTCTCCTGCTGAACCGAACCGACAAGCCGTCTCAGGTCTGACATGTTCACGTCGCAAAGGTCAACGCCATCCATTGTGATGCGGCCTTCGCACGGGTCGAAGAATCTGGCGAGAAGCCCTGAGAGAGTCGTCTTGCCGCTGCCCGTGCCGCCGACTACGGCAACCATCTTTCCGCGAGGCAGCTCGAACGACGCATGCGAGACAGCATCGCGCTCAGCCGTCTCGTAGCGGAACGAAACATCGTCAAACACGATCTTGTCATTGAACGACGTCTTGCGCACGGCGCTGGGACGTTCAGGGAGGCGGAAGTCCACGTCAAGAACCGACCAGATTCGCTGGAGCGACGCACGCGTGACCTCTATGGACACCTGAAGGTTGGACATCTGCTTCACCGGCTTGTAGATTAGCAGGAGCGGCGCAAGCATTGGCAGCACATTCGCAAGCGTAACGTGGCTCGTGAAACACCAGACCAGGAATCCGCAGAGAAGCAATATTCCGACGGTTTCGACCATCGGAGCAACCATGAGCCCCCATCGCACGGAGCGCATTGTCGCGCCGACGAGATTGTGCATGGCGGCATCGTACTTCGCATTTTCGAACTCCTCTGTGTCGTAAGCCTTGACGACGCGGATGCAGGTAAGAATCTCGTGGACGCGCCTGCCAACGACCGAGTTGCGCTGGAGCGAACGCAGTGACCACTTGCGGATAACCTTGCCGAGCGTGACAATCGGGAGCATGAACGCCGGCATGCCGACGCCAATGAGCACAAGCGTCGGCAGCATATGGTTAGCTACCGCAAACCAGATGATGAAGCCGACGGAAACGAGGATCTCGAACGGCGCGCGCGCAAGCTCGGAAAGCATGTTCTGTATCACGGCCTGAACCATCTGCGGATCGGCAGTTGCGCGCGTCATGAGCTGTCCAACGTCGATACGCCCGTAAAACTGCATCGACTGCTCCTGTATCTTCCTTAGGATGTCAACGCGCAGATCCGCCACGACCTTCGTGCCAGCCCATGTAAGGCAGTACTGGCTGAGGAAAAGAAGCCCGAATCGCGCGACGGCGATCAACGGTATGACGAAAACGGCGATCAGCAGCAACGCACCTGACATTCCGCCTTCGCTCGTCTGAAGCTCTATGCCGCACTTCCTGGCAATCTTCTCCGCCTTCGGATACCACGACGGCAACGTTGCCTTCGCGGCAAGCTCGCGCTCAAGCTTCGACTTCGCCTGATGCTTTCCTTCGGCATGCGCAGACGGCGCCGGCGCCTCTGCGGCAGGCTCACCCGCGGCAGAGGATCCGTCCTCGCCGATGACCGCCTCGACTTCATTCGCGCTCACCTTCTCAAGCGCAGGCTGTATAACCTGAAAGAGCGGCACTAGCGTGCCAGCCGTGAGCATTCCCGTGACGATGCCGATAACAATCCTCAGCCGGTAGCGACGCGCATACTTCCACACGCGTCCGTACGTCTCGCCGAGCGAATAGTCACGGTCGAAAAACTCCCTCTTGTATTCAATGCCCATGATGTCGTATTATACCATTTAATCAGCCGTAGATAAAAGCGCACTATTCCTTCTCGGAAAAGACAGGCCAATGCGCCGCAAGCCACAGCCTCGGCGAATAGCGGTTCTTCACGACCTCCATGCCGTCGAAGTATATGTCGCTCCAGTCGGCTCCACAGCGTCGCGGCGCGTATCCAAGCCACATCGACGGCGCAAACGTCACGCCACGCACGCCATCCTGGCGACGGCGCTGTTCGCCAAGCCACGCGCCCCACCACGAAAAAGAACTGTTGCTGACTATGTTGTTCGCACAGAGCGCATGAACGTACATCTGATCCAGCACGCTTTCGCCCTCGACGAAGAGAAAACGCCTGTCTGGGAACGCCATTGGGAAAAACCGCCTGCACCATTTCATTCCATCGCTGCAAACGATGAAGTCCCTTACGTCCGGAAGCCGCGCGATGCAGTCGCGAAAGTACCGCTCGCCGACGAAGGGATGCCAAGCGGCCTTTCTGAGATAGTCGCCTCGACGAACGGATATGCCGGTCACGCCATGGCGCGAAAGCCAGCCTCCGAATTTCGCACGCAGACCTGCGACCCGTTCGTCGCCGGGCTTGAAGAGACCATATACGAGGTCTTTGTCAAAATACCGCTCGCTCTGAAAATAGCCGTTGATGAAGAGATCGCGCCCGCCAGGATCTGGAAACTTCGTATGGTCGCATCGCACCTGGTCCACGCGCAGCGCGCCAATCGGAGCATCGGAAACCGTTTCAAGCCCACCGAAGACATCGGCATATTCCTTCAGCTGCGAAAGAGTCTTCTCAGAAGTCGTCACGCCGACAGCCCTGCCCTTTCCGAGCGATACGGCTGTCGCGTACTGGAATAGCAGGTTGCCAAGGTTCCCGTAGAGGTTGAAGTATACCATGTGCGTCACTTCCCGTCGCCGTCGAACCAAAGCGGCCTGTCTCCTGGAATCAGCTTCTGCCCTATGAGGTACACCTCAAGGTCGCGACACCACTGCTTGAGCTTTTTGTTCACCCAGCGATTCACACGATTGGTGCCAAGCGAAGCGCGAAGCCTACGGCGCTTCTCGGCATCAAACGCCCTCAGCTGCGCCTCTGTCAGTGCGCCATCGATCGATATGCTCTCTCTGAGAAAGCCTGCAACTTGCGAACGGTCGCAGATGTGCATTGGGCGTCCATCAAGATAAGTGCGGTAGTGGGCGCGAACGACCGTGGCCCCTGCAACCGAGGAAAGCACCTCGGCCTTCTTGCACGTTTCGTCTTCATAGATGTAGACCAGGTCCACGACTTCGGCCTGCGGACACTTTGCACGCAGCACGGCGAGCGCGGCGGATATCTCGCCGTCGGAAATTCTCGGCTTTACCGGCGACTCCAGATACAACGCGAGGATGCGGCGACGCGTCTTCAGTTCACGGCCGAGTCGCGAGATTCGCCGCTCGTACTTCTCCCTCACGGCATCATACGAACGCTCAATCGGGTCGGCATTAGAGAACTCGTGCGAAAAGCCGAATCCCGTCTTCATGTTCTTGTAAACCCTGGCTATGAAGCCGCCTTCGTGGCGCACATCCCAGAGCCTAAGCGCATCGCGGTCAAACCACCCGGCAAAGCCGCAGGCTACCATGTCGACGCTGGCGCGCAACGAAGGTGCGCCGGTCCAGTCAAACGGCAACGACTCCTTCTGGAAACCAAGCTCCCTGAGCGACTCGCTGGCCGCGCAGGAAAAGCCGAGACTGAAAGCGAAGTCGTACGTCTTCATTTCTCCACAAACCACAACGGGCCCTCCCGATGCACAAGATCGCGATTTGCCAGAAAATGCTCAAGGCTCCTGTACGTCTTGTATATGTGCTTGTTGAGCCAGCGTCGAAAGCGGCTCTTGTCTTGACCCCAGCGAAAATCGCCCGACTGCTTCTCGTACATGGCAAAGCCCCTTTTCTCCTCATCGCTCCTAGTATCAGCCACATGGAAATTCGCGCGCAGCAACGGCACAAGCGGCTCCCATTCAATGAAATGCGTCACTTCGCCGCGGTCGTACTTGCGGTAGTCGAACGACGCTGTGAAAACCCCGTCTGCCAGCGTGCCGAGTTCCGGCGTGGCGCGACCTGGATCGACAAACACATATAGCAGGTCGATTTCGGCGTTTGGAAATCTGGCCGCCAAGACACTGCGGGCCGCAATGACGTCGGCATCGTCCGCGCGAGGACGAATTGGAAGTTCCATGTAGACGCAAAGAATGCGCTTGCATGAATCCGCACAGGCAATGAAACGCTCCACGCGGCGGTCGTATGTTCGCCTGACGCCTGGGTACGTCTCGGCGAATGGCTGGAAATCCGAGAACTCGTGCGAGTATCCGAGACCTGTCCTGCGGTTGCGGTAGCAGCGTGTGCAGAAGCCAGCGCCATGCCTTACATCGACAAGTTCGAAATCATCAGCCTCGCACCACCCCGCAAAGTTTGACGAGACCAGGCGCGCACCCGTGCCTATGTCGGGCTCGCCCGTCCAATCTAGCGGATACGACGCAAACTGAAGCCCAGCCGCCCTCAACGCCTGGGAGGTGCCACATGAAAATCCGAGACTGAACGCCAAATCATAATCCTTCATGATATGCCCGCCTTTCGCAATAGCCTTGCAACGCAGATTGATGCCGCCATGGAGAACGAGAACGCCATAATCAGACGGCGCACACGGTCAAACCGAGGCAGCCTGCGCACACAATCGGAGCCAAGTGTCATGCGCCAATTTTTCCACGCTGCGCGACGCTCGCGGCGAACAAGTCTTGCAAGGCGGTTGGGAACATCCGACAGCCATAGCGACGCGACATATTCAAAGCCCTCCCGTCCAATCCGCTTGCCGCTCGACGCCAGCGCCTCAAGGCTGCCAAACGCATAGTCACACTGGCTCGATACCTTGCGGGCATTCCATGCGGCGCGCGCCATGGAACCCTGCCGGACGCGATAGCCGTGCACGACCGCGTCGCACTTTACCACCGTATGCGCCTTGGCAAAACACTGCGCCATGTAGAGCCTGTCGGCGCCAAGCGGAAGCGACGAGAAGCGCAGGCCTTCCAGAAACTCGCGGCGGAAGAACGTCGGGAACACTCCAACTTCCAGCAGAACTTCGCTTGGAACGCATGTCGAAACGTCAATGACGCGGCTATCGGCGGCCGTCTGCTTCGGACACTCGCCTCCGTCGTCGAAATTAGCGTACTTGAGTGCCACGATGTCCGCAGTCGGGTGCGCGGCAATGAGCGGCAAGGCGACTTCGAGATGGTTTTCAAGCCATACGTCGTCTCCATCAAGGAACGTAACCCAGCGCCCATGAGCAGCTTCAATGCCAACATTCCGTGCAGAGCCCTCGCCGCCATTGGGCTTGTGGACGACACAGAAAGCCAGACCTGCAAGGCCACTCTGCTGATGGTCGCGTGAATACGCATCCAGCACATTGCCCGTAGAGTCGGTTGAACCATCGTCCACGCAGACAACCTCAATGACTTGACGGGCTGAATCCGAAAGACGCGCAAAGGCAGCAACGACAGAATCCAGACAAGGGCGGACATACCGCTCGAGGTTGTAAAACGGAACGACGACAGACATTGCCGTCGCAACTCCGCCGCCGTTGCCGTGACTCGCCATTTGAGCCGCCCTAGGCTACAACCTAGAAGCTCGCATTCATGACTACCATTACCGGCAGCTGTCCTTCGCAGATCAGGTTCACAACGCCGATCTGCACACCGCGCACACGCTGGGCGGCGTTGATGACGCCAATCTGCAGGCCGGTCATGGAGTCGGCGACGTTGACGGCGCCAATCTGGCAGCCCGAGAACCGCACCGAGTAATCGACGACACCCATCGCGCAGCCAATGAACTCCTCCTGATCTGCGTTGACCACGCCGACTTGCCAGCCATGCGACGGCATGTTGTCCCAGTTGAGCACGCCGAACTGAACGCCATGGAACGAGTTGCAGTAGTTCATGACGCCGAGCTGCAGCCCCCACACCTCACCCCAGTCAACATTTGCAACGGAACCCTGAAGACCATATACGTCGCCATCAACGACATTGGCTATGGCCGAAAGCTGCACACCATAAACGCTTTCAACAGTCCACGAAAAGGCAGAACACTGCAGGCCGGCGAAGTTGCCGGTCTCAAGGGCAGCGACGTCGACGTCAAGGCCGTAGACATTTGCGTTCCAGCCAAAGAAACCGCCAAATCTAAGCCCATATATGTCGGTGTCTGTGAATGGAAGCTGAATCGGCGCGGCGATTCCCAGCCCAAGCGGAGACCACTCCCACGAGCGTTCCTCAGCCTTGGTCATGCCCGCCAGGCCAGCGGCCAGCGCAACTGCAACTAGTGTTTTCTTCATGTGTTATCTCCTTCGGTGTTTTGTGTTGTGATACTTCCTTCCGCCGACTCTGTGGCGGCAGACTGGTCGTTTTCTCCGTCTGCGCCTTCGCAGACGGACACGGAAACTAGCGTGGCCCCCTCGGAAAGGCGCACAAGCTTCACGCCCTGGGCGATGCGGCTCTGCACATTGAACTGCGCGACTGGGCTGCGAACCATCTGCTGGTCGCTGGTAATCGAAATAACATTCTCGTCGTCCGAGACGGCATGCGCGGCCACGACCTCGCCGTTGCGGTCCGAAGCCCTTATGCCGATTATCCCCTGCCCGCCACGGTTGTGGCGCGTGAACTCAGCAAACGAGCAACGTTTGCCGAAGCCGTTCGCAGTGGCGATGAAAAGCGTCTTCTCGTCGTCAACAACGTCGAAGCTCACGACCCTGTCGCCTTCCCTTAGACGTATGCCGCGAACGCCCGTCGCCGCGCGACCCATGCGCCGCACATCAGTCGCCGCGAAGCGCATCGCCCGCCCGTCCTTCGTCAGCATCAGCACATCGTCGGACGGCTTCACCAGCCTGACGGCCACGATCTCGTCGCCCTCGTCGATGTTGATTGCGCGTATGCCGAGCTTGTTGACGTTCTGGTAGTCGCTCAGAAGCGTCTTCTTCACGGTGCCAAGCTTCGTAGCAAAGAACACGTCGACATCACCATCAAAGGAACGGATCGGCACAAGCTGGAGCACCTGCTCGCCTGGCTTGAGGTTCAGAAGATTCACAAGCGGGCGGCCGAAACTCGTCCTCGGCGCCTCTGGAATCTCGTATGCGCCCTTAAGGAAAAGCCTTCCCGTGTTGGTGAAGAACATCAACTCGTCATGCGTGTCGGCAACGAAGACAAGGCGCATGAAGTCTTCTTCCTTCACCTGAGCGCCCTTCACTCCATGACCGCCGCGCCGCTGCTCGCGGTACTCTGTAAGCGGCACGCGCTTGACATAGCCACGGTTCGAGAGCGTTATGACGCACGGCTCGTCGGGAATGAGGTCCTTTACCGACACCTCGTTCACGTCTGCGACGATTTCCGTGCGGCGGCGCGCGTCCTCCTTCGCGCAGTAGCGCGCCTTGATGTCCGCAAGATCCTCGCGTATGATGGCGTAAACGCGCTCCGGGTCGGCCAGAATCGCCTCGTACTCGGCAATGGCGGCGAGCAGCTTGGCAAGTTCGTCGGCAAGCTTGTCGCGCTCAAGGCCGACGAGCTGATAGAGGCGCATTTCAAGAATCGCGTTGACCTGCGGGTCGGTAAAGCCGAAGCGCTCCTGCAGGCGAGCCTTCGCCTCGTCGCGCGTCTTCGAAGAGCGTATTGTCCTAACAACCTCGTCAAGGTTGTCGATCGCGACGAGAAGCCCGTCAACGATGTGCTTTCGCGCCTGCGCCTTCTTCAGGTCAAAGCGTGTGCGTCGCGTAATCACGTCGAAGCGGTGGCCGACGTAGCAGGCGAAGTATTCCTTAAGGTTCAGAATCTTCGGGCGACCGCCCACAATGGCAAGCAGTATCGCGCCAAACGTCGTCTGCAGCTGCGTGTGCTTGTAGAGGTGGTTCAGCACGATCTCGCCGACGGCGTCGCGCTTGAGGTCAACGACGATGCAGATTTCGTCCTCAGTCGTCTTGCGGCCCTTCGGAGCGGCCTTCGCGTCGCCGGAATGTCCGCCTGAGATGTCGCGGATGTCGCTGATGCCCTCTATTACCTTGTCCTTTACAAGGGCGGCCATGTGGGTTATCATCTCGCGCTTGTTGACGCCGTACGGTATCTCGCTGATGACAATCTTCTCACGCCCGGTCTTCTGGTCTGCGACGACCTCGGCCTTGCCTCGCACCGTTAGCTGACCGCGCCCGAGCTTGTACATTGCCGCGATGCCGTTGTGTCCGCACACCATCGCGCCGGTGGGGAAGTCTGGCCCCTTTACAAACTTCATCAGGTCGTCTACAGAGCACTCGTCGCGATGCTGCACGTAGTAGTCTATGCCGTCGCAGAGCTCGCCTAGGTTGTGCGGCGGAATGTTCGTCGCCATTCCGACGGCTATTCCGCTGGAGCCGTTCAGCAGCAGGTTCGGCAGCTTGGCCGGAAGCACCGTAGGCTCCTCAAGCGTCTCGTCGAAGTTCGGCATCATGTCGACCGTGTCCTTCTCGAGGTCGCCGAGCAGCTCGTCGGCGACGCGCTGCATGCGCACCTCCGTGTAACGCATCGCGGCAGGAGGGTCGCCGTCTATCGAACCGAAGTTGCCATGGCCGTCAACAAGGGGAAGCCTGAGCGAGAAATCCTGTGCAAGGCGAACGATCGCGTCATACACCGACGAGTCGCCGTGCGGGTGGTACTTGCCTATCACCTCGCCAACGACGCGGGCGGACTTCACGTGCTTCGTGTTCCAGGTGTTGCCAAGCTCATGCATGGCAAAGAGGCAGCGGCGATGGACTGGCTTCAGTCCATCACGGACATCGGGAAGCGCACGCCCAACAATGACGCTCATGGAGTAGTCGATGTAGTCTCTCGACATCTCCTCTTCAATGTTGACGTCTTCCAGCACGCCCGCAGCCGCCGGTTCAACGACAACTGGTTCGCCGTCTCTGTTCTCCTCTTCGCTCATACATGTGTATTATACCATAACTATCCGACTTGCGTCATTCAATTGGCGAGGCGTTCAACGCGAACTGATTCCAGGGCTCATCCCCGATATCCGCTCCGCAAGCCCTGTCCGACGCTCCTGAACGCTGTTCGTCTTTATGGCTCGGTCTACCGCGTATGGCACTCCCATGAGCAAAACTAGCTTCCGCCCTCGTGTTATTGCTGTGTACAGTAGATTCCGCTGAAGCATCACGTAGTGCTGTGTGTGCACTATCACCACCACTGCCGGATATTCACTCCCTTGCGACTTGTGTATCGTCGTGGCGTATGCCAGCACCAACTCGTCCAAATCCCCAGGCCCGTACTGGACGGGGCGCCCGTCGAACGTGACAACAAGCGAACGCGAGGCCCCGTCCACCGACTTCACAAACCCGACATCGCCGTTGTATACGTCCTTGTCGTAGTTGTTCCTGAGTTGCATCACCCTGTCGCCGGCGCGAAAGGCTGTTCCACCCCTCGCAAGCGCGTCGCCATGCGGATTCAGCGCCCTCTGAAGCTTGGAGTTGAGATTGTCGGTGCCAAGCGTGTTGCGGCGCATCGGCACAAGCACCTGTACGTCGGCAAGCGGATCGAGGCCGAACTTTCTCGGAATGCGCGATGCAACAAGCTCTATCGCGCGCCGGACGCATTCATCGGGGTCTTCGCACCTGACAAAGTAGAAGTCGCTCTCGCCATGCCGTATCTCAAGCGGTTCGCCTGCATTCACGTGGTGGGCGTTGCGCACGATCAGGCCTGAATCGTCCTGGCGGAAGATGAAGTCGAGCCGCACCGACGGCACCACTCCGGACTTTATCAGGTCGCCCAGCACTGAACCCGGCCCAACCGACGGCAACTGGTCTGTATCGCCTACCCAAACGACCACAGCCGTGTCGGGCAAGGCTCCGAGAAGGTCGCACGCGAGCTTCACGTCTATCATCGACGTTTCGTCAAACACGAACACGTCGCCTTCAAGCCTGTTGTCGGCATCGTATGTGAAGCGGTTGGTGACAGGATTCCACTTCAGCAGGCGGTGTATCGTGCGAGCGTCCGCGCCGACGCTCTCCGTCATGCGCTTCGCCGCGCGCCCTGTCGGCGCGGCCAGCACGACGCGGCAGCCGCCGACCTTGCCGTATATTTCGACAAGTGCGCGGATTATGGTGGTCTTCCCTACGCCGGGACCGCCGGTTATTATTGAGAACTTCGACGAAAGGGAGTTCTCGAGCGCCTGCCGCTGCTTCGGAGCGAGCGTGAAGCCGGCGCGAGACTCCCACCACGCCACGGCACGCGGCGCGTCTATCGAGCGTATCGAGCGCGGAGAGCCCATGATTGCCTTCACTCTGCAGGCTACATCGCGTTCGGAATAATAGAGGCTCTTGAGGTATATCCTGCGAGGTTCGCCAGGTTCGAACACTACGCGGCCATCGGCAATCTCAGCCGTCAGCGCTTCGCCCAGCGTCTCGGCCGGTATGCCCGTAAGCTCGTTGGCGTGAAGAAGAAGCTCGTTCTCGTAAGTCCAGCAGTGTCCGCCGCCGTCAGCTTCGGTTTCCAGCGTGTACGATATGGACGCTCTCGCCCTAAGAGGCGAATCGCGCGGTATGCCCACTGAAAGCGCGATCTTGTCGGCAGTGGCGAAGCCTATGCCCCAGATGTCGCGGCAGAGGCGGTACGGGTCGGCCTTTACGATGGCTATCGCGTCCGGCCCGTACTTGCGCACGATCTTCGTCATCTTGGTTATGGATATGCCATACGTCTGGCCGAAGATCATGTTCTCGCGCATCGTCTCGTTCGCGCGCCAGCTTGAGCGTATCTGCTCTATCTTTGCGCGGCCTAGCTTTGGCACTTCGCGGAGCCTGCCGGACTGGTGCGACAGCACGTGCATCGTATCCTCGCCGAAGGTCGCCACTATGCGCCTGGCAAGCACGGGACCTATGCCCTTGATAAGGCCGGAGGCCAGGTACCGTTCAATCCCCTTCAGCGAACGCGGCGCGATGCAGGTAAGCTTCTCGGCCTTGAACTGGCGGCCGTGCACCTTGTCGTCAACCCACAAACCCTCCGCCCGGACATCCTCGCCCTCCCAGACGGCCTGCGCCTTGCCGACTATCGTGATTTCGGGGCTGCGCGCAAGCTCGAACTCGCTGGGAAGCTCCACGTGCAGCACGGTGTAGCCATTTGCGTCGTTGTGAAACACGACGCTCTTGATTGTTCCCTCGACTGTCTCTAGCTCGCCGTCGGCCACGCGCTATCCGTTTTCCTTGGCCTCGTCCCAAAGCTCGTCCATCTCGGCGAGCGTCATTCCGGGAAGCCTGCGGCCTCGCTCCTTGGCGGCGGCCTCCACCGTGCGAAAGCGCCGCGCGAATTTTGCGCTGGCGCCCTCGAGCGCGCTCTCGGCGTCCACGCCAAGGTGTCGCGCCAGGTTGCAGACGCTGAAAAGCAAGTCGCCAAGCTCTTCCTTCACGCGGTCGGAGTCCGCCGGCTTCCTGGACGGTCTCGCCGCAACAGCCTCGTCAAGTTCTGCGATCTCTTCGCGAATCTTGTCCATCGGGCCTGCGGCGTCCTTCCAGTCGAAGCCTACGCGCGCGGCCTTCTCCTGTGTGCGCTGCGCCTTCAGAAGCGCCGGGAGCGCAGGCGGAACGCCGTCAAGCGCCGAATGACGCGATTCCTTTCTGTGCTCCATCTGCTTGATCTGCTCCCAGTTGCGCAGCACCGTCGCAGAGTCCTTCGCATCCACATTGCCGAAAACGTGCGGATGGCGGTGGACGAGCTTGTCAGATATGGCATTGGCAACGTCGTCAAACGTGAAACGCCCCTCCTGTTCGGCCATCACGGCCTGGAACATCACCTGAAGGAGAACGTCGCCAAGCTCCTCTATGTGATTCGCCTTGTCCTCTGGCCGATCCATTGCGGCAAGAAGCTCGTAAGCTTCTTCCAACACGCATGGCTTAAGGGACTCAAGCGTCTGCTCGCGGTCCCAAGGACACCCCGTCTCCGGATCCCGGAGACGAACCATTATGTCATGAAGTCTGTCAATTCCGCTCATGGCGGAGATTATACCACATTCCTGCGGTCTCAGTCGCAAAAAAGTGACATGAGACGCCTTGCCGATGCAGCGGAAAGGTCTTTGGCGACAAGGCTGGCGCCGGTGTAGTCCTGATACGCCACACGATCCCTCATCACTGCCATCGATGCAACGCCAGCAAGAAGCGCGGACTTAACGCCATTCCCCGACCCTGTTACCGCAATCGCGTTGGCGCGGGCCACGTCGTTGGCCATGCATGCGCGGCGCCACGAGTCCCAGCGCGGACAGCCGTAGAACAGCGAGCGCTCGCGGTAAAGGGAAACATTCTCGACGAGCAACGGCTCGAACGCCTCAGCGGCGGCATGAGGCACGGCGCGCGTCGCTATCACGACTTTCACGCCTCTCGCAGCGAGAGTGGTGACAAAATTGCGAAAAGTAGGCGTGACCGACTTGGGAGCGGCGACCGACACCGCGTCGGTGAAGGCTGCAGCGAGTTCACGAGCAGCCTTCTGCGCCGTCTTCTTCGTGCGCACTGCGCGAAAGTACCTGGCAAGACCTTCCTCGTAGGAACGCCCAGCCAGATACTTCGCCTCGCTTTGCGCGTCAAGGCCGATGCTGTCAAGGTCATTCAAGTAGCGAGCGGCAACACCAAACAGAAGCTCCGCTCCGTTCATCGCCGCAAAGTCGAATTCTACTATTACACCCTTGAAAGCCACGGCCATACCCAATCACTTCTTGACCGTGCGCTTCTTGCGAGGCTTCGGCTGGCCGATCTCGGCAAGCATCTTGCGGAAGGATCCCTTGCGCACGTTGAACGGCTTGCCGCCCTTGATACGCGGGAACTCGCAAGCGCGAATCTTCGCGGACGCATTCTCGTCCGGCCCGACAACGCCGCTCTCGCCGGCAAGGGCACATTCGACCGCCTTGCGGGCGCACATCTCGATGAGGCGGAGATCCTTCTTGCCAGGGGCTGCCGCACGCGCGAAATAGCCGCTCTTGAACACCTGGACCTTCTCGGCGCCAAGCAGCTCGCCGAAACGCTTGCCGACGTACTGACCGACGTTGACCTTGTCGAGCCTCGGATGGCCGAACGCGTCGACCGGAACAGTCTCGCCGCGCTTCTTCATCTCGTTGATGATGTCCTTCACGCCCGCACCCTCGCTGACGAAGATGTTCACGGCATCCCATTTGTCCATGATGGCCATGAGGCGCTTAGCCTCGGACTTGAAGTCTATCTTCGACTCCGGCACGTAGACTGCATGCACGTCCTGACGGCCCATCGTCAGGTTAAACTCGTCGAGGAACAGCCCCTTGGCCGCCATCGCCTTCAGCATCTTGCGGTAGTACTGAGCCGTCTTGTAGGTGAGCCAGCCGCAGTTGCGGCCCATGACCTCGTGAATCGTGAGGGCGCGCGGGTTGGCGCTGTTCTCCTTGACGACATTGAGGAAGAACTTCGCGCCCTCCTCCGCCGCCGTCCACGCTCCAAGAGACTGCTTGATCGGATAAACGTCGTTGTCGATCGTCTTGGGCAAGCCAACGACGATTAGAGGATAGCTATTCGCCGCGAGATACGCCGCAAGGTCTGCGGCGGTCGTGTTCGTGTCGTCTCCGCCAATCGTGTGCAACACGTCCACTCCATCCTTCACGAGCTGGTCTGCCGCGACCTTGAGCGGATCTTCACCCTGCTTGACAAGCCCGCGTTTAACACAATCGGCGACATTCGTGAGCTTGACACGGCTGTTGCCAATCGGGGAGCCACCATGCTTGGTCAACACAAGCGCATTCTTGCGGACCTTGTCGGTCACAGGAATAGACTCGCCCCTTAGAAGACCCATATACCCGTTGACATAGCCGATCATCTCGACATTAGGCGCCTTTTTGGTGTACTCATCAATCAAGAATCCGATTGAGCTCGACAGGCAGGGAGCCAAACCACCAGCCGTTAAAAACGCGACTTTCTTTACTTCTTTCATTGTTTATAGTTATTTTCTAGTTTACCCTAATACATTTACCCGAACCAAAACCTGTTTCATAAATCATACCTTCTTAAGCACATTAACCATTTCAATCGCCGATTGCATGGCGGAAAAACCCTTGTTGCCCTGCTTCGTGCCACAACGCTCGACAGCCTGCTCAAGATTCTCGGCAGCAACGATTCCATCAAGCACGGGAACGCCCGTATCAACAGATATTTCGCTGAACGCCTTGGAAGTAGACTGGTTTATGAGGTCAGCATGTGCCGTGGCACCCTGCACAACCGCGCCAAGTGCAACAACGGCATCAAATTTCTTAAGCGCCATGCGCTTTGCCACCAGAGGAATCTCGTACGCGCCTGGCACTCGCACAAGCGTCAAATTAGCTTCGTCTCCACCCATGCGGACAAACGCATCGGCAGCGCCCTTTACAAGTTGCTCGGTGAGAAAACTATTAAAACGGCTGACAACAATGCCTATTTTCAGCCCTTTAGCACTAAGCGCACCATTAATCTCTTTCATTTGCAAAGCCTCCCCGCTTGGAAAGTTAAGGTGAAGTATACCATTTTTCTGCACTCATGTCCATAGGGAGTGAGCTTTGCACTCCTACGCCCTACTTCGCCGTCCACTGGATCTGGTCGATCCAGCCGAAGTCCTGCCCCTTCGAAACCGAGCCGTTCTTGGTGTAGTTCCACTTGAGGACGTGCGAGCCCGAGCCGGCGACGTCCACCGTCACCTTCGCCCAGTCCTTCTCGCCGGAGATGCTGCACTTCTGCGATCCGTCGAGGAGGAAGCGCAGGGCGTCGTTGCCGCCCGCCTCGCACGAGACCTTCCACCAGAACGTGAGCGTGCCGGGGCCGGTGACGCGCGTGATCAGGTACGAGCTCTGGCCGTCGTAGATGATGCCCGAACGGAGAGCGTCCTTGCCGTCGTGCGAGACCGCGCCCTGCCCGCACCAGCTGTCGGTCTGGAACTCGTTCGGCCACTCCGAGGCCGCCGCAAGCCCGAGGCGGGGCGTCCAGCGCGCGTAGTAGGTGGCGTAGTAGTCGGGCACGACGGACGACGAAGTGACGAGCGTCCCGCCCTCCTTCGCCGTGTACCACCCAACGAACACCTGCCCGTCCCTCGCGGGCATGTACATCTTGCCCCAGAGGTTCCCGGGCGTCGCGTCCGTCTTCTTCACCGTCGCGCCGTTGGAGAACTTGCCGCCGTTCGCGTCGAACACGAACGCGGTTTCCGTCGACGCCGCGCTCCACGAGATCTGGTCGATCCAGCCGAAGTCCTCGCCCTTCGTCACCGACCCGTTCTTCGTGTAGTTCCACTTGACCGTGTGCGTCCCGGCGCC
>CACYCL010000041.1 GCA_902772905.1 uncultured bacterium | reverse complement strand
TTCTCGCTGAGACGCGCTCGCGCGCGCCTCGTTCTCGTATATGAGTTGTAATTCTCTTTAATCTCCAACTCCCTGTTTTCAAAGATCAACGTTACCCTCTGAAGGGCAACGGATGTGTAGTATATCAAAAAAACCGTGTCATGCGCAAGGGGGTAAATTAGAAAAATAATAAATAATATTATATATGCCATTTTCATGCGAAACAGACATGAAACATCCCATTTTAGAAATATCTATTTTTCCACCACACACAACACCTCTTGATGCAATCGACAAAATGCCCTCAATTACACCAATTCGGACAAAATCGAATCGCAGATTTCCGCTCCTCGGGCGGTGAGACAATATATTCCGACTTCTGACATACCGGTCTTCTCCCTGCGAACAAGCAAACCCTCTGCTACAAACCTCGACAGCGCTTCCTGCCACTCAGGATGCCTAGTCGCATCAAGGCCTTCTCGCGTTCGCAACCGAAATAGACACCGTTCCTTCTCGTCAAACTTTTCATCGACTATTTCAACTGCTGATGCCAGTTCTTCCAATAGTTCTTGCCCCCAGAAGTTTCGCGTTCGATAGCGGCCTATGCGACCACAAGCACCATCTCCGAGACCTATGTAGTCTTCGCCACGCCAGACAGCCACATTGTGCCTGCATTCAAATCCCGGCACCGCATAGTTCGATATTTCGTAGCGCTCAAGCCCGATGCTTTGCATGAACTCTGCGGTATTAGCTAGACGATTCATCAGCGTCTCGTCATCAACAACATTCTTCAACATGCGTTCATTCTGCAGTGCGTAAACAGAACAGTGGCAAAGCCCCCAGTCGGCAAGCCGCTCATGCTGCGGCAAAATTGCACCAGTCTCACCAGGATAACCTACTATAAGGTCTATGCCTGCATTGCCAAAGACTTTCTTTATCTTTCCAAACGCACATTCCGCATCGGCAAATGTATAGCCGCGTCCCATGTGGGCAAGAATTCTGTCATCCAGCGACTGCACACCCATCGATATTCTGTTGATGCCGCCGTCTTTCAAGGTTGCAAGCAAATCGAACGTAACGTCAAAGGGGTGCAATTCGACAGTAAACTCCGTTGACTCTGAGCACCCTGCGCATCTTCCAAGGCACGGCGCCAATGCATCCAGCACTGGTCGCAGATCACACAACGCCGGCGAACCGCCACCAAAATACACGGTCTTGAGCGGACGCGCCATGTTAAGACGAGGAATAGCCTCCGCTATGCGCCGTGCATAGGCATTGCGTTCTTCTACAGATCGAGCCGCCCGCGAATAAAGTGCACAGTAGCTGCATCTGCTACGGCAAAATGGGAAATGCACGTACAGGTTGACAGGACTTGCCGCAGCACTGTTGTCACTTGCCATTGTCGCTCCATGCAATATGCTACAGAATATCCAATGGTATTTTTCTGCGGGAACACGGTAAGTCGGCAACAAAACGCGGCAGGGCAAGGCCGCCTATGCGCTCTGCACAGTACTCCTCGATTTTCTTCGCCTTCTCTAGCGGAACGCCAAAGCGCTCGGCAAGTCCAGCGACCGGATCGCATTGAAACACGTAGTATGGCCGAATCCTCTCCGCCGACAGCGTTCGCAGCAGCTCCAGCATCTTGCGGGGAGTGTCATTTACACCGCGCAGAAGCACTGTCTGCGATGAAACAGGTATGCCAGCGTCAACTAGACGTGCCGCAGGTTCCAGCGCTCGCCGCGCCTCTTCCGCCGTGTTGATGTGCACGTTGGCCCACACCTTGCCCCTTCCCTCTCGCGCAAGCATGCGTGCAAGTCGTCTGGTCACGCGTTCTGGCTTGGCAACAGGCGCGCGCGTGCAGATTCGAATCACCTCCACCTGATCCAATGCGGCAAACGATGAGACAAGTCGCCCTACATCAGCATCGCCGAGCGTAAGCACGTCACCACCGGAAAGAAGCACATCACGCACAACCCCATGACGCCGCACCCATTCTACACAGGCTTCAATCTTCTCCGGAGTGTCCACAACAGGCGCATGGCCAAGCACGAACTTACGCGTACAGTGCGCACACGACTCAAAGCAACGGTCAGTCGTCATTACGAGGACACGGTCGGGGAAACGCCTCCGGAGTCCTGGCGGGAGGCCACGAACTGGCTTGAGCTCTCCAAACGGATCTGTCGATGTGGTTTCAGTATTCATCGCCGAAAAGTGTTGCTGGCATAAAGCACGACGCAAGGGCGTGGTCGCGCACAACGCGCACCGTAACGTCGATGCTACGTCCTCGCAGAATCTTGAAGGCATCTGCCCACGAGCCTTCCAACCGAACCTCCACCGCGCCAGTATCAGCCATGAAGTCCGCGACTCGCATCTCCTTTGGACTGTAGCGTATTCCAGTGCCAAGAGCCTTGGACACAGCCTCTTTAGCGCACCAGAACTTGATAAGCGCCTGCGATGCATCCGCCGCCTCAGCTGCAAGGTCCATCTCTTCCGGAGTGAAGACACCCGCCGCGAACTCCTCGGAAAGATCGCGCTGAACAGACTCGACGTCAACCCCGACATGCGCATTCGCGGCCACCACGGCCACCACGAACTGCGCCGTGTGTGCGATTGCGATGTCGAGCTTCGTGGTGAGATAGTCGTTCCATGCGCCAAGCGCATGCGGCTTGCCAGAGCCGTCGGCCCAGATGCGGATGTCGGCATTGCTCCAGCGCGCCTGATAGTAGTCCTTCAGGAAACGCCGCACCGCCTCCTTGGCTGCAATGCGCCCGAATAGCCACTCTGTGCGCCGTGCGGTCGATCCCGGCATCGCCGCGAAGTCACGGCGCTCGGTTGCATCGAGGACAACATGTGAAAGCGTCTTGAGCCAGCGCTCCTCGTCACGTTCGAAAAGCGCATAAGGAACGTCGGCGATGAATGCCGAGGAAATATCAGTAGCCGGCTCTCCCGTTAGGTCGCCACCCAGCGGCGCGGTGAGAAACGTAGTCGCCGGCTGAAGAACGACATCACGATACGCCACAGGCACTCTCTCGGTCAGCTCCTCCCAGCCCGACACCGACATCAGCTCCTTGCCATTGCCGTCCGTAACGGAAATATCGCAAATATGGCTCTTTGGCGTTACACCGGTGAGCCGCATATAACACTTGAGACGCGCGCCTTCTTTTGGCTCCGGCCACCTTAGCGATAACCGACGCATCCTGAACGGGAACGAAAACGCGCCTGCGAAACGCTCATGGCTGCGCCAAAGAGCAAAGCCGCTTACGACAATCTCAAGGAGAAGCGGATTGACAATCCACAGCGGAAAGCGAGTGAACGCCACATTGCCACCAAGAGGCGGAACTGCGACCTCATAGTCGAGGCCAGATTCACTCCACGCCTCTACAAACTGAACTCCTCTCAGACGGCGTCCGCAGCACAGCCTAGCTGGATATACATCACGCCCGGACCAGTGGACGTTGCGCGGACGCGAAAGCTGCTCAACGGATACTGGCACGGCTGGAGGAACCGCGCCAGCCAGCACAACCGTCGCCTCCATGACGGGCCATGTGTACACGGAATTGGGCGAATCGTCACGTATCTGGACCTTGACGGCAACCTCATCCGGATTCCCGGACGCAACACGTTCAGCATGCACAAAGAGCTTCAATTCTCCATTCTTGAACGCAACCATGCGCCGACTCGTAAGGTTCTCTATGCGCACAACGCTGCGGTTCGGAGCCACAAGACCCGCCGTCTCGGCAACAATTTCCGCGCCAATTGGCAACGCCAGCGCAACAAGTCCCCGCAGGTTCGGATCAGAATAGCTCATCTGGCTCGTTCCAAGCGCAAAGTCGCCTATGAACGGAAGCTCGGATATCTTGAACACCTTCGTTATCTCTACCGACACCCCGGGACTCGCCGAAAGCGTATCGGCATCAGACACGAGAGGATTGAGCGCGCCAAAATCGAATTGGCGCTGGCGGCGAGCCTGCTGGGCAACTGCCGCAGCGCGCGCGGCGGCCTTGGCCCCACGGCCCTTCGGCGCGGCAAGAAAGCTCGCGCCGCCCAAAAGCTGGTCGCCGGAAAGCAACGTCAAGCGCGGGAAAGAGCGTGAAAGCTTCATCTCGGAATCCCTGCGAACCTCCATAGAAAGCGCCGCGTCGAAGTCAATGCGCCGCACACGACGACGCGAGTACATCTTCGAGATGTCAATATCGGCCCCGAGTGCGACGAGCTGCCCGATAGCGTGTTGCACCTGGAGCATTCCGCGGCGGTGTATCGAGTCAAGCGCAATAGCCGCATGTTCATCGTCCTTGAGCGTGTCGGAGACTGCGGCGGTCATGAGCCCGCGCGGTCCGACTTCCAGGAACACGCGGTATCCGTCGGCATGCATCCGGCGTACTGTCTCCTCGAAAAGCACAGGCTTTGCCCAACGCCCGGCAGTGTCCTTGCGAGCATGTCTAACGCCGCGTGGAAGACGCTCGGCCGTTGCGCACGAATAGACTTCGCACGTGGGTTCGCGTTTCATCCAATGGTCGGCGAATTTCCTCACAACTGGCACGAGCCCCGAGCACATCGGAGTGTTGAACGGACGGTCAAGAGCAAGCTTGACCGCACGTACGCCAGCGGCGGCAAACGAATCCAGGGCCGTCTGCTCGTAGTCTGGCGACACCACATAGGTCTTCTGTCTAGAAGAGAAGTTTACGGCCAGCACCACCTTGTCCTCCGGAAAAGTCTTCACCAACTCGTCTATCTCGTCGGGCTTGCGCAGTAGCACCGTTATGACGGCAACCTTCGGGAGCCCTCCATGGTTCACAGCCTTGTAAACTATGCGGTATATTTCCGAAATAACCTTGACGCGGTTGGGACGTGACAGTGCATCGCCCGCTGCGCCAGAGCGCATCATTGCGGCAAGATCGCCCCCGGCGAACCCGACTACGCCGTCTGGATCTAGTCCAACAAGCGAGAGGAGACGAGTAAGCGCCGCGCATCCGGCGTATGTCGACACGAGTGCCTGTGCGTACGCGCCGGAACGAAAGATGTCTGCATCGTGCCTATAATACGGTGCCGGCGGGAAGACGAACGACGACGGCGTGAAGTTCGGATCTCCGATCAGCGCCTCCTCCAGTTCATCGAATGCCGAGCGGCAAACCGGTTGCTCGACGACAAGGCCACGCATCATGTCCGGGTAGAACGACATCACGCCTGGATACACAAACGCCAGCTTGCCTCGCCCTGGTCCTAGAAGATGGTCTCGAAAGTAGTACGTGCCGCTCTTGTCGCGTATGCGCTTCACAGAACCAGACACAATGCGCCCCTTGGCCGAGACGAGCCGTGAACGCAGCGAAGGCACGCCGTCCGCGATGATCGAAATGGCGCTAGGCCCGGAAGTCAGCGAACAAGTGTAGGCAACATTCGCCAGAGGAACGTCTGGAACGCGGTCCAGAAAACCGATAAGACGGGTTATCTCTGTCACGAGATCGGCATCGTCCGCAGCCCTCAAAACGACAAGCTCTGTCATGATCGGTCCTCCGGCTCTTCTTCCAATATCACTACGGCAGAGCGACCGACAGATGCTGCGGTTCCGGATGGGTTTGTAGGGTCGAAGTTCGCGCCCATGACTGCTGCGCGACGCGGATTCGCACTGTTTCCAGTTATCCATGGACGCTCGGAGTTCAGCAGATATGCGCTTGATGCCAGGTCCGAAACTTCGTCCGCCGGACGTGGCGACGGAATTTGCGATGGCAGCACCTTCTCGTAAATGGCAATGGCCGCCTTGACGAGCCCGGCAGCCATCGCCGCACGAAGTGTGTGACCAATGTTCCCTTTGACCGAACCAACGCCAACGAGTGGCGAACCTGGGCGGTGTTCCCCCCACATTCTCTTGATTGTCGCCAGTTCTCGCGCCTCTGCCGCACGTATGCATGAACCATCTGCCTCAATCAAGCCTATGGTCGTTATAGGTATGCCTGCTCGCGTAGTTGCTTCGGAAAACACTGCCGTAGGATCGTCAGTGGGGCTGTGCCCGATAGCCACACTCCTGACGAGCGCGTATATCCTGTCTCGGTCGCGTAGCGCATCGGCGCGGCGCTTCAGCACGAAAAAGGCGCCACCCTCTCCGGGGAGCGTACCGTCCTGATCCTGGGCGAACGGATGCAGCTCCGTGCGCTGCGAGAACATCACCTCGCCGGAAAGCCCTTCGATGTATGCCCTGCTGAGCGGAGGAGTGAACGCGCCGGCAAGCGACACGTCGACGCGACCTGAAGCAAGATCGTCAACCGCCGCCGACAGAGTCGCCGCTCCTGAAAGAATCCCTGCGTCCATAATCGTCGCCGCTCCAGCAAACGAGCATTCGCGGGCGATCCAAGATGCAAAACGGTACCCCGCGCCCATTAGGAACGACGACGCGTCAGGCGACGGCAGAGACTCAACGAGCTTCGTCTTTACCAAGTCAAGCGCATCATCGGGGGCGTTGGGAAAGAATCTACGTATGACATCTAGCGTCTGGTCAAGGAACGTCGTGTGCTGCAGCCAGTTCACAGTGGACGCATTGAAAGGCGGCGCGTAGCCGAGACGAACACTACCGCGCACCATCTTCGGCGAATGTGGCTTCATCGATGCGTCTGCAAGCGCATCGAATGCGAGCTGCGTGGCAAAGTAGAGATCCTGGTTCTCGCCCGCGTTTACCTGACGAGGGAAGTTCTGCATGGACGGCACACATGCATATAGGTCGCCCAACTGCCCGATTCTGGCTGGGTACGGACGATCAAATACGTTTTTCTGCCCTGGCGGCAGTTCAGCCTCTGGCCCAGGCGAGGTAAGCAGCACCTTGCGTTCACGAATGGCGCTCCACAGCGCCGCAGGTGAATTTACCCCTGCGAACCTGCAGCTCATGCCTACTATCGCTATTGGATTCTCCATCTTTGGATATGCAAATTATACCATAATACTGCATATGTATGAGACCAGAATCGCTCTATTGGCCCCCAAACAAAACATAGCCCATCGAGGGGATGGTTTTTCCGCAGACGACGAACGGTTCCGCTCGATAATTGCAGACCGTGCGAGAACCGTCGTCATAACACGTCTCGAACACGCCCGTAGCAATCTCGCGATGAGAGGTCATCAGCTCGCGCTGAAGATGTCTGACGGGCACGAATTCATCCCATGCCTTCTTGATGCGCGGCACGTCCGCGAACTTGTACGTGTAGAAGATCGGGCGACCGCCAAATTCGATTATCTTCAGGGCAACGTACGGATCTTCCACACCATCCCCCTCCATCCAGCGCGGATCGCCGCTCTTCTCGAGTTTGTAGAGGCACTTGCCGCGCGTGTGGTTCTGCGTAAGCCTGTCGGAAGTGTATAGGATTATGCCATGGTAGACTAGTTCCCACAGCGGATGCACTCCGGACACTAATTTGTTGTGCCTGCCTTCATGCAGAAGCTTCAAGTCGCGCTCTATGTAGTTTATGTAGTCGATGTTCCCGGCCACATGGTCATAGCCAGACTCGCTGGCCGCGCCGCCCATAAGCTCTTTGCCGTAAGCAAGAATGCGGTTTTGGTATTCGGCCGTCTTCTCCGGAGTGCACAGGTGCTTCGGATCGCCGCACGGTATCGGATACGTAGCGGAATAGACGTCAATGTAGTGCGGCCCGCGTATGCCGAGCGCGGCCATCCTGCGCATTTCGTCAGGAAGCCACCTCTCCCATGCACATTGCTGGCAAACCCAATAGCACTGGCCTCCCGCCCATAGCCCCCCCTCGTAGAACCTGCCGTCGGCGAATTTGCAGACCCAGTCTTCATCCCACAGGCGCGAGCACATATAGCCATCCGTGTTTGCTGCATGGAGCGCAAACTGGAAGCCAAGTTCCTTTGCTTTGGCGACAAGGCGGCCAAACGCATCCGCGCCGCCAGCCTCCGCACATATCGGGAAGTGACCGGGGACTCGTCCGTCATAACCGCCGTTCTGCCAGCCTGCGGAGCATATCGACAGTTTATCTATGCCAGCGTCCTTCAGAGCCTGCATGAACTCCTCCGTCACGCCAAATGGCATGTGAACAACGACCGGCAGTTCTTCACCCACCTTGAAGAACTTCTTCTTGATGCCGTCGGACGTCTCGGGGATCGGCTTTGCAGCGTGGGTCTGTATGCGAACCACTATCGCGTCGCACAAGTAGTCGAGTTCTGGGGTGAGCCGGTCCTTTATAGTCCGCACCGCCCCACTGTCAAGCTGATGCCTCCTATATGCATGTGCAACGCCGTTGTAGTCCGCATCTATGCCGTCCAATCGGCGAAATTCCACAACAATGTCATCGTAGTATTCGCGAAAGAACCTACGCACATTGTCGCAACGGAAGCGTGCGTATGTCTCGTACTCGCCGTTCTTCGCCGTCGTGACGAAATCGTAGTTGAAACGCCACGTCTTCACATGCGCGTACCAGACTTCCTTGCCTTTCTTGACCGCAAACACCGGCATGAGCTGACGCCTCACGACATACCTGCCGTCGGCCTTGTCGAATTTTCCGTATGTCCCACGAGCCTGCATCCACCAGCCCTCGTCGCCTCGCCGAGCCGTCATGAAAGGAACCACGATAGACACTGTCGTTGCGTCCGCCGGAATGTCACTCTTGCGCACGACGGCGCGGAAATGCGAACTTCCGATACGCTCCAGCTCAAGACTGCGCAACTCCTCTCGTTCGGGATTGTCAGCCTCTCCCCACGCTATGCGGAGCTGTGCCACATCGGCAAATGCGATGCAACATGTCGTTGCCACCGTTAATATTGTCATCATATGTCTCATGTTGTCACAACCTTTCAATAAGTTCAGATCGCCGCAATGCATCTGACGGCAGGCGAGCCAAACTCAGAGAGCAGCGAATAAAACGAATCTGCAGAGCATTCAGGACGGGCCTTTGGGCATCTCGGATGGAAAGCGCAGCCTCTGGGCCAGTCCGTAGGCGGAGGAACCGTACCCGGTATGTCGGCAAGCGGCGCGTCCTTGGGCGCGTCGAGCCGCGGCACCGCCGCAAGCAACCCCTGTGTGTAAGGATGTCGAGGCGAGCGAAGAATCTCGGGGACTGTCCCTTTTTCCACTATCTCGCCAGCGTACATCACGTTCACGTCGCGCGAATACCGAGCAACAAGGCCGAGGTTATGCGTTATCAGCAGAACCGCCATGCCCCTTTCGTCGGCTATCCTGGCGATAAGATCGAGAACTTCCTTCTGCGTCGTGACATCGAGCGCAGTGGTCGGTTCGTCCGCTATTAGCAGATCAGGGCTCTGCGCAAGCGCCATAGCTATCATTACACGCTGCTGCTGTCCGCCGCTCATCTCGCACGAATACTTCCTGTCAGTGCCTTTTGGAAGCCCTACGGCCGCAAGCAGGCTGCATATTTCCTCCGTGTCAGACATATATCGTCCGGCGGCCTCGGCTCGACTTCTGGCTAGTCCCTCTTCGATCTGCGCGCCGACGCGCATGACGGGGTTTAGCGACTGCATCGGATTCTGGAACACATACGCTATGCGCGGTGAACCTATGATCTTCCCAGTTATCTTCGCACGGTCAACAAGCCCACCTAGCGCAAGCGCCGTGAGCGACTTTCCGCAGCCAGACTCGCCAACGAGCGCAACACGTCCGTTCTCTGGTATCTCAAACGACACGCCGCGCACAGGCACGGAAATACGGCCCTCTAGCCGAAACGCAATGCTAAGCCCTTCAACAGTCAAAAGCATCGACCTATCTGCCCCTTCTTCATGACTAGCCGCGAAACGAGCACGTACACGCCGCACAATGCAACCGCCGCGACCACAACAGTCGGCAGGTGCGCAAGCGCCGCCTCCTTGCCCTTCACGCACAGTTCAAGATACGTGATGTCGGCCGTGGAACGGCCAATCGCAAAGCCGACAGACGCGAGAATCGCAGTCCACACTCCAGCGCCAAGCGCGGTGAAGAGCGTAAAACTTCCGAGCGGCATGCGCGCTATGCCCGCTGGAATCGATATCAGCTGTCTGATGGCCGGCACCATCCTGCAAACGAACGTTGTCGCCGCGCCGTAGCGGTTGAACACGTCGCAGGCGCGAGCGAGCGCCTCGGGCTTGAGGAAGAACCACTTTCCATGCCGCTCGAGGAACGGTCTCCCAACCCAGAGCGCAACAAAGTAGTTCACGTAGGCGCCGGCGAGCGATCCTGCTACACCTACGGCTACCGCAACAACGACTGCTGAGACAGGCCCTTCAAGCCCCAGTTCTCCGCGCGCGGCGAGGAAACCTGCCGGTATCATAACCACTTCAGAGGGGAACGGCACGAAGCTGGACTCAACAGCCATGAACACAAAGACGAAAACAAGTCCCCAAGTTGGCGCAAGCGCCGCGATTGCGTCAAGATGCGATGCAATAGTCTCTAGCATTGTGTCCTTTCTGATTATGGCTGTCACGCACGTGGATGCGCATGTGCAACTGCGTCCTTCAGCCGTTCCACAGAAACGTGCGTGTATATCTGCGTGGTAGACAGCGACGCATGACCCAGCATTTCCTGCACGGACCTCAGGTCCGCCCCGGCATCGAGAAGATGGGTGGCGAAGCTGTGCCTGAGCTTGTGCGGCGTCAGATCCGTCGGAAGCCCCGCCTCAACAAGGTAAGTCTTCATGCGTCGCTGCATCAGCCTCGGTGTCACGCAACGACGTGTAGGCGAAAGGAATGCGAAAGCCCCGTCATCGGAAAACTGCGGATCCAGCTCATCCGCCTTTGCGCGAAGACGCAAGAGCGCGTCAAGCGCCGGACGCCCAAGTATGACCAGCCGCTCCTTCGAGCCTTTGCCCATTACTATGAGAGTTCCGCGGCCAAAATCAATCTCACCCCATTTGACATTCGTCATCTCGCTTATTCGGCATCCGGTGGAGTAGAGCGACTCAAAGAACGCCGCGTCACGGCAGGCCGAGTATGCATCAATCATGCCGAGCCGCAGGTCTTCCATTGGACGAGCGAGGAAGCGCGTCATGTCCTCGACCGACAGCGATTTCGGCAGGCGCTTCACCTTGCGAGGCCCTCTGAGCAGTCCAAATGGATTGTCGATGAGCACGCCGGCGCGCTGCAGAAAACGACAGAACGTGCGAGCGGCGGCAAGCTTGCGCCTTACTGTAGTCGCCTCTGCCCCCTCCTTAGTGAAGGTCACAAGGTATGCGCGCGCATCCGCCTCGCCGAGAGAGGCCCAGTCATACGGAGGCTCCGCATCATGTCCGAACTTCGACGTGACGAGCTGCGCAAGGTCCTGCATGTAGCCAATGCGCGTGTTCTCGGCTACGTTGCGCTCGGCCAGCAAGTAGCGAGCGAACGCATCGATTTGAGGATCGGCTACGGCGTGTCTATTTGGACTTGTTGACATTCTCCTGGTCTGCGCCTAGATCGCGCATCTTGGCCTCGTAGTCAGGGATCTTGTCGCGATATACGGCCAACACGCGCTTTAGCGCGGCGACCTGCCTTACGGACAGCGAATGCCGACGGGTGAACTGATCCGCAAGCGACTTCACGAACGCCTCGTCGTCATACACCTTCTTGCCGCGCTTCGCTTTAGGCCGCCACTCCTTGATGCTGCTTGCCAGTTCTAGCAACGCCGCCGTCTGCGGATCATCCGACATCTGGGCAAAACCTCCCGTCACAAACTCGGACAGACGCGAACGAACATCATCGGCATCTTCAAGCGCGCCGGCATTGTCTCCGACGGACTTGGCAAGTATCGCGAACTGCTTCATCGACAGCGACTTCCCGGCGTCATGCTGCTCCTTGAGAGACTTGAGAAACGGGTTGGTCAGCATTCCGCCGATGCGGTCCATGGTCTCGAAACAGAACTTCACAAGCTCGGGATCGGCCATAGGAACGGCCGCAGGACCAGTACCGAGCCCAGCTTCGCGCAGTCGCTGCTGCGCGTCAGGGATCTGATCAGAATACACGGCGACCATGCGGACCAGGAACGCAAGCTGACGCGCCGACAGCGGCCGTATGCCTTCGGATGCCTGCTTCTTTACGCTTTCGACAAACGCCTTGTCGTCGTATACGCGCTTGCCGACCTTCTTCACCGGCTTCCACTTCGACACCTGGGCAAGCAAGTTGAACACGACGTTGAACTTGGACATCGGCGGAGGCGGCTCAGGCGGCGGAAGCGACTTGAGGAACGCACTGTAGAACTCACTGAGCATCTGGTTCATCGGCTCGCCATGCGTCTCCACCTTGTCAAGTTCAGCCTCCATTTTCGCCGTGTATCCAACGCTGAAGAGCGCATCCATGTTCTTGACGAGCCAGTCGTTGACAAGAAAACCGCGTTCAAGCGGTATGAGCTTGCGCTTTTCTGTCTTCGCGTATTCGCGCGTCTTGAGGGTTTCGATTGTCGCCGCGTAGGTGGACGGACGACCGACTCCATTTTCCTCAAGCGCCTTGACAAGCGACGCCTCGGAATAATGCGACGGGCCCTTGGTCTTCTTCTCGTCGGAAAGCCAGCGCACTGCCTCAAGCGCATCGCCTTTCGCAACGTCGGGCAGGTATGCCACCTCGTCCGAGTCCTCGTCTTCCTCGTCGTCGGCGGCCTTCTTCTTCAACGACAGTTTCATCACCTTCAGGAAGCCCTCGAAGTCTATCGACGTCGCCGATGCGGTGAATAGGTACGTGTGAGCAAGGCCTGGCTTGCTCGCAGAGATCGAGACTGTCTTCACCGTGGTCTTTGCGTCCGCCATCTGCGAAGCGACGAACCGCCGCCATATCAAGTCGTAAAGCTTGAGTTCCGCCGATTCCATGCTCGCCTCCGACGCGCGCGCAGGCGTAAGCTCAACGTCTGTCGGTCGAATCGCCTCGTGTGCCTCCTGCGCGCCGCCCTTCGACTTGAAGAAGTTGGGCTTCTCAGGGTAGAACCCAGGTCCGCACACGCTCTCTATGTACGCCTTTGCCGCGGCGCGCGCCTGCTCCGACACATTGACGGAATCTGTTCGCATGTAGGTGATGCGGCCCTGCTCGTATAGAGTCTGCGCTAACTTCATCGTCTTTCCAGGCGAAAAGCCAAGAACGCTTGATGCCGCCTGCTGCAACGTAGACGTGGTGAATGGCGGCAGCGTGTGGCGCGTCTTCGCCTGCGACTTCAGGTCTACTACCTCCAACCCGGCGTCCGCAAGGTCGAGCAGTATGTTGTTTGCGTCGTCACGTCCGCGCACGTCGGGCTTCTTGCCGTCAAACCTAGACAGCTTAGCCACGAACGACGCCTTGTCGCCGGGTTTCTTCGCCTCAACGCCAAGAAGGTAGTACGTTTCGGGCTTGAAGGCGTCTATTTCGCGCTGACGCTCGACAAGCAGGCGAAGGGCAACGGACTGAACGCGCCCAGCCGACAGAGTCCTGTTGTTCGGGCAATTCACGTTTTTCCACAGCATGGGCGAAACCTTGTAGCCGACCAGTCGGTCCAAGATGCGCCGCGCCTGCTGCGCGTCGACAAGCGGCATGTCAATGTCGCGAGGCTCTGCGACGGCCTTGAGCACCGCCGACTTCGTAATCTCGTTGTATGTGACGCGGTGGAACGGACGGTCACCGGCCACAGGACCCAGCACCTCCTTCAAATGCCACGCAATCGCCTCTCCTTCGCGGTCAGGGTCGCTGGCGAGATATATCTCGCCAGCCGTCTTGACGGCGGCCTTGAGCTCACCTACAACCTTGGCCTTCCCCTCCGAGACTACGTACGTCGGAACGAACTCCCATTTTTCTGGGCCCTTCTCGATGATCTTGATGGCGCCAGACTCCTTTGGCAAGTCGCGTATGTGGCCAACTGACGACTTAACGGTGAAGTCCGCGCCAAGATATTTTCCAATAGTCTTCGCCTTCGCCGGCGATTCCACAATAAGCAGTTTCTTTGCCATAGTCATTTCCCAAAAGTTCCATTGAACACTCTGCGGGACTCATTCTGCCCCGCCACCGCGATTTCCGACTCAAGAACCTCGACCTGCCCGGACTGCGTCCAGAGCCTGACCTTCCTGCCGCGTACAGGTGCCTGCGGATCGTTCAGGCCGCCAAACGCCTCCGCCACGCGCCCTGAACCCGACGCTACCACTACAATTCCAGTGTCGTGGTAGTACGACAGCCTGTCGCCATACGCACGGCGCACGCCGTTCGTCACGACTACGCCACCGAACGCCACGACTCGATGAAGCTTGTTCGTGCCGTCCATGTACACGTATGCACGGGATGCGCGAATCTCGCACGAGTCGTCCACGACACGCACATCGCCGCTGTAGTACGCGAAACCCTCCCCTCTGTCGGCGCACGACCACTTGGCCGTCACGGTCGGTGACGCGCCTGCGGCCGCACTCGCGGCAAGGAGAAGCATTCCTGTCAGAATCATCGCACGTTATTATACCATAAAACGGCGAGAGATTTCTTGCAGAAAAACAACATCGCCGCAATTTGCTATAATACGCGCCATGAGAATGGCATGGAGCGTGTTGCCGGATGAATGGAAGCCGGTCTTGGCGGAGCGTGGACTCCGTCCGTTTCGCGCTGACCAGATGCTCCACTGCCTCTATCGCGACTACATACGCGACTGGAACGAGGCAACAACGCTCCCAAAAGACCTGCGCGAAACACTCAACCGCGAATTCCCTCTCACAAGGTACGAGATACTGGACACAAGCGAATCTTCCGACGGCACGAAGAAGTTGCTGATCGGCTTCGCCGACGGCGAGGCCGTCGAAACCGTCCTCATCCCGGCAACCGGTCGCTTCACCCAGTGCATATCGTCGCAGGTCGGCTGCGCCATGGGCTGCGCATTCTGCGCAAGCGGCTCTCGCGGTGTCGTGCGGTCGCTTGCATCCGACGAGATAGTCGCCGAATACATGGCGGGGCGCGCGTTCGGCGAGATAACGAACATCGTGGTCATGGGCATGGGCGAGCCGTTCGCCAACTACGACGAGACGATGCGCGCCCTGAAGCTCATCAACGCTGGGCGAGGCCCCAACCTCGGCGCGCGCCACATTACGCTCTCGACATGCGGCGTGGTGCCGGGCTTTGCGAAACTCGCCGCCGAAGGCATACAGTTCGAGCTGTCCGTATCGCTGCACGCGCCTAACGACAAGCTGCGCTCGCAGCTCATGCCTGTGAACAGAAAATGGCCCATCGACGAGCTTCTTGATGCCTGCGCCGACTACACCAGAAAGACAAAGCGCGCCATTACCTTCGAATACACGCTCATCGCCGGCGTCAACGACTCTCGCGCCTGCGCCGACGAACTGGCGCGCCAGGTGCGCCGCGTTCCGCTGGCGAAGGTGAACCTGATCCCGCTATCGCCAGTATCTCACCGCCCAGACCTCAAGACGCCCGACGAGCGCACGATGATGATGTTCCTGGACGTGCTCATGAAGAACCACGTGCAGACCATGCTCAGGCGCTCGCGCGGCAAAGACGCCGACGCCGCCTGCGGACAGCTCCGCCTAAGGCGAATCGGCGGCTAGGCAACAGCCGCAGTCTCCAGCACTTTCTTCGCGCGCCACCCGCCCCAGACGAAAAACCGCCATGGCCGAATGTTCCGCACGGCCTTGACGACATTGTCGTCGCCGTCAAGAAACGTGGCGTCAATCGGGTACCGCATGAACATCGTGTGAATCGCGTTGCACTTGAGAATCAGAAGCCCCTTGCCGAACCCCGGCGCCGGCCGACCAATCAATCCACGCGCCCTCTGCGCAAACGTCTCGGCCACTTCGGCATCGACGCCCCGAACATTCACGCGCCGCTTTCCGCAAGAGTGCGTCACGGCGCCTTTTTCAACGCATCGGCCAACGTCTGGCGGACTTCCGGAGAATTCGGCAGAATCTCTATTGCCTTGCGGGCGAACTCCTCGGATTCCTTCCACTTGCGCTGCTTGCGGCAGATGATGGACAGATTGTTCAAGACCGCAGGCTCGTTCGGACGGCGCTTCAGACAGCGCCGCAGATACATCTCGGCCTCCGTGTAGTTCTTCGTCACAAGCGCGTTCATGCCCATCGCAAAGTTCGCCTCCGGATCGTCTTCATCGTTGTGAAGGGTGACCAACGCATAGCGACGCGCCTCGGCAAAGTCGGCGCGGCGCAACGCAAGCTGCAGCCCCTCTCTAGGCGTAAGCTGCATGAACGTGCGCATGCGTTCGTACTCTATCACGGAAAGCATCTTCTTGAGCGCACCGTTCGAAAGGTCGAGGTCGTCGGCAAGCTCGCGGTCGTCCCTTATCCTGGCTAGGCGAGAAAGACGCCACGACACAGCCGCGAACGCGCTCGCAAGCGCAGGGGACGGCGCCGCAGAATCAATTTTCGGCGCAATGGCGAGAATCCTGCTGGAAAGCTCCTTCGCTCGCTTGATGCCGCGTTCCGCAGCCTCGTCAGACATGCCTACCTCGCGCGCCACTAGCCCAGACGCCTTTGGCAGAGGTCGCTGCTCGCGCTTCCAGAACTCAAACCCAAGCTGAATGGCAACAGCTTCCATTCCGTTCGTCTTCTCTCCAGCCCAGATGCGCAGAAGCGTCGGTATGCCCTGTTCCGCAGCCTCGCGATCATCGCTTCCCGGCTCAAAGCCACGAACGCGAATGCTGCGCTCCCACTCCGTCGCGCCGGACATCATGTTGAGCACCGTAAGCTTGCATCCCTTCTTCGCCGCCGCAATCTCGATTCCGGCATCAAGCCGTCCGTCAGTGAACAGCCACTTTGCGCCTTCGCACTCTTCAACCGTCTCGTCTATCGCGTCATCGACGATGCTCTGCATCTCTGTCTCGACGGGCTTGGGCAGATGGATGCACGCAAGCACCAGCAAAAGGCAGGCGAGAGCCGGCACCACCCCGCGAAGAAGTCTGCCAGGCCTGTCGGCGGCTATGCGAAGCGGCTCGTCACCGTCGTCTTCGACTACTGTGTACTTGCGCTGGCACTCGAACGCAAACCCCGCGCCGACGATTGCAAGCGATGCCATCGCGCAGGCAACGAAGAAGACGAGCAGGAAGCCGCTCCCAACCATAACGGCATCAGAGGAAAACGCCCAGAAGCGCGCAGCGGGGAACGCACCGCTCTGCATCGCGGCGAGCGCCCCGACAAAGAACAGCATCACGCCATAGTTGAACGGCATTGGCTGATCGTCGCGGATCGAACGCGGAAACACCATGAGCGACACGATGAGCGGTATGAGGCACACGCCAAAGCCAAGAACCCAGCCGAGAATGGACGCCGCGTCCACAAGGACGCGCCAGTAACCAACTGCATAGCGGAAGTATATGTCGCCTGAAGACCAGTCGTTCGCCTCAAGCCCGCCGAAATAGACGAAGCCAGCCGCATTCATCCAGACCGCCACTGCAAGTGTGCCAAGGAAGATGAAGAACATGCGCCACTTCGGCACCGCAACCGGCTCAGGCAGCATCTCGGGCTTGCTGAATAGCCCGTCGACAACACAGTGCCACACTGCAGCGTATGCCACGATGAATATGACGGGCAAGAGGAACGCTAACGGTGTCTCGGCTGCCATAAGCCCCATCAGCGCAAAGGCCGAGAATATGCGCCAATGTCCTCCATACGAAAACCAGCGAAGCACCCAATGTATCGCAAGAAGGCACATCGACAGCCTGAGCAGCTCAGGCGAAAGCATGCGGCAGATGCGCATGAGAGGGTCGCTGACGCCAAAAAGCACCGCACTGACAAACGCGAAGAACGGGGCAATCCGCCTGAACCATACGGCATACGGACGCGAAGTATGGATAAGAAGCGCAAGTATCTGACGCACAATCAGGCAGAACACAGAAACGCAGAAGCCGCCCATGATAGCCCCGAGCCACTTCATGACAACCGAAGCAATGCCAATGCCAAGAACAGTGTGCAGACCCAGGGAGATAAGCCGCCAGAAGCCCGGGAATATCGCACGAGGCGGACGCAGACCCGATACTACCGAAGCCTCGTTCCACATGCCGGGATCAACCCCCGGCACTCCAAAAACAACAATTGCCGCAGCCGAGATTACGCCCGCGACGATCGCCAAAACAACGTTGCGACGGCCGAGCCGTCCATTATCACCCGGCATGTCACGCATAATAGCGACCTCTTAGGATTTAATCTGCCTACGGCGGCGCAGCCCAAGCACCGCAAAGCCAAGCATCATCAACATAGCCGAGTTCGGCTCAGGCGTGGCAAACGCAGTCGCCGCCCACGCCTGCATATTTGCGCTGAGGCTGCCAGCTGTCATTATGTAGTCAGCTAGCGCCTCGCTATACGCCAACTTCTTGGACTGTGCAAGGAACCCATTGTCATTTAGCAACTCCACAACGAATGATGCATACGTCGTTTCTGAGGCCAGCTTAGCATAGTACGCAGCCCCATTGACAGCTTGACTCGAAGAAATCTCTTGAAACGAATCGCTAGTCATGCCATTATCTGTGGTAGCATCAGAAGCATAAAGATACAAATAAGAGTTCTTACCATCATTGTCAGTCGCTCGAAGACGAACCTTGGTATAGTCGCTACTCGTATAAGGTACCGTACTACCAAGCATCCAGTACAGATACGAGTCCTCCGCCGAGGCAACCAACGCCCCTATAACGACCAGGACTGATAAAATCTTTTTCATAGGTATTCGTATTATATCAAAGTTTTGGTCTATCGTGCAAGAGGGATAATTTTAGACTCATTCCACCCAATTTATGGTCACAGGCTGCTCGCCAGTGGACTTGTACCAAAAGCCAGTTCCGGCAGGAACAGTGGCAGTCGCTGGTAGAGAACCAGTAACGGTGCCGTTCCAACCCTTCTTGTATTCCCACTTGTCAGATTCGTACGAATCATTTGTACCAACGTACTTGAACTCCCTCAACATACCAGCACCAGGTACAAGGATCCTGTCGCCATTCTTGCATCCTACAATTGATACAGGAGCCTTCGCCGTCTGCATCGGGTTGCCGACGAGTGCGGTAGCACCAGCCGCAACCGTTGATGTCTTCGTGTCGGTATGCTGACCGTAGATGTAGAACGGCTTGGTCGCATCCTGACGCGAAAGCCAAATGCCGCTTCCCACAGTCAGCGTGAAGAGCGAGGCCGGCGTTCCACTGTCCTCGACGATTTCACCGCTGCCGGAAATCGTATACTGCTTTTCCGCCCTCTCCCATTTCTGCGCCGCAGACAGCGTCCAGCACTCGTACTTCCCGTTGCTGAAGGCGTAGAGCCTGTCTCCAACCGTCAGGTTTGTGGTCTTGACGAGATTCGAGATCGCAAGAGCTCCGCCAGTTGCGAGATCAAGGCCGGAAACCGCAACGACCGTATTTGAAAGGCCGCTGTTGATCGCCGTGACGTCAACCGTTGCAACAGTTACATCGACGGCGAAGAGCGACATCGCCGAAACGGAAAGAACACCGCACAGAAGCTTCTTCATCTGACCGCCTCCTCTTTCTTATTTGCAATTGACCTTGAAGAACTCTCCGCCCGCTTTCTTCGGGCTGACGAGGATGATGTCCTTCGTCTCGCTGCCAAAGCCCGCATCTGCGTCAGCCTTCTCGGAAATCGAATCCGGCGTGGCACCAGTCTCAAGCGTGTACTTGAACGCAGGCTTGGTGGACGTGATTGTGACGTAGACGTAGTCGCCGTCAACCGAAATGCCCTTCACAACAGGCGCAGGCGCGTCAGCCACAGGCGAGGCGGACGATGCAGCAACGCCGCCAGCCGCAATGCCTAGTTCACCGCCCTTCGCGGCCTTTGCCGAACCGACGACTCCGTAGCTGTTGGCGACGCCCGCCGCACCGCACGACTTGACGGCGCGAAGCCCTGTCGCTGCATCGACGACCGGCTTGCCGTCCGCATCCAGCACGAATACGCGCGTGTCGAGCATGACTACGCTCCACGTTCCACCTGGGTAGGTCTTGGCGGCGTAGTCTTCGTCAACCTGGAAGAGAACGCGAAGGCAGCACCCGTCCTTCGCTACTGGCGCGGCTATGACGACCTTCGAATCGCCCTCCGCCGTGCCATCGGACTTCACGCCCGCGAACTCGGAGCCTTCAGGCGTCCATACCAGCGCATAGCGCTCGCCGTCTATTACAGGCATTCCGTCGGAATACTTGTCGGGGCCAGGAGTCGAGAACGATATCACGACGTTGTTGATCCCAGCAAACGCCGCTGCAGACGCAACAGCAACACAAGCAGCAATCAATGTCTTCTTCATGGCATTAACCCCTTTGTAAGTCAGTTGTTTTTGTCGGCGAACGTAATCATGACATTGTAGCTTTCGCCATTGCTCTTTGTTCCTTCTGGAATGCTGGGAAGCGGAATTTTGACCTCCTCGCCAGGATTGGTCACCGGATTCCCGTTAACGCTATACGTAATAGTGTAATCACCAGAATCCGTCTTGCCCGCCAAAGAAGGAATCGCCAACGTAATTCCGTCTGGCGCCTTGTCATCCGCAACGGCAACCGGCTTGACGGAATCGGTCGGCGCAATGCCGAGCGCGTAACTCTGGTAGAGCTTGAGACCGTTTTCACGAGTTGCCTCAAGAGCATCCTTAATTGTTGCAGCACTGACATCAGCCGCTACGTACGCCTCGTTCGTGTAAGTTCCTAGATATTCGCGCAGCTTGGCGATATTGTTCGTCGGCGCTGCCGTAAGACCTGTGGGCTTCGCGTCGGCAAGCACGGAAGCCGCAGTCTGAATTGTCACCTGAACAGTGTTGTTCGCCCCAGGGGTCGTCGTAGAAACGACTTCCTTGTTGGACAACTCTACTGGAAGCTCGACTTTGGTGGTGCCGCCGCTTACCTTGAGTGGAAGCGAGTATGTACCGCTCTTGCCGGCAAGTTCAGCATTCGTAAACTCTCCAGCCGACGGCTTGACTGTAACCGTTGTGCCAGCCTCCGCCGTGATTGTGCCTTTCGTCAAGCCATTGTCGGCAATGGCAATGTTGCCATTCACCGAGACATTCTCGTCAGTTTGGCGAAGAACGGTTACAACACCAGCATTTTCAGAAGAACCGCCGGCGGTCGCGGCCGCACCAACCGCCTCGGCAAGCGTGCCATACTTCTTGTCATCATACTCTGCCACGCCAAGCATTACAGACGCATCAATCCTCGCAACCGTTCCAGCACCACGCAGGGCAACGCCCATCAAGTTGTCTCTGTAAGTGGCAAGCTCAATCCATGGGTCATTAGCATTCCGAGGCTTCAGCACAGTATCGCCGACCGTGAAGCGCACCTTGCGCGGATTATTCGGCGCACTGTTGTTATGCTTTCCCTGGTAGCAAATCTCAACCGTGATATTGGTAAGCTGCGAACCGTCCACGCCAGCAGGCACTTCATCAAGCACGACCCAATTTTTGCCATTCCACGCATGATACGCATTGGTGCACACGGCAAACGCCGTCTGAAGACCATCTGCAGGTTCTGAGTTACCTGGCGAGGCCGGCAATTCTCCGACGTCTTCAAGCGTCACCTGAAGATCGATTTTCACGAAGGTGTTCGTGTCGGCAGGACCAGGCGTACCGACAGGCGTACCGACGCTGAGAGTCGGCTTGTAGTTGTCGACGTACTGAGACGCAACACCGCTGGTGTCAAACTTGAACGTCGTATTGTCCACTTTCGATATTTCCACGCCATTATCAGCATACGTCGTCCAACTACCGCCAGAAGCTGTCGGCGTTCCGTTTTCTGCAACAGATGAAACGCCCTTAAGGAACTGACTGTATTGCGGTGTAGCACTTTCATCTGCCATTGCGACAAGCGCGGCAGACAACACGAAAGGCATCAAAAATGTCCTGTTCATTCTTATGTCTCCTTATCTGTAGGCATAATACCATATTTAACATTGACAAGTCAAGAGGGTGCCGTGGCCGCACGGAATGCGTTTCTACGCCTTCAAGAAATGCAAAGATGGAGAATGCTCCTGCATTCTCCATCTTGAATCCTGCATTCCACGGGGCGTCAACGAGAGACCCTGAAGAACGCGGCGCCCCTCTTCGCGGGCGCGACGAGGATCACCTCGTCGTCAGCCGACACGCCTCCGGCGGCGGCCTCGCCCACGGGCTCCGCCACGTCGCCGGGCGTCGCTCCCTCCGAAAGCCCGTACGAGAGGAACGGCACCGTCCCCTTCACCGAGACGTACACGTTGCCGTCCACCACCCTTATGCCGGTGATCCGGGGCTTCGGCACCTCCACGCCGGACGCCACGTCCGTCGCCGCCGCTGAGCCGGAGACCACCGTGCCGACCGTGCCCGACGCCACGCCGGCCTTCGCCACGAACCCAGACGTGTTGACCGTCGTCGCCGACGCGCCGGAGACGCGGGCCGC
>CACYCL010000040.1 GCA_902772905.1 uncultured bacterium | reverse complement strand
CGAACACGGAAGTCAAACGCTCCATCGCCGAGGGTAGTGCGGGACCCGCCCGTGCGAGAGTAGGACGTCGCCGGCTCTTTATTTTTTTCCTGTGCACGAACTCGATAATTATGGTATAATATGCCTATGATTGAATTCACAGAGGCTCAACGTAAGGCTGTGGCCAGTGCCGTCACTGCATTGTCAGCGGCGGTTGTTATCGCTTTTGCGACGTTTGTGGTTTGGGGTCTCTTGAAGATCCTCGCATTTACATCAGCTGCGTTGATACCGGTTTTTCTCGGTTTTGTGTTGTCGCTGTTTTTCAAGCCGTACTACCGTTGGTGGCTGCGTGCAGTTAAGAATCCAACGTTTGCGGTAACTGTGATGCTTGCAACAGTTCTTGTTCCCGCTGGTGTTCTTCTTTGGTATGCTGGCGCGGTTGTCATTGATCAGGTTTCCAATCTTATTGCTCAGGGCCCTGCGCTTGTCAAGCATGTTCTTGTGTGGTTTCAGGCTACCTTCCCAAGGCTTCACGCCTTGCTTGTCCAGTTTGGTGTTCCATACGAGAATGTGGGGGACGTGTATACGAAATACGGCCCCACCGCGCTAAAGGCTGGCACGAGCGCTTTGAAGTGTCTTTCAGGAGTGGTGTCTGCGCTTGTCACTATGATTTTCTTTGTGTTCTTCTTGATGACACGGGATCGCCGCGGAGGCGAGATAGTGGCAGAGCTCCCGTTTCTTAAACCCGAGACCCGGGGATTCGTTGCGCGGCAGATAGACGTGTTTATTGACATACTCGTTTCTTTCTTCCAGAGGCAGACGGTTATTTGCCTGATAGAAGGCGTGATGTACGGTACGGGTTTCTGGCTTGTCGGCCTTCCTTATGGCTTCCTCATAGGCTTTGCGCTCGGCGTGCTGAATTTGATTCCGCTTTTTGGCTCAGTTGTCTGTTTGCCAATTGCATTGCCATTGGCGTATTTTACGCAGGACGGGTCAGGCGTTCGGCTTGTGCTTGTGCTTGTGGTCTGGCTTGCCGGGCAGTTGCTTGATGGATATTTCATAACACCGCGTATACAGGGTGATCGCACCGGACTTGGCTATGCAGGTGTCATATTCAGCTTTTTCTTCTGGGCAACAGTGCTTGGCCCAATGCTGGGCATGCTTCTTGCGATTCCGCTCTCAGCGTTCTGTGTTGTTCTATGGCGGGCGCTTTCGGCCAGGTATATTCGCCCTGTGGTTTAGTAAAGGAGAAAAATGAGCATATTCAAAGCATACGACATTCGAGGCGTCTACGGGCAAGATCTCGATGACGCAGTGTTCTATCGCATAGCGCGTGCATATGCGCGATTCTGCGGATTTAGCGGAAAGGGGCGTGTCGTTGTGGCGCGCGATTGTCGAAAGTCCGGAAATGCGCTTTTCGAATCATTTTCGCAAGGGCTTGTGGATGAGGGAGTTGATGTAATAGACATTGGTCTTGCCTCGACGCCGATGAGCTACTTCGCCAATGCACACCTTAAGGCGGACGGATCAGTTATGATAACCGCCTCGCACAATACGCGTGAATGGAACGGCTGCAAGCTCTGTCGTGCGAACGCAATCCCGATTTCCGGCGCCACAGGCATAAAGGACATCGAACGCATGGTGGCGGACATAGGCGCACATGAGCCGCCGTATGGAGTAGGCGAGATAACCAAGGTTGATGTTTCATCGGAGTATGCTGCACATGTTCGCAAGTTTGCCCATATGAAGCGTCCACTCCACCTTGCGCTTGACTTTGCAAATGGTATGGGAATCGCCGAAGCTGTGGCCTTTGCTGGTTCCGACATTACCTATGATTCGCTCTTTGGTGAGTATGACGGCGACTTTCCCAACCATGACGCGAATCCGCTGCATCGTGAGACGCTTAGGGATCTTCAGGAGTTGATTCGTGCAAATCCTGGCAAGTATGCTTTTGGCGTCGCTTATGATGGCGATGCAGACCGTGCGGGCTTTATCGACGAGAAGGGCGAGATAATACCTATGGACTTTGTGACGGCCCTTATTTCCCAGGATCTTTTGGCATCCAATCCTGGCGCCGCCTGTCTCTATGACCTCAGGTCTTCAAGAGTCTGCGAGGAGACAATAGCTGCAGCTGGCGGCAAACCTGTAATGAGTCGTGTTGGTCACTCGTTCATCAAGGCGCAGATGCGCGAAAACGATGCGATTTTCGCCGGCGAGCTTTCTGGCCACTACTATTTCAAGGCGAATTCCACAGCAGAATCGTCGTCAATGGCCACATTCGCCCTTGCGAACATCGTATCCGCCTCCGACAAGCCGCTTTCTGAGCTTATTGCTCCGCTTCGCAAGTATTCGCAGTCAGGCGAGATCAACACCAAAACAACGACGCCTCCGGCAGCAATATTGGCGAAGGTGAAGGAAATCTACTCGGCAAAGGCCAAGGTGATTGAGCTTGATGGCGTTTCCGTTGACGCGTGGGATGCCGATGGCTGGTGGGCAAATGTGCGCATGTCGAACACCGAGCCGCTTGTGCGCCTCAACCTTGAGGGTCGCACACAGGCAATTATGGAAGCTAAGCGCGACGAATTTCTGGCGCTGATTCGGAGCTGACGGCCTTGCTCAACTCGTTGCTGCTGGCGGTCGCGATCATCGCGCATGAACCCGGCTACACGACGTCGCTTGCCAATCACATACAGAGATGGCTGCGGGGCGAGAACGTCGCTGCTCGTGTCGTGACGCCTGCGCAGATGCCCACCGCGCTGAGAGGCGAGAGGCTGGCATTCCTTGTGGGGTTTTCCCAGCCCACGGCCACAGAGCTGCAGACTCTGCGTGACTTCCGTGCACGTGGCGGAAAACTTGTCGTGTTCCATTCCGCTTCGCCCGCGCTTGCCGAGATGATGGGCGTAAGGCCGGTGGGCTATCGCGCTGCGCCGTATCCCGGCGCATGGAGTCGCATGGAGTTTTCCTCGTCGCTGCCTGACGGTCTTCCAAGGTCGATTCGCCAGTCGTCTTCTGTTCTGCAGCGTGCGCGGCCGATAGATGGACGTGCCCGCGTCATAGCTACGTGGTCGGACCGCGCCGGTCGCTCGACTGGAGAACCGGCCTGGATAGCGTCCGGCGCAGGCTTCTGGATGACACATGTCCTTCTCGCAGATGGTGATGAGGATCTCAAGGCTCAGCTTCTTGGCGCAATCGTAGGCTCCGTGGAGCCGCAGGCATGGAGTGTTGCATCGCATCGCGCCCGCGCCAACGCCAAGGCGGCATCGCTTAGGGAATATGCATTGAAGCAGGTTCCGCGAAAGGGCGAGATACATGCGACGTGGGATCACTCAGGGTGTGGGCTGTACCCGGGCGACTGGCCGCGCACGATGCGGCTTCTGCAAGAATCTCGCATGACCGATCTGTTCGTTAACGTGGCTGGCGCGGCGTTTGCGCACTATCCGTCGTCGATCCTGCCTCGTTCAAAGACGTTTGACCAGGAGGGTGACCAGGTGGCGGCGTGTCTTGCGGCGGCGAAAGGCACAGGCATACGCGTGCACGCATGGATACTTTGCTTTACGGCAACTCGTGGGACGCCGGATAGATTGGAGTCATTCCGCAAGAAGGGTTGGCGACTAAAGACACCAAAGGGCCAGCTTACGGAGTTTCTCAATCCTTCCGATCCTGGAGTGCGGGCGCATGTTCTTTCCGCCGTGGACGAATTGCAGGTGCGCTATCCGTCGCTTTCGGGCATACATCTTGACTTTGTGCGCTGGGGCGATACGGCGGCGAAGCCGCGTGACGCGGCATCGGCGGTGTCGTCGTTTGTGGTTGAGGCGCGTCGGCATGTGAAACGTCCGCGATGGTTGACTACCGCCGTCTATGGTCGCTATCCGAGTTGCATTGCTTCCGTTGGGCAAGACTGGTATGGTTGGCTGGAATCGGGTGTGGTTGATTACGTCGTGCCTATGGACTACACTGAGTCACATGACAAGTTGGCAAAGCTTTTTGCGCAGCATTCCACGCCTAAGACGCATGCTCGGCGCACGATTGCCGGAATCGGCGTCACGGCCAACGAGTCGCGGCTTGATGCACGGCAGGTTATTGACCAGATTAAACTTTCACGTGCGTATGGACTTGCCGGCGTTTCGCTTTTCGATCTTGATGTGACGCTTGAAAAGTCGATTCTTCCATACCTGAGGCTGGGAATCTGGTAGAGCCATGCCTGTTGAGCCAAAGTTCGGCGTTGGGCGCGTTACGCGCTTTTATGTTCCGCTTATGCTGCAGGGATTCGCGCAGTCGCTGAGCTATCCTCTTGTCGCTGGCATTGTTACGCATGGCGTCCATGGGGTAAACGCCCTCACGGCTTTCAGCCAGGGACTCATGATAATGTTCATGATCGGAGCGTTGGGGCTTGGGCTTGTAACGACTGGCATGGTGTTCGCCAAGACATGGCTCGGATATGTTACGTTCCGCCGCCTGAACGCATTGATGATGCTTGTGCTCGTGTCACTTCAATGTGTGCCAGCGCTTCCCCCGTTCAACTCTTGGATATTCGAAGGGTTCTTCAATTTGCCGCTTGATCTTGCGGAAGTGTCGCGCTGGACGCTTGTGCTTGGCAGCGTCATGAACGCGGGGTTCTTTGTCCGTAACGTTCCCATGGTCGTGCTGTTCAACAATCTTGAGTCTGGAAAGGCGAACACAGCGACTCTCCTTCGCATTGCAGCGACGTTGGCATGTTCGGCAGTCTTTCCGCGCATAGGATGGGTCGGTCCGTACTGGGGACTTCTTGCGCTTACATTTGGCGTATGGTTGGAGACAATAGTGACATGGTTCTACGCGAGGCCGTTCGTTGCGGCGCTTCCGAACCGTCCCAAGCAGGAGGGAGGTGCGATGTTGCCATTGCCCGTGAGTGCGTCGTCGCTGCTTGTCGAGCAGTTTCGCTTCACGCTTCCGCTGGCGCTTGGTGGATTCCTGCTTGCCTGCTCGCCGCTTGTAATCGCGGCGTTTGTATCGCGCTCGGCGGATGCGGCCGATATGCTAGCCATACACTATGTGACGCTCGGTGTTGCGAATCCAGTCTCTTTTGCGGCGCTTAGGATACAGACTGTTGCCGTCAAGTTCCTGCCCGAATATGCAGGAGACCGGCGACTGCTGGTGTATGCAGTTGTAGTCGGCCTTTTGCTGGGGATAATTCCGCTTGCGTTTGCAACGCCTTTGATTGGAGAATGGTACTTTGGCGAGTTTCAGAACATGCCGCCTCGGATAATCGGGACTGCGAGACTTGCCATAGGCATATATTCTCTGATATGCGTCATTCACGCAGTGCGCGCTAGGATTGAGGGGATTGCGGCGGCGCGCAAGCGACCTCGCGCCGTCATGTGGGGCCAGATTGCCTACACTACTGCGCTTTTCCTTGTCTGCGCGGCGCTTTTGCCTATTGGCTGTCCTGGCTGGGTCATTGCCATCTCGGCTATCTTCGTTGCGCCCATCTGCGTGACGATAGCCGTGTACATGGCGCTTGCGCATGAGTGAATCGGGATTCACTCGGCATGGTTTCCAGCTTTTTGGTATAATACGCAATTCACAAGAGGAATGCCTCGGAAAGCAGAGGCGAATCAGAGGTACACGTCATCATGGAGAAGCACTACGACGCAAAGGCCGCAGAGGCCAAATGGTATCCGATCTGGGAGAAGAACGGCTATTTTCACCAGGATCCTGACGGCCGCAGACCGTACTCGGTGGTCATCCCGCCGCCGAACGTGACGGGCATCCTGCACATGGGTCATGCCCTTAACCAGACGATTCAGGACATACTTGTTCGCTGGCGTCGAATGCAGGGTCGCAACACTCTCTGGCTGCCTGGCACCGACCATGCTGGCATAGCGACGCAGAATGTCGTGGAAAAGGCTCTTAAGAAAGAGGGCAAACGCCGCCAAGACCTTGGCCGCGAGAAGTTCCTCGAACGCGTCTGGGAGTGGAAGAAGCAGTATGGCGGCACGATACTGCACCAGCAGCGAATGCTAGGCAACTCTACCGACTGGCAGCGCGAGCGTTTCACGTTTGACGAGGGCTGCTCCAAGGCCGTTGCGAAAGTGTTCACCCAGCTCTATGATGAGGGCCTTGTATACAAGGGCAACTACATCGTCAACTGGTGTCCGCGCTGCGGCACGGCGCTTGCCAACGACGAAGTCGAGCATGAACCCAACCACGGTCACTTCTGGTATGTAAGGTATCCCGTGGTCGGAAGCGAGAAGGGTTCGTCGGGCGAGCCGTACAAGGACTATGTAATGGTCGCGACGACGCGCCCCGAGACGCTTCCCGGCGACACGGCGGTAGCCGTAAACCCGAAGGATGACCGCTATGCGCACCTTGTCGGCAAGACTGTTGTTCTCCCCCTCACCGGTCGCGAAATACCCGTTGTCAGTGATGACTACGTAGATCGCGAGTTCGGTACTGGCATAGTGAAGATCACGCCGGCGCACGACCCGAACGACTTCCTCGTAGGCAAGCGACATGGCCTGGCCGAGATCAACATAATGACCGATGATGCCCACATGAACGAGCTCGCCGGCGAGAAGTACTGTGGCATGGATCGCTGGGAGTGCCGCAAGGCTATAGTTGCAGACCTTGAAGCAGGTGGATTCCTCGACCATGTTGAGGACATCGACAATCAGGTCGGGCACTGCTACCGCTGCCACGAGACTGTCGAATCGCGCCTTTCGAAGCAGTGGTTCGTCAAGATGAAGCCGCTTGCCGAGCCTGCAATCGAGGCGGTCAAGAGTGGCGAGGTCAGGTTCGTCCCGGACCGCTGGTCGAAGATATACTTTAACTGGATGGAGAATATCCAGGACTGGTGCATTTCGCGTCAGCTTTGGTGGGGGCATAGGATTCCTGCCTGGTATCATGGCGATGATGTGTTTGTTGCAGAGACCGCAGAGGGCGCATTGGAGAAGGCGAAGGCCAAGACCGGCAACGCCGCGCTTACGCTTGCCGACCTTGAGCAGGACCCTGACGTGCTGGACACGTGGTTCAGCTCGTGGCTATGGCCGTTCTCGACTCTGGGATGGCCGGAGAAGACGAAGGACTTGGAGTACTACTACCCGACGTCTGACCTGGTGACTGCGCAGGACATAATATTTTTCTGGGTGGCGCGCATGATGATGGCCGGCATACACTTCATGAAGAAGCCGCCGTTCAGGAACATCGTAATTCACGGCATCGTCCGTGCGGCGGATGGCTCGAAGATGTCCAAGTCGAAAGGCAATTCGCTGGATCCGCTTGAACTCATCGACCAATATTCTGCGGATGCGCTTCGCTTTTCGATAGCGCTAATCACCTCGCTTGAGTGCGACACCAAGGTAAACAAAGAGAAGTTCGAGATCGGCCGCAACTTCACGACGAAGATATGGAACGCGGCAAAGTTCCTCTCGATGCAGCTTGAGGCGTTTCCTCAGGCGGGGGCTTGGGATGCTGGGCTTCCAGTGTCGTTGTCCGGGCTTTCCGCCGATGACCGCCACATCCTCTACGCCGCCGACCTCGCCTGCCGCAAGGTCAGCGAGATTCTTGAGGCATACCGAATTCAGGACGGTGCGCTCGCGGTCTACGACTTCTTCTGGACGCAGATTTGCGACGGCTACGTGGAATACGTAAAAGACTCACCGAACAAGGCAGTCTCGGTTGCCATTCTGCGCGATGTGTTCTGGAAGGCGCTTAGGCTGCTTCATCCCTACATGCCGTTTGTCACCGAAGAAGTCGCACATCAGCTTGGCTTCCTCAAGGATGACGAGACAATCATGCTCCAGAAGTTCCCTGAGGGCTATGCCGACGCCGAGAAATCGGCGTGGGGCGTAACAGCGGAAAACTACGAGTTCGTGAATGCCAAGCGCGAGGCGATTACCGCGCTGAGGGCGCTGCGCGCCGAGTACAAAGTTCCGCCGGCAACGTTCGTAAAGGCGACGATTGCGACAGACGATCCGAGGGCTGCGGCTGAAGTCGAATCGCTCAGGAAGGCCATGCGCGCAGAATCTGTGGCGTTTGTTCCTGCCGGGAGCGACCTTGCCATGCCATCTAAGATCACAGCGTTCGGAACGGTGTATCTTTCGCTGGAGGGTCTTGTCGACAAGGCTGCCGAAGCAAAGCGCATCGCAGGCGAACTTGCGAAGCTAACCGGATTCATAAAATCAAGCGAGGCAAAGCTGGCGAATGAGAACTTCGTTGCTCATGCGCCAGAGGCTGTCGTAGCGGAAGCACGGAGGAAACTTGCGGAAAACAAGGAAAAAGTCGCCCAACTTGAGAAGTTGGCAAAGCTCTTTGCCTAACTGTTCGGCAAGGCGTCGAGATTTTTGGTATAATACACACCAATTTTACATCAAAGGAGAACAAAATGGTCTACTCGACTGAGGTTGAACATCAGTGCCCGCTCATGAAGGGGTGCAACCATGGTCCTGCGCCCATCCCGGAGGAGGGCAAGTGGGTTCAGGCTAAGCAAATCAAGGACATCAGCGGCTATACGCATGGCGTGGGCTGGTGCGCGCCGCAGCAGGGTGCATGCAAACTCTCGCTGAACGTCAAGAACGGCGTCATTGAAGAGGCGCTCGTCGAGACGATTGGCTGCTCTGGTATGACGCACTCGGCAGCCATGGCCAGCGAGATTCTCGTCGGCAAGACGATTCTCGAAGCGCTCAACACCGACCTCGTGTGCGACGCGATCAACACGGCGATGCGCGAGCTTTTCCTGCAGATCGTCTACGGTCGTACGCAGAGTGCGTTCTCCGACGGCGGCCTTGTTATCGGCGCAGGTCTTGAGGACCTCGGCAAGGGGCTTCGCTCGATGGTCGGCACGATGTATGCGACAAAGGCGAAAGGTCCTCGCTATCTTGAGATGACAGAGGGCTACTGCACACGCATGGCTCTCAACAAGGACGGCGAAGTCATTGGCTACGAGTTCGTCTCGCTCGGCAAGATGACAGACTTCATTAAGAAGGGGCTTACCCCGAATGAGGCGTGGGAGAAGGCGAAAGGCCATTACGGCCAGTTCGAGGGCGCCGCGAAGTACATCGACCCCCGCAAGGAATAAGCGAAAGGAACTTTTAAAATGGCTACGAAGAAAGTTACCACCAAGGCCGACGAGAAGTTGTTCGAGGGCTATGAGCGTCGCGAGGCGAAGATTCTCGCAGCGCTGAAGCCGTACGGCATCAAGTCGATCCAGGAATGTGCCGACATATGCAAGAAGGCTGGCATCGATCCCTACAAGATCGTCGAAGAGACGCAGCCCATCTGCTTCGAGAACGCCAAGTGGGCGTACACAGTCGGCGCGGCTATGGCGATCAAGAAAGGCTGCAAGAAGGCTAAGGACGCGGCCGCAGAGATAGGCGTCGGCCTTCAGGCGTTCTGCATCCCCGGCTCGGTGGCCGAGAACCGCAAGGTCGGCCTGGGCCACGGCAACCTAGGCGCTATGCTGCTTGACGACGCGACGGAGTGCTTCGCGTTCCTCGCGGGTCATGAGTCGTTCGCGGCTGCCGAGGGTGCGATCAAGATCGCCCTCAACGCCAACAAGGTGCGCAAGACGAACCTTCGCGTCATCCTCAACGGCCTTGGCAAGGACGCAGCGTACATCATCAGCCGAATCAACGGCTTCACGTACGTCAAGACGACGTTCAACAACAAGACAGAGAAGCTCCGCGTCGTCGCCGAGAAGGCGTTTTCGAAGGGTCCGCGCGCAGCGGTGAAGTGCTACGGGGCCGACAACGTCCCTGAGGGCGTCGCCATCATGCAGGCAGAGAACGTGGGCGTCTCGATCACGGGCAACTCCACGAACCCGACGCGTTTCCAGCATCCGGTCGCCGGCACCTACAAGAAGTGGTGCTGGGAGAACGGCCGCAAGTATTTCTCCGTCGCTTCTGGCGGCGGCACGGGCCGTACGCTTCACCCTGACAACATGGCCGCCGGTCCCTCCAGCTACGGCATGACCGACACGATGGGCCGCATGCACTCCGATGCGCAGTTCGCTGGCTCCAGCTCGGTTCCGGCGCACGTCGAGATGATGGGCCTCATCGGCATGGGCAACAACCCGATGGTCGGTGCGACGGTTGCCGTGGCCGTCGCCGTCGAGGAGTCGTTCAAGAAGTTACTCACATGATGTATAGCTAAACAAGGGACAAACAGGAAAATGGTAAGCT
>CACYCL010000039.1 GCA_902772905.1 uncultured bacterium | reverse complement strand
GGCGGCGCAGATGGAGCACTGTCAAGATGTGTGCTTCTGTTGCCGAGCTTATTTCAGTCCTCCATTCCCCATCGGCCAGATGACAAACGCCAAAATGGGAAATCTGCGCATTCAGGGAACGTGCCTTGGCAATTGACGAATGGCGCACGAATAATGTATAATACACATCTGCAACGAAAGGAAAGTTCAAATGTCCATCTTTATTGGTTTTCTATATGTAGTGGAAGTCGTAGTCTGCTTGCTGCTGGCGCTTGTTGTAATGCTGCAAAAGCCGAAAGAGGGCGGCCTTGGCGGCGCGATTGGCGGCGGCATGCTTGAGGCGTCGCTTGGTGCCGATGCTGGTAGTGTGCTCGTAAAGACCACTGCAATCCTTGGCGCGGTGTTCCTCGTCAACACGCTCGTGCTTGCGCGTCTTACGTCTACTGTGCATTCTCATTCGCTCATGGCCCGTGAGGCTGAGCCGACTGCCTCCGAACAGGCTCCTGCGCTGCCTACGCTCCCGGCTGCCGCTCCTGAGGTTCCCGCCGCTCCTGCCGTTCCCGCTCCGGCTCCTGCCGCTCCCGCTCCGGCTCCTGCCGCTCCCGCGAAATAAGGTTGAGAATGAAGGTTCTAGTCACTGGCGGTTCTGGCTTTCTCGGCATCAACTTGATACGCTTCCTTCGCGCCAAGGGCGTGGAGGAAGTTCGTGTTTTGGACATAGCCGACTTTGACTATCCCGAAAAGAGCGAGCCTTGGCTCAAGTTCATTCTCGGCGACGTGCGAGACGTGTCGGTTGTCGAGAAGGCAACGGAAGGGTGCGACGTTGTTGTGCACTGCGCTGCCGCGCTTCCGCTCTACAGCGAAAAGGATATACTCACTACAGAGGTGGATGGATGCCGCAACGTCCTCGCAGCCGCACGCAAGTTCAAGCTTGACCGCATGATTCAGATTTCATCGACGGCGGTGTACGGCGTTCCCAAGAAGCACCCGATATACGAAACTGATCCACTGGTTGGCGTGGGTCCATACGGGCACGCGAAGATCGAGGCGGAGAACATTTGTCGCGATGCCATAAGGGACGGCTACTGCGTCTCCATCATACGTCCTAAGAGCTTCATCGGCCCCGAGCGGCTCGGGGTGTTTGCGCTATTCTACGATTGGGCGTACACCGGTCACGGCTTTCCAATGATCGGAAGTGGCGAGAACCGTTATCAGCTCATGGATGTTGACGACCTCGACCACGCTATCTGGAACGCCATGACATATCCCAAGGACAAAGTTGCCACGGAGTTCAACATAGGCGCGAAGGTATTCACTACTATGAAAGAGGACTACCAGGCTGTCTTGGACCGTGCGGGCTATGGCAAGAAGATACGCGGCATGCCTGTGAAGCCTCTAATCATCATCCTGCGCATTCTTGAGAAGCTGCATCTTTCCCCGCTTTATCCGTGGGTATACGAGACGGCCTCTACGGATTCGTTCGTGTCCATTGAAAAGGCCGAGAAAATTCTCGACTACAAGCCACAATACTCCAACAAGCAGGCGCTTGTAAGGAACTACGACTGGTACGTCGAGCACATATCGGAGTTCGCGGGCAAGTCAGGCGTCTCGCACCGCGTTCCTTGGAAGCAGGGCTTGCTGGCCTGCGCGAAGTGGTTCTTCTGATCCGCTACTTGGCTTTCATCTGAAGCCAGGCCTCGATGAACGGCTGCAGGCGACCGTCCATTACGGCGTCCACGTCAGATGTCTCGCACTCGGTGCGGAGGTCTTTGACCATGGTGTACGGGCAGAACACATACGAGCGTATCTGGCTGCCCCAGCCGTTTTCGGACTTCGCGCCGTAGAAGCGGTCCATCTCTGCTTTCTTCTGGTCTTCGTAGTATTCGTAGAGCTGTGCACGTAGCATGTTCATGGCCTTTTCCTTGTTCATGTGCTGCGAACGTTCCTTCTGGCATGCAACCACGATGCCGGTTGGAAGGTGCGTTAGGCGCACTGCCGAGTCGGTCTTGTTCACGTGCTGGCCACCTGCTCCGCCTGAGCGGTAGGTGTCGATCCTGAGGTCTTCGTCCTTTATCTCCACGTCTATGTCGTCGTTGATCTCTGCCACCGTCTCCATGGAGGCGAAGCTCGTCTGACGTCGCTTGTTCGCATCGAACGGTGAAATGCGCACCAGGCGGTGAATGCCTCTTTCGGCCTTGAGCATTCCGAACGCATACGGCCCCTCGACGCGGAAGTACACGTCCTTGTAGCCAGCCTCTTCGCCAGGCTGCACGTCGTACTCCTCGACTTTCCAGCCCTGACTCTCTGCGTAGCGCTGGTACATGCGGTACAGCATCGCGACCCAGTCGCAAGCCTCTGTGCCGCCCTGCCCGGCGTGGAGCTTTACGAACACGTTGCATGCATCGAACTTGCCGCCCAGAAGCGATTGCAGGCGCAGCTTGCCGAAGTAGTCGTCGGCCTTGGCGCACTCTGCGAGCGTGTCTTTGAGCGCGGCCTGCTGCGCGGCGCCGTCTTCCATCTCGGCTAGCTCCAGCATTACACCCGCATCCTCGACCGTTTTCGTCAGCGACGTGAACGGCAGCACGTAGGCGCGCTCGGCGTTTGTCGCGGCGATTACGTCGCGAGCTTTTGACTGGTTGTTCCAGAAATCGCCAGAGGCCTGCAACGCTTCTAGCTCGGCGAGCTTTGAGCGGCGTTCCCCGATTTTGATGTAGTCGGCCATTTCGCCGACTTTCTTCTTCAGCGACTCTATTCTCTGGCGGACTTCCTCGACCTCCAGGAGCTTTTCTTTCGTCTCTTCTGCCATGACAGTCGTGTATTATACCATAGATGCGCATCTATGGTATAATACACATCATGAAAGAGACTGAAAAGTCAGACATTGTTCGTTCGCTTGTCGCCGCCGTTGCGGTTGCGGCCGTCGTGTCCTTAATCTTGCCGCTTCAGGCATTTCTGGGGAATGCATCGCTGTATGCGTTCGGGCTGCCTAGGCTCGTCGTCGAACTGTCGATCTTGTTCGCCGCCATGTCGGCGGTTCTGTTTGCCGTGCTGTGGGCGTCTGCGCGCTGGCTGCGCGGTGCGCTGCACGGCCTGCTTCTCGGCGCTGCGTTCTGCGTGTATCTTGAGTCCGGGCTTCTTTCCGCCGGCCTGCCGGAGATAAACGGCGCGTACTCTCCAGAACTGGCCGTGGCTTCGCGCGGCGTGATGGACTGCTGCGTGTGGGCGGCTCTTCTCGTCGGGGGGCTTGCGGCTTCGCGCTGGCTTCGCACGCGCGGGCACTATGTGGCGCTTGCGCTCCTTGTGCTTGGCGCTGCATCGCTTTTCGACGTGCGGCGCGAGTCGGCTTCGCCTTCTGGCGGCGACGTGACCGGCACGGGGCTTTCCAGTGGCTTTGAATGGCAGTTGGACGTAGTGGACAACTTCAGGTTTTCGCGCGAACGGAACGTGCTCATGTTCATACTCGACTCCATGCCTGCAAACGTTTCCGCCGACCTCGTGAAGTCGTCGCCCGACCTTGCGGGAAAGTTCTCCGGCTTCGTGGCGTTCACGAACAACGTCGGCATGCACGACTGCACGAAACGCGGTCTTCCTGGAATCATGACAGGTAGGTACTTCGATCCTCGCACTACGTCAAAAGCCGAGTTCCCGATGTCCATGTACGGCGCTGATTCGTTCCTCGTGCCGTATGTCTCGGCAGGGGCAGAGGTGTCGTTCGTGCCCGATTTCCTGCCATACGGCTACACCAACGCCAGGATCGAGAGGCGCGCGCAGGTAAAGGGCAGGCAGAAGCACGGCTGGGCGGCGCTGCTGCGGCGTTCAAAGGAGGTTCCATACCTGAGTCTCTTTGACGTGACAGTCTTTCGCATCGCGCCGTATGTGGCGAAGGCGCCGTTCCTCTTCGCAAAGATTCGCCATGATCCGATGTTCGGGCAGGACGAAAGCGGCTTCTGGTACGAACACGCCATGTATCCGCGCCTCTCTGCCGCCGGCTTTACGGACGCGAAGTTAGTGCTTGGCGTGTTCCACACGCGTGGAGCGCATCCACCGCTAGTCTTCGACCAGTACGGCAACCGCCTCGGCACCGTTGGCTGGGGGCGTGAGTCGCTTGGCGCGCTCGTGCGCAACCCGCTGTACAACCTCGGCAAGCTTATGGACGCTCTGCGCGAGAAGGGCGTGTACGACAAGTCGCTCATCGTGGTTGCGGCGGATCATGGCGTTGGCATCGCGCCGCACGGGGAAGGTCACCATCCATCGGAGTCGGCGATACTTTGGGTCAAGCCGGAGGGCTCCGCTAAAAAGTTTGCATACAACGACACGCCGACTGGCTACGCGAACGTCGCCGCGTTCATGCGCTTGGCGGTGAAGGAGCGTCCGGACGCCCACGCCGCCGCCCGTGCGCTGCATGTTGAAAACAGGTTGTTTCGCTATCAGGACCCGAACGACGACTACCATGACATCGTGGTTGGTCCTGATGGTGGGATAGTCTCGAAGGAAGACCTGTGAAAGCCTACCTCATAAACCTAGACAGGAACCCCGAGCGGCTTGCATTCATGCGCGGGCAGCTGAGCCGCCTAGGCATGGCCTTTGAGCGCTTCCCGGCTGTGTACGGCAAGGAGCTGTCTCCAGAGGCGCGGTCACGGGGCTTTTCACGCGTTCGTTCGCTTATCGCGTCCAAGAAGCGGCTGAGCGATGCGGAAATAGGCGTTGCAATGTCGCACGTGGGCTGCTGCCGCAGGATTGTTGAGGCGGACGAGCCGTACGCGCTCGTCTTGGAAGACGACGTGGCTCTCTCTGACGGCTTCACTGATGCGCTTTCGCGCGTGGAGGCCTTTTTAAGCCCTGGGCGTCCGCAGCTTGTGCTAATGTCTGGCTACGGTGTTGAGGGTGCGGAGTCGCTCCCGGAGCAGATTCGCGAAGAGAAGGCGGCATGGTGCGCCGACGCATACGTGCTAACCCAGTCGGCGGCGCGTCTCATTCTTAAGGCCAACGACCCTGTCATAACGGTTGCCGATTCGTTCAAGCGCTGGCGGCGGCGGTTCGGGCTTGAGCTGTACCGCTCACTACCGTCCACTGCGCGGCAAGACGACGAGACTTTCAAGAGCGAGAACCAGGTGCTGCCGAAGTCGAACTGGCTGGTGCGCAATGCGCTCTGGGTGGCCGACTGGGTGCTGTGGAAGCTGATGGGGAGGTAGCGTTTCATGTTTTCGATAGGTGTACTCAGCTGGAAGGCGCACAAGACACTGCGCAAGACGCTCGCCTCGTACGCGCAGGCGAGGCTAGCGGACGCCGCCGACGAATTCAAGATCTTCTTCAATGAGATTTCCGACGAAGACCGTGCGCTTGCGGACGAGTTTGGCGTTGACTGCACGGGCGACAAGCGCAACTTGGGCATTTGGGGCGGAATGGACGCTTGCGCGAAGGCGCTTGTCGGAGACGTGATTCTGCTGCTCCAGAACGATTGCCCTGTTGTCGCCACGCCAGAGGACACGGTGCGCTATCTCAGTGAGGGCGTTAAGCTTATTCGGACGGGAAAGGCCGACATGATACGACTTCGGCACCGTTTCAACCAGGGCGACGGCATATCATTCAGGCGTTTCTACGGCTACTGGCCGGTGCATGAAGTCGATCCACGGGCGGCGCGCTACTTCGACCCGCAGTTGCCTGCGGATGCCGGTGAGGACACGTTGCGGCGGCGGTTCATGCGTTTCATGCGGCCATTTGGCGCGCGACGCAGGGTGATAGCGGCGATACACCTAGAGGCGCACCCGGAGCGCATCTACCCCAAGTGGATAACGCGCGCAGGCGATTTTTATCTGGTGGACTCTGAGATAGTGAACTTCTCGGAACAGCCGCTGCTAATATCGAAGCGGCTGTATTTTGAACTGTCGGAATGGTGCCGGGCGCATCCGCGCCACAGGCGGATCAACGGAGCGCCTGTAATGGAGCATGCGCTAAATGGCGCGTGGTGGCGCAGGCGGCACTTCAAGATAGGGTTTTGCGACGAGGGAGTTTTCACGCACAACAGATTTGACGACAGCTGGCGGCCGGAGCACACGGCGTACAATGCAGCGATAACGGGGAATGTGGAATTGAGAATGTAGAATCGCGGAGTTCATTCTTACACTCTGCATTTTCTCCATGCGCTTGGCGACACGCCTTTGCTCGCCTTGAACGACTGCATAAAATATGATGCCGACGCGTAGCCGGACTGCGCGGCGACGCGGCCTATGTCCAGTTCCGTGTCGCGCAGCAGCCGACACGCCTCGTCCAGCCTTGCCTTCGCCACTTCCTCCACCACGGATGTGCCGAGTACCTGTCGGAATGTCTTGGCCACTGTCGTGTGCGATTTGCCGATTGCCTTGAACACGTCCGATGCGTTTATGCCCTTGCGGGCGTTCTTCATTATGTACACGAGCGCGTCCGACATCCACGGCGGATCGACCGGAAACGTTTCCGTGCTGGCTCTTGCCACTACGCCGTACGGCTTCACCTGCCGCACGATCTGCTTCTTCGGAACTCCTGTTTCCATGAGTTCGGCCAGCGTCTCTGCCGCCGTGCGTCCGATTTCACGCGTGTTTGGATCGATGCTGGAGAGCATCGGACGCGAGGTGCCGCAAATTAGGATGTCGTTATCCAGTCCGAGAATCGCAATGTCACGCGGAACGTCGATGCCGGCCGATTGGCAGGTTCTGACGACTTGCCACGCCCTGAGGTCGCCTGGGCAGAAAAGTGCCGTCGGCTTTGGCAGGGATTGAAGCCACTTCAGCAGGCGTTTTGCGTCGTCTGGTGGCGCCATGGTGTCGCTAATTATGTCTGTCTTGTCGAAGTTGTATGAACCGCCGCCGCCTGGATAGACGGAGCAGGCCAAGCCGTCGCGCCGCAGCCGCCGAGTAAAAGCACCTTGGCAGTACTCCGACGTGCGGCCACCTCCGTAGGGGCAGAACGCGAAGTTCTTGAAGCGTCGGACAAGGAAATGTTCCGCAGCGAGGCATCCGATGGTTTCGTGCATTGTTTTGACGACGGCGAAGCCAGGGTACGGTTTGCCGTAGAAGAGGTCTACGACTGGCATGCCGGAGCGTTGGAGATCTCTTGCAATCGAGTCGGTTGTGACGCGAGCGATGAAGCCGTCCATTGATCGGATCAGGTTTTTGCGCTTGATATCGCCAGCGTTGATAAAATGCAGTTCCCAGTCCGAGCGAGCCTGAGCGAAAGCGATGATGCCTTCGCACAGTTCGCGCCCGAAGGCTCTTGACTTTTCCACGAGGAGGCCAACTCTGAAAGTTCGAGATCTGAGCATGAGCGCATTGTACCAAAAAAAACGGCAGAAGAGAATGGCCGACAAATTTTTTCCCCCCTTGTATTTGCGCAGTAGAAATGGTACAATTGCATGGTCGTAACTGAGAGGATTGTATATTTAATGCAAATGGCAATGCAGAGCGATCCTGCTGAAGGATACGTGAGCGGAATGACAAATCCGCTGATTTCGACGAGAAATGTCGAAATATGCTCAGTTATGCCCCGTGGGGGGGGGGGGGGGACTCTAAGCAGAGTCCCCACGTTAGGCAGACACCCCGCGCATCGTTCAACCATCCGCCGCGTAGCTTTCGGTCGAGGGTCACGCTACCTTCGGGTCGAGGGCCACGTTACCCTAGCCCCAAGGGCCACGCTACCCTTGGGCCAAAGGTCACGCTACCTTTGCCCTGAGGGTCAGGTGACCCTTGAGGTGTCAGTCTTGTAGCAAGGCAACTTCACTTTCCTATATAATAAGGTACAAGGAGAAAAAACAAATGAAGAATACGAGTGGTGTGTTGGTTGCGGCAATGGTGTTCGCAACAGTCGCAAATGCTGCGCCGAACGTGACCATTAACAGCGTAGTTCAGCGGTGGCCGTGGAACAACAAAGTAGATATCACCTACACGGTCGGAGACGGGCAGGACGTTTCCCAGAACCTTTTTCGGAAACTTGTGTTCAAGGCAACAGTCAAGGGCGATACATATACCATTGACGGTGTAAGCGATGTCGGGGCAAGCGCGAACACCGGCAAGCATACCGTTACATGGACGGCACCTGCCGGAATAAAGGCTTACGACTGCCAGATGTCCGCCGAGCTATATGCGGCGACCGCGCCAAGCGGCGACGACTACTTGGTCATAGACCTTGACAGTGGCAAGATCGCCTATGAAGGCCTGCTCGCTTCGCAGGACGCTTCAAACACGCGCTACAACACCGCTGACTACAAGACAGGAAAAATGGTGCTTCGCAAGGTTCCGGCAGGCGGTTCTTATCCCACTGGGGATGGCGCCAAAGGGCGTACTGATACAACCTGGAAAACCAACCGCGATTACTACATCGGCATTTTCATGGTGACCCAGACGCAGTACGAAAAGATCATGGGTTCCAACCCTTCAACCTTCAAAGCTCCATCCTATGGTGACTACGAGAAAAACGGCCTGATGAACATCGCGGCACATCGCCCGGTAGAGTGCGTAAAGTGGACGTTGCTTCGCGGCTCCAACGCCACTCCGGCAACAATATTGTCGGCGAAATCTGATGGGACTTTTCTTGAACGCTTGATGTCGAAAACAGGGCTTGCTGGATTTGACCTGCCAACAGAGATCATGTGGGAGATTGCCGCACGCGCGGGGGTGACGACACGGTATTTCTGGGGCGCAAACGATAATTCTGCCATAGATCAATACATAACATACGGTGGCAATAGCGAAGACAATAGTGGGCGCAAGCAG
>CACYCL010000038.1 GCA_902772905.1 uncultured bacterium | reverse complement strand
TGGCCCCTTCGTCTATCGGCTAGGACATCTGGTTCTCATCCAGGTAAGAGGAGTTCGACTCTCCTAGGGGCTGCCATTTGGCGTGAAAGGTGAGGAAGTGTGCATCTGGCGCATGCGCGAAATGAGATGGTTTGCTAGATTTCTGCTGAGGGCGGCGAAGTTTGGTCTCGTCGTTTTTTGCGTTGCTGTCGTGGCTTTGTGCGCATTCCTTGCGTATCTCCTGGTTCGTGACGTGCCGTTGCCGGCAACATTGGTGGAACGCGCTTTTGCGCAAGTTGCGCCAAGGGGGTTTTCTCTAAATGTTGACTCGCTCGCCTTTGGCTTCAGGCGCGGACTGACCGCAGGAAATGTCAGCATGACAGAGGCTTCTGCCGATGGGCACGGTGTGTTTGTTGCTGGGGCTGACCGTATTCGCGTGGATTTGTTCGCACGTGAGCTGACGATTGTCGGCGCGCGCTACCCACGTCTCCCAGCCAGCTACTATGCGCCAGAGAACCATGAGCGCAACGGGCGAGTTGAGGTGGAGTTGCCAAGGTTGCCGCGCTTCACGCTTGTTCTTGAAAGACCCAACATACTGGCAGTGCGTCCGGAGCGCGTCGTAGCAGATGTGGAGGTGTTCCCGAATCGCGTTGCGGTAGACCGGATTCGGCTTGATTGGCCAGATCGCGACGAGCGCATGCGAATTAACGGGTGGTGCGAGGTCGATTTCGCTCGGCAACTTGTTGAAGGAGCGGTTGAGGGCGAGGCCAAGCAGGCTCATATTCGTCCGATGATAGATGCGCTCGACATTCCGGTTGCGTTGCCGTACATCGACGCATTTACCGAGGTTCCGCGCAGCGTCCCGAGCACGTGCGCGTGGAAAGTAAACCTTGTGAACAACGACTTCGACCTTGACCTTGGGCTTCATCCCACGCTTGGACGGTATAAAGACGTTGCGATGCGTCATGCCGACGGAAACATACATCTGCATGTGTATACGCGCGGCAACTGGCTGAACTACACGCATACATTCGGTCCGATCATCGGTGTTGGACCGAACAACGAGCCGCTGGAGGGTACGGTGTCGGTGTCGGGCACGAACGGCTACAACACTGTGAAGGTGGAGGCGAAAAGCGCGCTTCCTGTCGCCGACCTGCTGCGCATAGGCGGCTTTGAGGGCGATTACGTTGGCAGCGATGTAATTGGCAGGTCGTCGTGCAAACTGCAGTTCCAGTTTCCTCGTTCGATGACGAACAACTACGAGGTTCTCAACGGCAAGGGGAGCGTGTCGATAAAGGACGGGCAGATTATGCGCATGAAGGGGTTCAGGGGCCTTCTCGCGCTCTTGGCCGAGAGAGTCCCTGGCGTGTCGTGGTTCACTGACTCCACGCAGGCGTCGTGCGACTATGTGATAGAGAACGGCGTGCTAAAGTCAGACAACATATACATTGAAGGCTCCGTGTTCTCGATAAAGATGTATGGTTTGTTCGATGCCGTGAACAATGTTATGGACTTCACTGTGCGTGTGCAGTTCTCAAAGAGCGATTCTTTCGCTGGCAAGATACTGCATCCGTTGGTGTGGCCGTTCACGAAGCTGCTGCTGGAGTTTAAGCTCGTCGGCAGCCCGGAGAAGCCGGAGTGGCGTTACATCAGCGTCATAGACAGGGTAGTTGGAGGAGAGGAATGAACTTGACGAGTCCGAGTCAAGTGAAGGCTTGGTGCATAGAGAACGGATTCCACCCGAACAAGGTGATGGGGCAGAATTTTCTAGTGGATAGAAACACGCTGGAAGCGATTGTCGACGCCGGGCTTGAAGGCGTGGCCGGCGAGTCGCCGTCGGTTCTCGAGATAGGCCCTGGTCTTGGAGTGCTGACTGAGGAGCTTCTTCGGCGCGGTTGCCGCGTGACGGCGGTCGAAAAGGACGCCGTGCTGGCTGCTCGCCTTGCGGAGTCGCTTGGCTCCCCGAACGGACTGACTGTGATCGCTGGCGACGCGCTTGCTGCGCTTGAGCGTCAGACGCTGGCTCTGGACGGCTTTGACGCCATGATCAGCAATCTGCCGTATCAGGCCGGAACTCGCATTTTGCTCGACCTGGTGATCGCGCGAGTGCCTGCCGCCATGACTGTGCTCGTGCAGTCCGAGGTGGCAGAGCGTCTCGCGGCAAGGGAGGGGAGCAAGGCCCGCTCGCTCGCCGGCGTCTGGGCGCAGCTCGACTACGACGTACGCATTTTGCGCAAAGTTCCACCGACATGCTTCTGGCCGAGACCGCAGATCGGCTCGTGTGTCGTGCGCCTTGACAGGCATGATCGCGGCGCTGCGCTGACAGAGAATCAGCGCCGGATGTTCCGTTCCATGACGAAGCGGGCGTTCTCGCAGAGAAGAAAGCAACTTGGCAGAGTGCTGAAGGATATGGTACAATCCACACTAAGGGCGGAAGAACTCACGAACGAGGACTGGATCGCCTTGACGAAAGGACTGACAGAAAATGAAGACACCTGAAGAATTCCTTGAAGCCAACGGCTTCACGACGGCCGACAAAATCGACCGTCAGACGCTCATTTCGATTTTCCTCTCCGAGATGGAGAGGGGGCTTCGCGGTGAGCCATCGTCACTGCGGATGATTCCCGCCTACGTGGGCGTGGATGGGCGTGTGCCGGCTGGAGCCAAGGCAGCGGTTCTCGACGCGGGGGGCACCAACTTCCGTTCGGCTGTAGTGTCGATACCTCCGAAGATCGAAGAACGGCGCAATCAGCCAATGCCAGGCAGTCGTTCGCCTGTGACGGTGGATGAGTTCTACGCCGCATTCGCCGATGAGCTTAAGCGCGTTGCGCCGCTTGCCACGGCCAAGAAGTTCGGCTGGTGCTTCTCGTACAATGCCGATGTCACGCCCGAGCTTGACGCGAAGCTCAACTGCTGGACGAAGGGCATACAGGCTCCTGGAGTCGTAGGGCAGTACGTTGGACGCGAGCTTCTCAAGCGCATGGGCGGCGGAACAATCGCCGTCGTCAACGACACGGTGGCGACCTTGCTCGCCGCGAAAGCCACTGAGGGCGACCGCACCTACTCGTCGTATCTCGGCTTCATACTCGGCACGGGCACGAACACCGCCTATGTCGAGAAGAATGCAAACATAACCAAGCTCCATGGGCTCGACCCTGACGGCTCCATGATTATAAACGCCGAGTCTGGATCCATGGACAAGATCGCACGCTCAAAGTTCGACGAGGCCATGGATCAGAAGCAGGCCGACCCTGGACACAATCCGTTCGAGAAGATGATTGCCGGCGCTTATCTGGGAGGCATTGGCCTTGAGATATGGAAGGCGGCTGCGAAGGAGGGCATGTTCTCCGCGAAGGCTGCGGCTGGGATCGGTGGACTCGGCGCGCTTGAGACAATCGATTTCGACAACTTCTGCGCAGCATTCAAAAAGGAAGGGCGCGAGAACCCGCTCGACGACATATTCGCCGGTGAGGATGACGCGAAGATGGCCCGCCGGCTAGGCATGCCCGTCTTTGAGCGCGCGGCAGTGCTTACGGCAGTTCACCTTGCTGCGTTCTGCATCAAGTCCGGCGAGGGTGCCGAGGCGTCCGCGCCAATAGCGATCAACGCCGACGGCTCGACGTACTACAAGACTCGCGCCATTCGATTCGATGCAACTGTTCGCCGCGAATTGGACGACATGCTTGTCAGGCGGCGCAACATTCACTACGAGATAACCCCTCAGGTGGAGGATGCCCCGCTTGTCGGCGCGGCCATTGCTGCGATGCTGTGACAATGTTCTGCTAAATCCGCATGGAGACGAGAATGAAATGCTTTGCGCTGGCTTTTGCCGCCGCCTTTACGCTGCCGGTTTGCGCCGTCGAAATCGACGGCGTGGCCGCAAAGGTCGGATCCGAGACGATACTCAAGAGCGACGTCGCCGACGAGATGCGCCGAATGGGTCTGCGTGACTCTTCACGCTACGAAGAGGTGCGCAACGAGATGATCGACCGTAAGCTGATCCTCAAGGCTGCCGCAGATGCCAAGATGACGCTGCAGGACTGGGTTGTGGAGAACAGAATGCGGGAGATAATCGCCAAGGCGTTTGATGGCGACCGCAACAAGCTCATCGAAACGCTCGCAAGGCAGAGAATGTCTTATCCGGAATGGGAAGCCCGCATGAAGGAGGACATGGTCGTCTCGGCGATGCGCTGGAATGTCGTGAACAAGAACATCACGGCAAGTCCAGCCGCAATGAAGGCCGAATTCGAGTCACATCCTGAGTTGTACACAAGGCCGGCAACTGTGTCGGTCAGCGTCATAACGCTTACGCCCGAAGAGAAAGACAGGCGTCGCGAGATATCCGACAAGCTGAAAGAAGCGAGCTTTGCCGAACTCGGGGCGAAGAGCTACGAGAAGATCAAGCCTGCAGACGTGTTTTCGCCAGATCTGTGCAAGGAGATCGCATCCCTGCCAAAGGGCACGATCAGCCATTGGGTAGAAATTGATGGCTGGAGTTTCCTCGTCCGGAAGGACGATGAGGAAGCCGGTTCTGCCAAGACGTTTGAAGAGGCGTATGACGACATCGCGGCGAATGTGAAGGAGGCTGCCTCAAAGAAGGCGTATCTAGCTTGGATAGAGCGGCTTCGCGCCGAGACTTATGTAAAGGTCTTCTGAGGGCTGCAATGAGTGTCGGGGCGTCCCTCCATGCGGGCATGTTCGACCTAATTGGCCAGGTGACGCCGCGTCGCCTCGCAAGGGTGCTCTTTCACCGGTGGTACGTAGTGGTCGGCACGCTTGCCTTGGGCGTATGCGCGGCGGCTGTGATATGTGCGTTCGTGCCACCGGTCTACGAATCGGTGGCGACTTTCACGCTCGATCTCCGTCACGCGTCCTCCGCCGGTTTCGGCGACGATGTCGCTATCCGCATCGGCGACGGCATGACCTACGCGGAGCTCTTCAACACGCGCTATTGCGAGTGGCGGTCTGAGCCGGTAATACTCGGACTCCTCAGAACATATCGAACCAAGCGCCCCGATTCGCTCGTGTCGGATGATGAGGTTCTAGAGGCACTTCGCAGCTCGACCATTGACGTAAAGTCGAATTCCCGCTTAGTCGAAGTGACGGTGCGCGCCAGCTCGCCGCAGCTTTGCACCGACCTCTCGACGGCATACGTTGACGCCATAATCGCGAACGCTGAGCAGCAGAATGCAAAAATCCGCGTACGCGCCGCGAAGATGCTGGACTCAACGGTCGACCGACAGAGAGCCCGTGTGTCGGCCATGGAACATGCGACAGCCGCCTCACGGGTGACGAACGGAGTTGATGCCTTTCGCATAGACCTCGACATCGTCGAGCGTAGCTTGTCGCACGTTACCTCGGAACTGCTGCGGCTTGAGGGCGAGGAATCCAGGCTTATGGAGATGTCGAAGCTTCTGAGCGAAGTGGCGAATGATCCGTCGGCCTACGGCAAGCTTGCGGCGGGAGATTCAAATTCCGCGGAAATCGCGCGTCTTGCGAAAAACTGCGACGAGCTGGAGAAGAAGTGCCGGAATCTGCTTGGCGCCGTGACGAAGAGGCATCCAGCTGCTCGACAGGCGGGTCGAGAGCTTCTTGCAGCGCGCGCAAGACTCAAGGCTGCGGCGCGCCGCGCCGCCGACAGCGGACAGGCCGCACTGAGTGAAATACGCCCCAGGATCGAGGCGCTTCAGAAGCGCAAGGCGTCGCTTGAGATGGAGCGGTACCATACTGAGCGTCTTATCGTGACATATGAGAACGACGTCGAGCGCGACGCGCGCTCGCTAGCCGCCGCGCAATCGTCGCTTCAGACCCTTCTCGTAGCCCAGAACCGCGTTGTGAATGCGGCGGAGTCCGCGCGAGAGACGATAATTCCAGGGTGTCCGCCGTCGGAACCGGAGGAACCTATCATACCAAATCCAATCATCGTGTACACCGCGTCGCTTGCGGTCGCTGCCATGTTGGGTGTGTTCTTGGCGTTGCTCATGGACAGGCTTGACGACTTCGTGCTGGACGTCTGGGATGTCATGCGCCGTTCGGGGCGGCCTGTACTTGCTGTTCTGCCGCATGTGCCGACCAATGTCCGGGGAGACGTGGTGCGTCTTCTCGTTGAGCATTCGGATTCCGACTTCGCTGAACGCATACGCGGACTGCGGCATCTTCTTGATTCGCCGCGTTTTGAGATTGCCGGGCATAAGCTGCTGGTTGTGTCGACTTGTCCAGGCGAGGGAAAGACTGTGACCTCTGCTTCCCTTGCAGTGTCGTTTGCACAGTCTGGACGGCGTACGCTGCTAGTGGATTTTGACCTGCGCCGTCCGCAGCAGGCCGGGGTGTGGAATCTAAAACTGACAAAGGACGACAGCCTGTCGCATGTGCTTACCGCCGCAACATCGAAAAGCCCAGACTTCTCGATGTTGGCCAAGCCTTCAGGAATACCGGGGCTCGACGTAATCGCAACGCTTCCGCCGAGTGACGGGGTTGATCCCGCAACGCTTACAGGTTCCACAGTGACGAAGGCGTTCTTTGCGTGGGCCAAGCTCGCATACGATGGGTTGATTGTCGACGCGCCGCCGTTTGGGACAGTGGCCGACGTAGTGCCACTGGCGAACCTCGTTGACTCTGTGATAGTGATGTGCCGACCGGACCGCACGAATGCCGGGAATCTTGCTTCATGCGTTTCATATTTAACTGAGACGGGTGCCGAGATACTTGGCGTCGTCGTTAACGACGCTAACTCCATAAGCAGGTCGTTTGTCTCGGAATCCGTCAATGAACGCTTCCGCATGTGTCCGGATGGAGAGGATCCCATTGCATTTGACGAGACGCGCAAATTCTCCGATGAAGACTGAACTGGGAGTTTTCTTCAACACGCTAACGCAGAATTTGGTATAATTACAGCACACATGAGCAACGGCAGCGACTCACTTGCAACGATGATTCTGCGCTCCGCCGGAATATATTCCGACGAAGTGCTTTCCCGTATTTCCGAACAGCGTGCGGCAAACCCCGGAATGGGGCTTGCCGAGGCGGCCGTGAAGTTTGGAGGTGTCAGGGAAAGGGAGTTTCTTGAGGCGATCGGAAGAGCGCTTTCGCTTGATGTTGTAGATCTTGAGAGACAGAACCCGAATCCCGAGGCGCTGCAGAAGCTGCCGGCGTCAGCCGTGTACCAGTACAACGTGCTGCCGTTCCAGGTTGATTCGAATTCGCTTACGGTCGTGTCGTCCGACCCGTTTGACACCTCGGCGACGGACGGTCTGAGGCTGGTGGCCCGTTGCCGCATCAAGACTGCGCTTGCGCCGCGTGAGGACGTAGAGAAGGCTGTTAAGAAATTCTACGGCGTTGGCGCTGCAGCGATCGAGCAGATGCTTGAGGACGGCCGCTACGACGTTGGCGACGAATTCGGCGCAATGACGAAGATAGACGTCAGCGAGATGGGCGAGGAGGCGTCGATTGTGCGCTTCGTCAACCAGATCATAGCCGAAGCCGACCGCCAGGGCGCGACCGACATCCACATAGAGCCGCAGGAGACGGAGCTTCGGATACGCTATCGAATAGATGGAATGCTCCATAAGGTTGATGTTCCGCCACAGCTAAACAGGCTGAAATCCGCCATAATATCGCGAATCAAGGTCATGGCGAATCTCGACATCGCCGAGAAGCGCCTGCCAATGGACGGGCGAATCGGGATTCGCATCGCCGGGCAGGACATTGACATCCGCGTGTCGACGATGCCTGCGGCGTATGGCGAGTCGATATCTCTGCGACTTCTCGCGAAGTCTGGCTCGTTCGTCAAGATGGACGACCTTGGCTTCAATGATCGCGACTATGCTGTCGTTAGCCGGATTATCCATCGTCCGAACGGAATCTTCCTTGTGACGGGGCCTACTGGCTCTGGCAAGTCAACGTCGCTTTATTCGTTTCTGTCAGAAGTGAACAAGATAGACGTCCGAATAATGACGGCAGAGGATCCTATCGAATACCACATGGCAGGCATCAACCAGGTGCAGATGCAGAGCGAGATCGGAATGACGTTCGCCCGTGCGCTACGTGCATTCCTGCGTCAGGATCCTGACATCATAATGGTTGGCGAAATCCGCGACCGAGAGACTGCAGAGATTGCCATCAACGCGTCGCTCACTGGTCACATGGTATTTTCCACTCTGCATACAAACGATGCAGCCGGCGCGTTTCCTCGACTTATCGACATGGGCGTGGAACCGTTCTTGATCGCATCCGCCGTCGCAGGCGTGATGGGACAGCGTCTCTGCCGCCGCCTTTGTCCTGACTGCCGCCGCGAAGTGCCGCTAGACAAGCGGTACTATACTCTTTCGGTGCCGCCGGAGCGCGACACCGTGTATGAGCCTGCCGGATGCGACAAATGCACCAAGACTGGTTATCGCGGCCGACGTGCGCTCTTTGAGGTGCTGGAGGTTGATGAGGACATCGAAGGCGCGATCGTGCGTCGCGAGAACGCAACGCAGATACGCAATATCTCTCTTTCTAAAGGCATGAAGACTCTGCGCGAAGATGGCTGGGCCAAGGTTTTCAAGGGCGTGACGTCCGTCAAGGAGATCCTTCGCGTCACAGAAGATCAGTAGGATGTTGTTTTTTCATTAAGGTTAAGAAACTGGTTGCCGTTGAAATCAGGCAAAGCAAGAAGTCAAAGGAGAAAAACATGGCAGGCAATACCGATAAGTGGGCATATCTTGACGAAGCGATGGTCGCGTCATCGAGGAAAACAATAAAAGAGCTGTTTGCGGAGGATCCCGCGCGCGCGGAGAAGTTCTCGATCGACGCAGCTGGCTGGCATTTCGATTATTCAAAGAATCGCGTCGACCGCGCAACGATGAAGGCGCTCGTGCAGCTTGCCGAGGCATCCGGTCTCAAGGATGAGATCGAGCGCATGTTCACCGGCGAGAAGATAAATCGTACCGAGAACCGCGCCGTTCTTCACACCGCGCTCAGGAATTGCGATCCCAAGGCGAAAGTGCTTGTGGACGGCAAGGACGTTATGCCGGATGTCAGAGCCGTGCTTGAGAAGATGGGCGACTTTGCGGAGAAAGTGCGCTCCGGGGCGCATCGCGGGTTCACCGGCAAGAGAATCAAGTACGTCGTCAACATTGGCATAGGCGGCAGCGACCTCGGCCCTGTTATGGCCAATATCGCACTTACGCCGTATTCGAAGCGCGGAATGAAGTTCTTCTTCGTTTCCAATGTCGACTCGACGCACCTCGCCGAGACGCTTCGCCAGGTGAAGCCCGCCGAGACCCTCTTCCTTGTGGCCTCGAAGACGTTCACCACCCAGGAGACGATGAGCAATGCCAACGCGGCGAAAGCCTGGCTTGTCGACAGCATCCCGTCCGTCAATCCGAACGATGTGGTTGCAAAGCACTTCGTCGCGCTTTCCACGGCGGCAAAGGAGGTTTCCGAGTTCGGCGTCAGCCTCGACAACATGTTTCCGTTCTGGGACTGGGTCGGCGGGCGCTATTCGCTTCCAAGCGCAATCGGCCTCTCGCTTATGATTGCCATTGGGCGCAGGAACTTCGCCAAGTTGCTAAGGGGATACTGGAAGATGGACCGCCATTTCCGCACAGCGAAGTTCGACCGCAACATGCCGGTTGTGATGGCGCTGCTCGGGATACTCTACTCGAACGGATATGGAGCTGAGACGTACTGTTGTCTTCCGTATGATCAGTACCTTTCGCGCTTCCCGGCGTACTTGCAGCAGATGGACATGGAGTCAAACGGTAAGGGCGTTGACAGAGCCGGCAAGCCTGTTGACCGCGAGACCGGTCCTATAGTCTGGGGCGAGCCCGGCACTAACGGACAGCACAGCTTCTACCAGCTAATCCACCAAGGTACGCACCTCATACCATGTGATTTCATCGGATTCTGCCAGACTCACAATCCGATTGGCGACCTGCACGACAAGCTTATGGCCAACCTTTTCGCTCAGACAGAGGCGCTGGCGTTCGGGAAGACCGCCGAGGAGTGCCGTGCGGAAGGCGTTCCAGAGGATCTTGTCCCGTTCAAGACGTTTGAGGGCAATCGTCCGACGAACACTCTTCTTGCTGACAAGCTTACGCCCGAGTCGCTTGGCGCACTTGTCGCGCTATACGAGCACAAGGTGTTCACGCAGGGCGTCATATTCAATGTGTACAGCTTCGACCAGTGGGGCGTTCAGCTCGGCAAGGTGCTTGCGAAGGGCGTGCTCGCCGATCTCGTGGCCAATAAGCCCGAAATGCGCCACGACTCGTCGACCAATGCGCTCATCGCCCGCTATCGTCGAGCTGTCGGTCGCTGATGTGCAGCCCATGGGAGTTGTTCGGGTGACGAGAGACGTACAGGGCATAGTTGAGCTTGCAAGCGCGTTCTATGGAAGCGCCGCTTTGTTTGCCGCTGTAGACTGTGGCTTGTTTGCTGCAGTAGAGAAGTCGGGTCGGCTTGAAGATATTGCCGCAGACACGAATTGCAGCATTCGAGCGATGCGGCTTCTCGCCGATGCATGCGTTGCGGAAGGGCTCCTTGAGAAACGCGATGGCATCTACGCGAACACTTGCGCTTCGCGCATGGCGTTGGTGCCAGGAGGCCAGGCCGACCTCACCAAGGCGATACGCTACAATCGCGACGTGTATCCAGCGTGGGGGAGGCTTTCCGGTTTTGTCTCTAGCGGTCGGCCTGTGGAGCGCCCGGAGGTTCATCTTGGCGCTGACCATGATCGCACAAAGTCGTTTGCCGCCGCGATGTTTGGCCGTGCCATGGGCATAGGGAAAGGCGTTGTGCCCATGCTGAGCAGCATGCAAGGAGCCAGAATACTCGACCTTGCCGGCGGGCCTGGTGCATATGCAATATTGATGTGCCAGGCAAACCCAGGAGCGAAATGCGTGACGGTTGACTTGCCGGCGATTTCATCGGAAGCACGTGGCTATGTCGAGAGCTTCGGGCTTTCGGATCGCATAGAGTGCCGGGCCGGAGACTATCACAAGGACGAGTTCGAATACGGCGGCTATGACGTGGTAACGATCTTTGGCGCTTTGCACCAGGAGTCACCGGAGCAGATCTCGGGCATACTACGTCGGGCGCACGATGCGCTTGTTGAAGGCGGAGAGTTGTTTGTGCTCGACATGATGACCGACTCAACGCATACTTCGCCAAGGTTCTCGGCGCTATTCGCCCTGAACATGGCGTTGACAACCGAGAACGGATGGGTGTTCTCCGACGAGGAGCTGAAGGGGTGGATGCGTGATGCCGGTTTTGATCCTGGAGCAACGCGCATGGCGCCGCCGCCTATGCCTCATTGGCTTGTCACTGCTAAGCGCACTTGATTTGCACGGTGATGATATGGTATAATTCACATTCAATGTCTCAAACGAGGATGAAATAAATATGGCAAAAGATTCAGTTGTTCGCAACAACATTTGGAAATGGATGGTCTTGGCGCTCATTGCCGTGATCTCTTTCTATGTTTGCAACCCGCCTTCGGAGAAGCTTCGCTTCGGCCTTGACCTCAAGGGGGGAACGTCGTTCACCCTGGGGGTAGACACCGACAGGCTAGCCGAGTCTATCATCGCTTCCAACCCGGCGATAACCAACACGCCAGGCGCGGTGCAGAAGAAGATAGAGGAGACTTTGGTCGGCTGCGACGACCGCGTCATCTCCGTGATTCGGCGCCGCGTCGATGCTATGGGAACTAACGAACCTGTCATACAGGGCATGAAGGATCATCGTCTTCTGGTGCAGCTTCCAGGCGTTGACGATGAGGTTCGCAAGGCGGCGAAGGCCAGCCTCCAGAGCGCGGCGTTCCTTGAATTCCGCCTGACGCATCCGAAGAACGACCAGCTTGTAGCGAAGTTGCTGGCGAAAGATGTCGCTCCAGAAGGTTACGAGAAGAAGGGCAGCGGCTATGGCCGTGCGGCGAACTGGTCCGAAGTCTCGAAGCGTCCTGGCCATGCTGCGCGTCTTGCCGCGTTTGAAACGCCTGATGCGCGCTACAGCTTCATGCTTGAGGACAATGGCGATGGTAACTATTCGCCAAATTTTGTCGCTCGCTCCACCGAGCCGCGCGTGACAGGCGAGGACCTCATCTCCGCGGCCGTTCAGCGCGAACCCACGACTGGCAATCTGTCGATTGGCTTCCGTCTTTCGTCCGAGGGCGGGCGCAAGTTTGCAACCCTTACGCGCAACTACAAGGCGCACGGTCCGAAGAACCCGACCGACCGTGGCCGCCAGCTCGCGATCATACTGGATTCGACGCTCATCTCAGCCCCTGTCATCAACTCCGAGATTTCGACCCAAGGCGAGATTACCGGGCGCTTTGATGCAAAGAGCGCTAAGAAGCTTGCGGACGAGCTGAATGCCGGCGCATTGCCTGCGCCGATGAAGATTCTTGCCGAAACTACAGTGGCTCCGACCGTCGGCGACGATGCGATTGCGGCCGGCAAGACGGCTGCTGTCATGGGGTTCTGTCTCATAGCGATCTTCATGTTCATCTACTACTGGCGTTGCGGTCTTGTTGCCGATATCGCGCTTTTCCTCGACATTGCGCTTCTTCCTACGGCGCTTGTCATCTGTGCGAATCTGCTCGGCGTGTTCGCTCACGATCCGTCGATGGGCGGCGGCGGCTCCATGCAGCTGCCAGTGCTCACAATGCCTGGCATTGCCGGTCTTGTTCTTTCGCTTGGCATGGCGGTTGACGCAAACGTGCTCATATTTGAGCGCATCCGCGAGGAGTTCCAGGCTGGAAAGGCAGCGGGCGAGGCCGTTCGCAACGGCTATGGCCGTGCGTTCACAGCCATCTTCGACTCGAACCTGACTACGATAATCACGGGCATTATCCTGTTCGTGGTCGGCACGGGCCCGGTGCGTGGCTTTGCCATTACGCTTACCGCAGGAGTCGTCATATCGATGTTCACGGCCGTCGTCGTCACGCGTCTCGTATTCGACCACTGCGTCAATCCTGACCGCACGAAGCCGTTCAAGATGATGCAGTTCTTCAAGAAACCCAACTTCGACTTCATGAAGGTTACAAAGTTCACCGTCGGCGGCTCGTTCACGTTCATCGCGATAGCGCTCGTGATATTTGCGATTCGCCTTGCGACGAACAAAGCCTCGGTGCTCTCGGTTGATCTTACAGGCGGAACATCGATCGTCTACAGTCTCAAGCAGGATGCGCAGCCTGAGACGGCGGCGGTTCGCAAGGCTCTCGCCGATTTCGACAATGCGGCCGTGATTCAGTACCAGCACGGAGTTGGCGCGTCTACGCTTCTCGTTAAGACGGGCGAGACCGCCGAGACCGCGAAGGGTCAGGCGCTTGAGGGCAAGGACGTCGGCGCTTATGTTACAAAACTTCTCCAGACGGCGTTCCCTCAGGCTGAGTTCAGGCCCTCGTCGGTTGATGAAGTCGGCTCGATGGTCGGTGCAGATCTCAAGAAGAGCGGCACGTACGCCGTTATCTTCTCCCTTGTGGCTATTCTTCTGTACGTTGGTTTCCGCTTTCAGTTCGGTTTCGGCCTTGGCGCCATTGTGGCTCTGGCGCATGACGCGCTAATATCGCTTGCGCTCTTCTCGCTCTGCGGTCGCCAGGTTTCGTTGATCGTGATTACCGCGCTGCTGACAATCATCGGCTACTCTGTGAACGATACGGTTGTCGTGTTCGACCGAATCCGCGAGCAGCTGCGCCACGACAAGAAGATGTCTTTCTACGACCTCTGCAATTCGGCGGTCAATGCATGTCTGTCGCGTACTGTCATCACGTCTGTGACGACGTTCTTCGCGGTTCTCGCGCTGTTCGCGTTCGGCGACGGCTCGATATTCGACTTCGCGCTCATCATGTTGTTCGGTGTCGTGTCCGGAACGTTCTCGTCGGTGTTTATCGCGACGCCAATCATGTTCTGGTGGTACAAGGGCAAGCGCCCGGCGTTCGACGCCGAGGAGAGCCGATAAAAGCTCAAAGCGCGCCGCCCCGCACCGCAGGGCGGCGCGAGAGTTTATGGAATAGCTTCAAATGGCAGGCGAGTATCAGTTCAGCTTGGTGGATGTAACCAAGCAGCAGGGGACAAAGACAATCCTCAAGGATGTCAATTTGTCGTTTTTCTACGGCGCGCACATAGGTGTCATCGGCGCGAATGGTGCGGGCAAGTCGTCTCTTCTCAAGATTCTCGCTGGCCTTGATACCGAGCTGATGGGAACGGTTCAGGTGGCGAAAGGCACTAAAGTTGGCTATCTGCCGCAGGAACCGGAGCTTGATGACTCTAAGACTGTGCTCGAGACCGTGATGGAAGGCGTTGCTGACGCCCAGGCGATGGTGACGCGCTATGAAGACCTATGCTGCGAGCTTGATGACCCGAAGGCTGCGGCGGAGATGGAGCGGCTTCAGGAGATAATAGACGCCAACGACTACTGGAATCTAGAAAATCTGGTCGAACGCCGCATGGCCGACCTCTGTTGCCCCGCTGGCGGCAAGAGCATAGCTGTGCTCTCTGGCGGCGAGCGGCGTCGCGTGGCGATTGCGCGTCTTCTTTTGTCGAATCCCGACGTTCTTCTGCTGGACGAGCCAACCAACCATCTTGATGCGGAGACTACGTTTCGCCTTGAAGCTTATTTGAAGGAATTCAAAGGCACTCTCATCGTTGTCACGCATGACCGCTATTTCCTTTCGGATGTCACCGACTGGATTCTAGAACTGGATCATGGCGTCTGCTATCCATACAAGGGCAACTACGAAGAGTGGCTCAAGCAGAAGGAGGCGATGCTCGCCCGCGAGGCAAAGGTCGAAAAGTCGCGTCAGAAGCTGCTTGAAAACGAGCTCAAGTGGATTCAGACGAATCCATCCGGGCGTCATGCAAAGGCCAAGGCCCGTGTTGAACGGTATGAGGAACTGCAGAAGCAAGAGGTTTCAACCCGCGAAGACGATCTCGTCATCCGCATTCCGCCAGGGCCTCGTCTCGGTAATCTCGTAGTGCGCGCGGAGCACGTCAAGATGGGTTTTGACGACCAGGTGCTCTACGAAGACCTCAACTTCGATCTGCCTCGCGGCGGTATAGTCGGTGTGATTGGCGCGAACGGCGCCGGCAAAACAACGCTGTTCAAGCTCATAACAGGGCAGCTCAAACCTCTTTCCGGAACATTCACCGTAGGAGAAACGGTCAAGCTCAGCTATGTAGACCAGACGCGCAGCGAACTGAAGCCGGAGGAGACTGTGTATGAGGCGATAACAGGTGGCGGCGAGTTCGTGAACCTCGCGGGAACGACCATGATGAACGGTCGTGCGTATTGTTCTCGCTTCAACTTCCGTGGCCCTGAGCAGCAGAAGAAAGTTGGGGTTCTCTCAGGCGGCGAGCGCAATCGCGTCCATCTCGCCAAGCTGCTCACAAGCGGCGGCAATCTTCTTCTTCTTGACGAGCCTACGAACGACCTTGACGTTGCCACGCTTCGCTCGCTGGAGGAGGGGCTTCAGGACTTTGGCGGATGCGTAATGGTGGTGTCTCATGACCGTTGGTTCCTTGACCGCATAGCAACGCATATACTTGCTTTCGAGGGCAAGGGTCGTACGACCTGGTTCGAGGGCAGCTATTCGGAATACCATGAGATGCTTGCCCGCCGCAAGTAGATTCTGCGGATGAAAGCGGAAGCTAGAGTAAGGGCGGCGACGCTAAGGGACGCGGAGAAGATATTCGCGCTCATAGGTCGCAATACAGACATGCTTGTGCCGCGGTCGCTTGGTAGCGTGGTCGAGAACATAGACAGGTTTGTAGTAGCAGAGTGCGAAGGCACAATGGCGGGCTGCGTCGCTTATCAGATTCATCCCGAGATCGGCAACGCCGAGGCGGCGACTGTTGAAATAGTCTCGCTCGCAGTGAAGTCGATCCTGCGCAGAAGGGGGATAGGCAGGCTCCTCGTCGAGGCTGTAATAGAGAACGCACGTCGGTTCTGTCCGCGCGAGGTGATCGCTTTGACGTTTGCCCCCGAATTCTTCTCGGCTCTGGGCTTTGCTGAAACCCCTAAATGCGAGGTCATGCACAAGCTATACACGGGATGCATCAACTGCACCAAGCACGCGGATCCGTTTACATGCCCTGAGATTGCGATGAAGCGACCGTTATGAAAGATATGTTCAAGATTGCCCCGGCTGGCGCAACGTTGTCGAACGAAGAGATTGCGACAACCCTTGAGCGCGCGCTGTCCGACTGGGAGGCCGAGAATGGCGCAGTGCGCAATGCACTCGTCATTCCGCCGGATTTTACGCGCTTTCATTCCAATGCCGGGTTCATAACCCAGGTGGTCTATCGGCTGCTTGCGGCTAGAGGCGCGAATGTAGACATTCTTCCTGCGCTTGGTACGCATGTGCCGGTGTCAGAGACCCAGTGGGCTGTGATGTTCGGAGAAATACCCTATTCGAAGATGATCGTGCACAACTGGCGCTCTGACGTCGTCAAGCTGGGCGAGGTTCCTGCGGACGTGGTCGAGAGGATTTCCGGCGGACTGTGGAAGGATGCTGTTGACGTTGAGGTCAATCGTCTGCTGATGGACGAGAAATACGACCTCATTGTCTCGCCTGGGCAGGTTGTGCCGCATGAGGTCATAGGCATGGCCAACCACGCCAAGAACATTTTTGTGGGCGTGGGCGGCGCCGACATGATAAACAAGTCGCACATGATTGGTGCGGTTTGCGGCATGGAGCAGGCAATGGGCCGGGACTGCACACCCGTAAGGCAGATATTCGACTACGCTTTCGAGCGCTACGTCGCAGCGCGCCCAATACTTTGGGTCTTGACTGTGAATACTGCGCCAGGCGGAAAGATCGCTTCGCATGGCCTCTTCATCGGACAGGGGCGCAACTGTCTGACCGAAGCCGTTAAGCTTGCACAGGTGAAGAACATCGACTATGTGGAGCATGGCCTCAGGAAGTGCGTGGTGTATCTTGATCCAAGTGAGTTCACGTCAACATGGCTCGGCAACAAGTCGATTTACCGTACGCGCATGGCCATGGCCGATGGTGGCGAGTTGATTGTGCTTGCGCCTGGTGTTCGGCAGTTCGGCGAGGACAAAACTGTAGACGGTCTGATCCGCAAGTACGGCTACAGGGGGCGGCTCCATACGCTTGAGGTGTTCAAACGCGAAGACGCTGCGGATCTCCGTGCCAACATGGGTGCTGCCGCGCACTTGATACACGGCTCGTCAGACGGGCGCTTCTCGATAACGTATTGCGTGAAGAACATTGCGAAGGCCGAGGTTGAAGGCGTTGGCTTCAAGGCCGCTGACTACGACGAGATGGCTGCGAGGTACAATCCCGCGAAACTTAAGTACGGCTACAACACGGTAGATGGCGAGGAAATATACTTCATACCGAATCCAGCGCTAGGTCTCTGGATCAACCGCGAGAAGTTCAAAGCGTAGAATACCATATTTTGGTATAATACACAGGTACTCGTTTCAGTCTGTGACGTCGTGGCGCGGTGCTGCGGCGTGAGACGGAGGTCTAACAGGGAATGGAAATGTCAGATATAAAGCATTGTCACGTCTTCACATCGGAGTCGGTCTCTGAAGGTCACCCCGACAAGGTGGCCGACCAGATATCGGATGCCATACTCGACGCGTGCCTCAAGGTCGATTCTCGGGCGCACGTCGCCTGCGAGACGATGGTGGGGCCAGACATTGTTGTCAACATGGGAGAGATAACGGCGAAAGGCTGGGATAAAATCGACGCCAGGGCAATTGTCGCCAAGGTGATAAAGCGCATTGGCTACGATCGTTCCGATGAGCATTTCAGCTGGAAGTCCTTTGAGTATCTGTCGCGGCTGCACGGGCAATCGTCAGACATTGCAATGGGCGTGAATCGGAAGGCGAAGCAGCGGCAGGGAGCTGGCGACCAGGGCATGATGTTCGGCTATGCAACCGATGAGACGCCTACGTTCATGCCTGCGCCAATAGTGTATTCGCATGAGCTGCTGCAGATGTTTGCTCGCCTGCGCAAGCGCGGCGGTCGTTATTCGTGGCTCAGGCCGGATGCGAAATGCCAGCTTTCAGTTGTGTATGAAGACAGTCGCCCTGTGCGCATCGACACTGTGGTTGTTTCTCATCAGACGACGGAGGAGGGCGCCAACGAACTGAATTACCGTGAACTTCAGCGGCTCGCTGCGGACTACCTTTCGAAGACCGGGCTATTGGACGAGAGCACGAAGTTCTATGTTAACCCGACAGGCAAGTTCGTGATCGGAGGACCTTGCGGTGACAGCGGCCTCACCGGGCGCAAGATAATTGTAGACACCTACGGTGGAATGGCCTCGCACGGAGGCGGCGCGTTCTCGGGGAAGGACCCGTCAAAGGTTGATCGCAGCGCTGCGTACTACGCGCGCTACGCCGCCAAGAACATCGTTGCGGCAGGTCTTTGCCATCGCTGCCAGATACAGGTGGCGTATGCCATTGGCGTAGACAGGCCGGTAAGCTTCTGCGTAAAGACGTTTGGCACGGCGAAAGATGGCGTGACGAACGATCGTATTGAAAAAATGCTTGCCGGAGGCAAGGTTTTCGATTTCCGCCCGTATTCGCTCATCGAGGATCTTGGACTTCTCAAGCCTCGCGGCTGGAACTATGAGTCCACAGCGTCGTACGGTCACTTCGGAAGGGCTACCTTTCCGTGGGAGAGGCTTGACCGCGTTGAAAAACTCAGAAAGTTGTTCAGGGTCTAAGCGCCATTAGCGTTGGCAGAAGGAGGTTGAGTGACATGAGAAAGGGGATAATTCTTGCCGGCGGCGCTGGAACGCGCCTTCATCCGCTCACGCGGGTCGTATCGAAACAGCTGCTGCCGGTATACGACAAGCCGATGATCTTCTACCCGCTGTCAACGCTGATGCTCGCCGGCATACGCGAGGTTCTGATTATCTCGACACCGGTTGATCTGCCCATGTTCGAACGGCTTCTCGGCGACGGATCCAGCATTGGCATGAAGTTCTCGTACAAAGCGCAGGAAGTTCCAAATGGCTTGGCCCAGGCGTTTGTCATCGGCAAGGAGTTCATTGGCGACGATGACGTGTGCCTTGTGCTTGGCGACAACATCTTCTATGGAGCAGAGTTGCCGCGGATGCTTCGTGATGTCAATGAGTCTGGCGCGCCGACCGTGTTCGGATACCGTGTGTCCGATCCGGAACGCTACGGCGTAGTCGAGTTTGACAATAATGGTCGCGCCGTCTCGCTCGAGGAGAAACCGGCTCGTCCGAAGTCAAACTATGCCGTTGTGGGCCTGTACTTCTATCCGAACTCAGTTGTAGGGATAGCGGAAGGCCTCAGGCCGTCCGCTCGCGGCGAATACGAGATAACGGACGTGAACAAGGAATATTTGCGGCGAGGCGAGCTGAAGGTGGAATTGATGTCCCGCGGCTTTGCGTGGCTGGATACCGGGACGCACCAGTCGCTTGCCGACGCAACAAACTTTGTGCGCGCGATCATCGACCGTCAGGGGCTTCAGATGAGTTGCATTGAGGAAATCGCCTGGACTCGCGGCTGGATTGACGATGCGCAGCTCAAGCGGATTGCCGAGACATACGGCAAGTCGTCGTACGGACAATATCTGCACAACCTGATTTGAGACGCCTGGTTACAGTTCTTGCTGCTGTCGTATGTCTCTCGGCAGGCGCCGAGCGCGAACAGTCGCTCGGCGAGTTCGCCAAGGAGATTCGAGGCAAAGTCGCTGCAAAGGTCTCTGAGGTGCTTTCGCCTCGTGGCAGCACGGCGGAGATTTCGGGAACAGTGTCGTTCTCGGCAGACGACAGGTTCTTTCTGCAGCGGGGATCGGATGGGCTGAAGGTCGTAGCAGATGACATAAGCTCGGTGCCGTCGACTGGCGACGTTGTTACAGTGTCGGGCTCGCCATCTCTTGAAGGCGGTCATGTCGTGTTCATAGCCAAGTCATGGAATAAGACCGGCGCCGAGCAGATGCCAGATCCAGTCGCCGTGAAGGCTGCGGAACTTGTGAAGGCGCCAAAGGCTCACAGCAGCGTAAACGGCACACGTGTGCTGCTCGAAGGCCGTGCGATTGGCACGACGGAGACAGGCTTTGCAATAACCGCCGATGGAATCCCCGTCAATATCCTTGTAGATCCGTTGCCTGACTTCATTGAAGGATGTGTGCGTACGCATCCAAAGGTTAGGATCACCGGCGTCGTTGAGCAGGTCCTTGATGAATCGTCACTGTACGGCAGGCCTGGTTACGTAATGGGCGTCAAGCTCAATGTCACGAATCCGAATGATGTTGAACTTCTGCCTGACATGGACTACTATGCAGCGAAACACCACGAGATGTTCCGAGTGCTTACCGTTTCACTGTCGGTAGGTCTTGGCATCGTGCTTCTTGTGTTTGCCGTAGTGTATCTGCGCCAGCAGAGGCGGCTTCTGCGTTCGCGCGCGATAATGGCCGAACGCAAGCGCATGGCCGATGACATCCACGACACGATAGAGCAGCACCTTGTAGGCGCGGGGATGATGATAAAGCTGAACAGGCTCAAAGAAGCGCAGGATGCCCTTGTGCGTGCGAAACGTGAGGTGCGTGACGTTGTCTGGGGGCTCAAGAACGACGACATGATGCGCCTGTCGCCTGCGGAGATGCTGCGACAGCTCGCTCATGACGAGACTACGAAGGGCATATGCCGTGTTGACACGCGCCTTGCCGATGGGCTTCCGCAGACCATGGACGCAGCGAAGATGCGAGACCTCTCTCTGATTGCGCGTGAAGCGATCGCCAATGCCGTAAAGCACGGCGGTGCGAAGAAAATCGCGATATCGTCTGATGCGCAGGATGGCGGCGGGTGGCTTCTGCGCATAGCCAACGACGGTGCCCCGTTTGACTTGGACTCGGCTCCTGGCGCGAGGGAAGGACACTTTGGGCTTGAGGGAATGCGTCAGCGCGCACGCCGGCTCGGGGCGGAGGTGTCTTTTTCGTCGAAAGGCGGGTGGACGATCGTCTGCGTAAGGTGTGTATGCCAATGAACGAGGAACAGGTATGAAGATAGTTGCAGGCCTTGGAAATCCCGGCGTACAATATGCCAACACGCCTCACTCGGTCGGATTCGAGACGGTTGACGCGATTGCTGCGGCAGCAGGGGTTTCATGGGAGGAGAAACGTCAGTTCAAATGCCTCATGGCCACGGTTTCCATTGCGGGCGAACGTGTGTTGCTTGTGAAGCCGCAGACGTTCATGAATCTTTCTGGCGAGTCTGTTGCACCGGTGGTGAAGTATCACAACGCCACTCCGGCTGATCTTCTCGTTGTTCAGGACGACATCGACCTGCCGCTTGGCCGTATGCGCATACGAAAAGGGGGCAGCTGCGGCGGACATAACGGCGTACGGAACATAATCGAGCGTCTTGGCACGTCAGACTTCACGCGGCTCAAGCTTGGCGTGGGGAAGGACCGTTCAAACGTCATAGGCTTTGTGCTTGGCAAGTTCTCAAAGGACTCTCGCAAGGTCATGGATATTGTCGTTGCGGAAGCCGCCAAGGCCGTGGCAGTCGTGGTTCATGACGGACCCGACCGTGCGATGAATGCGTTCAACTCGTTTTCGGCTGCCGCGCTTGGTGATGCAGAGGCAGCGAAGTGACGATGCTTCCGCTCGATGTTATTTACGAAGACGAGGACGTAATAGTCGTCAACAAGCCTGCAGGTCAGATCGTGCATCCTGCTCCCGGACATGAGAGCGGTGCGCTGACAGAGGCGCTTGTCGCACACTGTCCGTCGATTGCGGGCGTTGGCAGCTATGGCAGGCCTGGCATTGTGCATCGGCTTGACATGGAGACGAGCGGTGCGCTAGCCGCCGCGAAAACGCAGCGGGCCTATGTTGCCATGCGGCGTATGTTTGAGTCGCATGGTGACGTGCGGAAGTTATATCTCGCAGTATTGCATGGTGCGCCTGTGCCACGGGACGGCGAACTCGATACGCTTATAGGGCGAAAACCATGGGATCCAAAGCGCATGGCAGTGGTGGACAGGGACGGAAAGAGGGCGTTGACAATGTGGCGTACACTCGGTTGCAGAGGCTCTCTGGCGCTTGTCGAGTTCACGATTCTCACAGGACGCACGCACCAGATCCGAGTCCATGCCGCGCATCTTGGTCATCCTGTAGTGGGTGATGCTCTTTACGGCGATGCGAAGCGCGATTGTCGGCTCTCCGTGCGGCCTCGCCGTCAGCTGCTGCACGCCGCCGCACTTGAATTTCCTCATCCTGTAACTGGCCGTACCGTCTCTGTGATGGCTCCGCCGCCACCAGACATCGTTTTTGCCGTTCGCTGATGCGCGTAAGCGCGGCTTTTTTGGTATAATTACAACAATGCTCAGACCATGGCTTAAGTTCTTCAGGGTGGTTAACCTGCCCACAGTGCCCGGCGATGTGCTCGTCGGCGTGGCATCCGTCGCTGCGTTCGCGGCGAGCCGTCCGCTTGAACGCGACGAACTGGCGTGGTGCGCAGTGGCGTCCGCAGTGGCGTCGGCGACGAGCGTCCTGCTCTACATGTTCGGTCTTGCCGATAACGACATTGTCGGTGCGAAGGAGGATACGGGGCGTCCGATTGCGGACGGCGAAATCTCGCTTCACGCCGCGAAGACCGCACGGGCGGCCTGCCTGGTCGCCGCATTTGCCTTGCTCATCGGCGGAGGGATGTTTGCCACGCCGTCGTTTTTCGCCTTGGGCGTCGTTCATTCCTCGTTTATTGTCGCTATCGCCATCGCCGCTTCCTGCGCGGCCTACAACCGCACGAAGAGTCCTTTTCTGATGGGGCTCTGCAGAGGGCTCAACGTGCTCCTCGGTGCTGCGGCGTATGTTCCGCTCTGGCTTATGCCGCGCCTGCTGGAATGTGCGCCGAAGGCATTCGCGGCGCTGTGTGCCGTGGTTGTACTGTGGACGGCGTATATCGCCTTCGTAACGAAATACTCCGAGGGCGAAGAGTCCGACCCTGCGCTGCGCGGGCTAGTCGGGCAGCTCGTCGGGGCGATTGTGTATCTGCAGCTTGGCGCACTGGTTGTATTTGGCCTGATCAATCACGGTCTCAATGCGCTCCTTGTTGTCGGGGCGGTTCTTCTTCTCGTGCTGCGGCTTCTCAGGCAGGCTCTTCCAAAGGTTAGTGCGTCATGAATCGGCTTAACGTAATTGCGGCAGGTCTTGGTTATCGTCTTTTGGAGCGCAACGGGCTTCTGGAAATGGCAGGGCTTCGCTTCGAGCCTGCGCAGTCTGTGTTTCCTGCGGTTACTTGCGTTGCGCAGGCTTCTATGCGCACAGGTCTGGAGCCGAGCGCACATGGTCTTGTCGCCAACGGATGGTGGTCGGAGAATCTGCGCAAGCCGATTTTCTGGGAGCAGAGCGCGCGTATCGTGAAGGGCGAGCGCGTGTGGGACGCACATCGGGCGGCGGGCGGAACAGTCGGGCTGTTCTTCTTTCAGCAGTCGCTGGGCGAGTCGGTCGATGCGATAATCTCGCCCGCACCTATACACAAACATGGCGGCGGAATGGTCATGGCGTGCTATACCAAGCCGACAGGCATGGAGCCTGTGCTGCGCAAGCTGTGCGGAAGTTTCCCACTCTGGCGCTATTGGGGCCCTCTCGCATCGCCGAAGGTAGGGCGCATGTGCATAAGGTACTTCGAGGAGATGACAAATGTCCATGATGTTGACGAGGCCTACCTTTATCTGCCAACGCTGGACTATGCCGCACAGAGGAATGGCCCCGGCTCTCCGCAGGCGCTTTCCGCTCTGAAGGAGTTCAGAAGGCAGCTGGAGAGAATCTCTGACATCTGCATGAGGCGAGGGTGCGAACTCAGGGTCGCGGGCGACTACGAGATAACGGATGTTACCGTGGAGCCAGTAATGCCAAATGTCGTGTTGCGCCGCGCAGGAATGTTCAAGACTCGCACTGTCGGGGGAATGTCGTATCCAGATTTCTATCAGTCCACGGCGTTTGCCATGTGCGACCATGAAGTTTGCGTTGTATACGGGGACGAACGCGAGAACGCGGTGAAGTTGCTTGTCGGGAATGGCGTCTGCGAACTTCCGCCCGACGGTCCTGCTCCGCAGGGCGCGAACTACACCGTCCTTGTCGCAAAGCCTGGCTCGTGGTGCGGCTATGAGTGGTGGACGGACAAGCGCGAGGCCCCCGACTTCGCGACTCATGTTGACATACACAACAAGCCGGGCTTCGACCCCAAGGAGCTTTTCTTCTTCAACAAGGGCGTAGTGAGGGGAACGCACGGCAGAAGATGCGAGGTGGCTAATGCGTAGAACGCTGGCTGTTGGATGGTTTTCGAACGAACCGTTTCAGGAGGTGTGCGGAAGATGCATCGACCGTGTAAAGGAGGTGTTCTTCGCATGGCCTGGAGTGCTTTCATGCCGCCCCGCGCCGGACTACACTCCAGAGCTGCGGGCGAGGCAGGTTGACGATCTGAAGTGGGCCAGGAGAAACGGCATTGAACTGGACACGCTATTCAACTGCAACTGCTACGGCGACATTGCGATTTCGCCGGAGCTTGCCGATTTCGTGGAACGCATGCTGCGCGAAATGGATTCAGAGGGGCTTTTCCCAGAAACGGTGACTACCACATCTCCTTTCATAGCCACCGTTCTTCGCAAGCGCTTTCCTCAGGTCAAGATACGCCTCAGCGTGAACCAGCGCGTGCATGGCTCTGTCGGTTTCGAACCGATCATGTCGCTCTTCGACTCGTTCTACGCAACGCGCGAGCGACAACGCGAGCTTGCTTGGCTGAAGGGCATGTCGGAATGGGCGCATGGGCATGGAAAGACGATAGGCATGCAGGTGAACTCAGGGTGCCTCAGACAGTGCCCATACCAGCAGTTTCACGACAACCTTCACGGCCACAACCGACGTGCGCAGTCGAAGATCGGCGAGCAGTTCGATTTCTCGGTATTCATCTGCCGCGAGAACTACGAGCGCGGCAATTACGAGGACTTCCTTCGTTCTACGTGGCTCAGGCCTGAAGACCTGCCCAGATACGAACCGTTTGTGGATGTCGTGAAGCTAGCAACGCGGCGTCACCCGTTTCCCGGCAAAATAGTTGATGCCTACGCTACATATTCGTACAGAGGAAACCTTGCCGACCTGATGGACGCGAGGCACGTGTTCCCGAAGAGCTTCGACAACGCCGCGTTTGGCGAAGAGCAGATGCTCTGGGACGCAGTTCGGGAGTGTGTGTCGGCGAACGACTGCACGCACTGCGGACGATGCACGGAGTTGCTGAAGAGGGTATTTCAATGACTGATGCAGAAGCCAAGGCAAGGATCGCGTTCCTGGTTGCCGAGATAAACCGGCATGACCGCCTTTACTACGTGGAGGCCAAGCCGGTCATCGGCGACCGCGACTACGACATTCTCTACGAAGAGCTTCTGCGTCTTGAACGTGACTGGCCGCAGTTTCGCGATCCCGACTCGCCTACGCAGCGTGTGTCCGGTGCGCCTACTTCGGCATTTGCGCAGGTGCGGCACGATCCGCCTATGCAGTCTCTGGACAAGACCCACGCGAAGGGTGAGCTGGCCGAGTTCGATGCGTTCGTGCGCAAGACGGTGTCTGGCTTCACATATCTAGTGGAGCCGAAGGTTGACGGCGTGTCGATCTCTCTCAGGTATGAAGGCCGCAGGCTCGTTCGCGCCGCGACGCGCGGCAACGGCATTGTCGGCGACGACGTCACGGTGAACGTCCGCACGATAAGGTCCGTTCCGCTTTCGCTGCCTGATTCCGCGCCGGACGTTCTTGAGGTGCGCGGCGAGGTGTATATGACGCGTGACGGCTTTGCCGCTCTCAATTCGCGTGAGGAGGCGGAAGGGCGCGAGGCGTTTGCCAACCCGAGGAACGCATGTGCCGGTTCGCTGAAGCAGCTTGATCCGAAGGTGACCGCGTCGCGTCCTCTCGACATCGTTATATACAATGCGGGAGGCGAAGGGTGCGATGGCTTTGCGCGACATTCCGAGATGGTCACCGCGTTCAAGAAGTGGGGATTCCCCGTTGCGCCATGGTCTAGGGCGTGCGCCACTATCGACAAGGTGTACGCGGCCATTGACGAACTGGAGAGCCTGCGGCACACGTTTCGCTTCGAGATAGATGGCGCGGTGGTCAAGATAGACGAGCGTGGCCTCTACGAAGTTCTCGGCGCAACGGCGCACGGTCCGCGCTGGGCGCGCGCATACAAGTATGCGCCTGAACGCGCCGAGACGGTCGTGGAGTCCATAACCGTCCAGGTTGGACGCACGGGAATACTTACGCCTGTTGCCGAGCTCAAGCCTACCGAGCTTGCAGGTTCGACTATTTCCCGGGCGACATTGCACAACGCCGACCAGATTGCGCGGCAGGACATTCGCGTAGGAGATCACGTTTGGCTCGTTAAGGCCGGGGACGTAATACCGGCCGTGGAGTCGGTGATGACAGAGAAGCGCACTGGCGCAGAGCGTATTTTCGAGATGCCGTTGGCGTGTCCGGTCTGCGGTGGCGAGGTGAGGCGCAACGATGGCGAAGTCGCCGTAAGATGCGTGAACCCCGCATGTCCGGCCCAGCTGGCGCGACGTGTGGAGCATTTTGCGAGCCGCGACGCGCTTGACCTTCGGGCGCTGGGCGAAACGGTCGTGGAGGCGATGGTTGCGGAAAAGATGATTTCCGATCCGCTCGACCTGTTCTCCGTCAGGGTGGTTGACCTTTATGCGCTGGACATATCGGGGCATCGCTTCGGCAAGAACGCCCAGACAGTCATGGACGCGCTCAAGGCCGCGCGCGAGCTTCCGCTTCACCGCTGGCTCTATGCCGTGGGCATACCCAACGTCGGAGTGACCGTTGCGAAGTCGATTGCGGCGGAACATGAGAAGTTCAGCGACCTAGCCGATTCGCCAGTCCTCAAGAACGTGCTTGCGAACGACGAGCTGAAGGGACGGGAAAGGAAGATTCTTGCCATCAAGGCAGAGGCCGCTCGCGCTGTGCTGTCGTTCTTCGCGTCCGACTACGGGCGCTCGTTTCTGTCTCGCATGGCAGAACTAGGCATAGACCCAATTGCCGAGAAGACGGCGCCTGTCGCGTCCACCGGTCCGCTTGCAGGCGCAGGGTGCGTGCTTACAGGCGCCCTCTCGCGCCCACGCGGCGAATATGCCAAGCTGATCGAACGTGCAGGCGGAGTGATCCAGAGCGCGGTGACGAAGAAGACGCGCTATCTCATCGCCGGCGAGAATGTCGGCGCAACGAAGACCGAGAAGGCTCGCGCTCTAGGTACGGAAGTAATAGACGAGGCGCGGCTTCTGGCAATGCTTGCGGAGTCAGGAACGTGAGAAGGGGTTTTACGCTTATAGAGGTTCTTCTCGCGGCCATCATACTTGGAACTGGGCTGGCGGGGATCCTCGTGTCGATGTCGCAGGCGCAGCGGCTCATGCTCTCGCAGGGCGACATCGAGACGGCGCAGGAAGTCATGGACCTCGGCGAGATGGCGTATCCGCTTGAGGAAGTGAAGGAGGCGGAGGACATAGACGTGCGCGAAACGCGCGCCACGGAGCTTTGGGATCTTGTGACAGAGGAGCGCATGACGAATGAGCAGCGCGACAAGTTCCATGGCTATACGTGGGAACGCGAGAACCTCGACAAGAACATCGCGGACGACGACCTGAAGCGCATGAACAACCTGTACCGAGTGCGCATAACGGTGACATGGGGCGACCGAGGCAAAGGGCGCGGGCGCAAGCAGCAGGAAACGTACGTGACGCTTTGGAGGAAGCCGGAATGAGGCGTGGCTTCACTATGATTGAAATGCTCCTCGCCACGATGCTGGTAGGAGTGCTGACGACGTTCAGCGTCCTTACGTTCCGATCCGTGAGCCACGGCTGGCAGGTGTCGGCAGACTATCTCGACAAGATGCAGCGCACAGACTACGCGCTCAACCAGGTCGTCTCTGGCCTTAGGAGCATGTACTATCCGCACGACGGCTCGCAGAATGAGAAGTACGGCTTCGTGCTTGTGAACAAGGGCGACGGAGAGGACCCGAGGCGCTCTGACATAATCGAATGGTCGAAACTCGGCTCGGCAATCGTCGGCACGAAGAGCGACAAGGCCGACTCCGTGCACCGTGTGCAGGTCATGGTTCTCGAAGAAGGCGACAACGACTACGCAGAGCCGATACAGAAGACGGGGCTTTACGCCCGCATCATGCGCGACTCTGCGCTGGGCGAGGAGAGGGACGAAGACGACACTGACCTAACGTTCAGCAACGAGGAGCTTTACCAGCCCATACTTGTCGCAGATGGCATAACCGGCTTCAATTGTCGTGTGCTGAAGAAGCTGGAAGATGCGGAGGCGGCCGGTGCGAAGGACAACGAAAACGACAAGAAGAAGTTCGAGGACGAGTTCGCGGAGTCGAATTCCGTTCCGTACAAGGTTGAACTTACGTTCCAGATCGAGAAGCCCGACGAAAACTTCCGCTCGCAGACGCAGCGTGCGCCTATGGTGCGAATCGTACGCATTCCGATTCACGAACAGTCGCTTGACGGAGCGTCTCCGCCCGGTGGAGAAGGCAAGGACAAGGGGAAGAAGGACAAGAAGGGCTCAAAGTAATCGACCTATTCGTATGTCCGCACTGTGTCTGTGATGTCCCTGAGTCCGTCGCCGAGAAGGCTGATAACGCGCAGACCGTTGCGCGTGTCGAGGGACATGGAAGGGTTTTCAACAACTCCAAGTTTGTCGCGACCGAAGCGATTGCGCCGGTGTTCGACGGCAAGTATGGCACGCTTTCCTTCGAGAAGCCGTGTTCGCTTTCCGGCGACCTTGAGATCACGGGCGACGCGGATGGATGCGGCTGCATTAAGTTCGAGAGCGCCGGTCAGGACATTTCCGGACTCACGCTCAAAGTCGCCGACGTTTCCACGTTCGACACGACGAAGAACATCAAGTTCTACAAGGTTGTCGATGCGCCGAAGGGTTATGTCGGCAAGTTCAAGGCTGCGGACATTCCGGCGCACTGGAGGGTCGAGTACGATGCAAATGCCGTTTACTTCTGTCCAGAGCGCGGCTTTGTGATTACGATACAATAAACACCAGGATAGTCGTGAACCCAACGAAAGTGCAGTTTCGCGTTTCAATCCATTGAATATTTTCAATTTCCCGTCAAATATTTGCCGCCGCGTCCAGATTGACTTTTGCCGCGATTTCTGTTAAACTGCGCTTGTTTTTCTTTAGGGGTATTGTGCCCTTGAACGGAAAACGAGGCAAAAGACATGGCAAAATACCTTGATCCAAAGGCGGATTTGACCTTCAAGAAGGTGTTCGGCGAACACCCGAATCTTGTTGCTAGTCTCTTGAACTCCCTCTT